>NZ_BJKJ01000006.1:0-199722 GCF_006538305.1 Alteromonas sp. KUL17
GCCGGCAGGGATGCCGGCAATAAGTGGAGTGGGACTCCAATGAGGGTAAAACACACAAAAGCATTAAAACTCAGGGAGATGTCTTAAAACTTGTATGCAGTATAGAACCAGTTTTTAAATAGGAAAATCGTTAAAAATTGATTGTAGTAATCGGAAAATTAGAATGTGCTGAATAGCGAATAGCGAATAGCGAATAGCGAATAGCGAATAGCGAATAGCGAATAGCGAATAGCGAATAGCGAATAGCGAATAGCGAATAGCGAAGAAAGAAAATTGGGCTACACAAAAAACAGCGTGTAGCCCAAAGGGGGGATTAGGCTAAACCTAGCTTCTTCTCTAGGTAGTGGATGTTGGTTCCACCCGCGAAGAAGTTTTCATCGGCCATAATGGCACGCTGAAGAGGGATATTCGTTTTAATTCCTTCAACTACAATCTCTTCAAGGGCGTGGCGCATACGAGCAATCGCTTCGTCGCGGCTTTCACCGTAAGTGATAAGCTTGCCTATCATTGAATCGTAGTAAGGAGGTACGTGGTAGCCCGCGTAAATATGCGACTCCCAACGAATACCTAAACCACCTGGCGCATGGAACATATCGATAGGACCAGGGCTAGGAATAAAGGTTTGTGGATCTTCTGCGTTAATTCGACATTCAATAGCGTGGCCACGAATTTGAATTTGCGACTGATCAATTGACAGTGGCTGACCGGCTGCAATGCGAAGCTGCTCTTTAATAAGGTCAACGCCTGTGATCATTTCAGATACAGGGTGCTCTACCTGAATACGGGTATTCATTTCAATGAAATAGAATTCACCGTTTTCATATAGGAACTCGAAAGTACCTGCTCCGCGGTAGCCAATTTCAATACAGGCTTTGCGGCAGCGATCGCCAATCTTGGTGCGCATTTGCTCAGAAATACCCGGTGCAGGCGCTTCTTCAACCACTTTTTGGTGGCGACGTTGCATTGAACAGTCACGCTCACCTAAGTGAATAGCGTTGCCTTGGCCATCAGCTAATACCTGAATTTCGACGTGACGTGGGTTTTCAAGGAATTTTTCCATGTAAACCGTTGAGTTGCCAAATGCAGCGCCAGCTTCCGCTTGCGTGGTTTCAATGGCTTTAATCAACTCAGCTTCGCTGCGCACCACGCGCATACCACGACCACCGCCGCCGCCCGCAGCTTTAACGATGATTGGGTAACCAATGCGCTTAGCAATGGCTTTGTTGCGCTCTACATCGTCAGTTAGCGGGCCGTCGGAACCGGGTACACACGGTACGCCTGCTTTTTTCATGGCGTTGATAGCAGAAACTTTGTCACCCATAAGGTTGATAGTTTCAGCTTTAGGGCCAATGAAAATAAAGCCGCTTTTTTCTACCGCTTCAGCAAAGTCTGCGTTTTCCGCTAGGAAACCGTAACCTGGGTGAATAGCAATAGAGTTAGTGACTTCTGCAGCAGCGATAATGCGAGGAATGTTCAGGTAGCTTTCGGTTGCCGATGCTTTACCAATACAAATTGATTCGTCAGCCAGCAACACGTGCTTCAAGTTTTTATCCGCAGTAGAGTGCACCGCTACGGTTTTGATGCCTAGTTCTTTACAGGCTCTCAAAATACGCAGGGCAATCTCACCACGGTTAGCAATAAGTACTTTATCTAGCATAGTTAAGCACTCGCTTATTCAATGATGAACATTGGCTGGTCGAATTCTACAGGGTCTTGGTTTTCAACCAAGATTGCCTTAACCACACCGGCTTTATCTGCTTCAATTTGGTTCATCATCTTCATTGCTTCAACGATACAAAGCGTGTCGCCAACTTTCACTTGCTGACCCACTTCTGCAAATGCTTTTGCCGTTGGTGAAGATGCACGGTAGAACGTACCTACCATTGGAGACTTAACAATGTGACCTTCTGGCTGAGCTGGCTCTGCTGGTGCTTCAGAAGCAGTGGTAGCTGCCGCCGCTGGAGCAGGGGCCATTTGCGGTGCAGCAGGAGCTGCAAAGCTGTAGTTCATTGGCGCTTGAACACCCGTTGGGCCACGGTGGATGCGTACAGACTCTTCGCCTTCAGTGATTTCTAGCTCGGCAATGCCAGATTCTTCCACTAGTTCGATGAGTTTTTTAATCTTTCTAATATCCATGTTCTGTCTCTGCTTTATTTATGCGATTTCGGTAAGTTGATTGCTGCAGTTAGCGCGAGCGAGTAGCCCATGGCACCAAGGCCAACAATGACGCCAGCTGCAACATCAGAAAAATAGGAATGATGACGAAACGGTTCACGGGCGTGAACGTTCGACAAATGCACTTCAATAAACGGGATATTGACACTTAATAATGCATCGCGAAGGGCGACGCTGGTGTGCGTGAAGGCAGCAGGATTAATAATAATGGCATCAACAGTACCCATAGCAGCGTGCACGCGATCAATCAGTTCAAACTCAGCGTTTGACTGAAAATGCGTTAAGGTCACGTTGCTTGACGCAGCCTGCGCCTGCAAATCATCTACGATGTCTTGCAAGGTTTGTGTGCCGTATTTGTCGGGTTCTCTTTGGCCTAACATATTCAGGTTAGGGCCGTTCAATAACAAAATATTCATCTAGTTTGCTGCTATCTTCGGGAAAAAGTCACGGTTATTGTCATTTCAACAAACTTTTGTGACAGTTGCACGAAAAAAAGCCAATTAATTTGCTCGTTTATTGTGTTAAATGCTGATTATAGTGATAGATAAAGATTTCGCAGCAAAATACTGGTCTAATCAGGTGTTTTCGGCGCAAAGTTTATTGGGAAGTTTGCTTGTTGGCTGCCTGTGAAACCGCAGCATGCTGCACTCTCAGAAGGCGTTAGTGGGGGATGAGATGGCAGTTTTAACGAAAAGTATCAGTATGTATTGCTATAAATGCTAAGGCGAGGCCTTAGTTAGGGCGCTGTCGAGGGAAAACGGCACACTCACGTACTTACCATGGAATTTGGCTACATAAATGCCAAAGTGAAGGTGGGGTAAGGAAGAAAACCCCGTATTGCCGGTATAACCGATAAGCTGCCCGCGCTTTACAGTTTGCCCTCTTGTTACTACAACACCTTTATATTTCAGGTGGTAGTATTCGCCGGTGGTTCCGTCGCTATGAAGAATAACAACGTAGTTAGCGTATTTTGCAAACTTCGGCGTTGGCCCGCCTTTCGTGCCGTCATCTTTCGTGTCGATCACTACGCCTTCCCGGGCGGCTAAAATAGGTGTACCTACAGGCGCGGCAAAATCGAGAGCATACCTTGACGCCCCAGAATGACTAAAATTGCCGTTAAAGCCTTGAACAATACGGTATTTGCTAGCTGGTTGTAGCGGTGGCAGGTACGTATAGGCGTTGTCGTGTATCGCGTCTACGCGCCCCACCGTCCATTTAACGCGCATAGATGCCCAGAATGCGTCGGCATTTTTTACTACGCCAAGGGGCACTTGGTCATTGGTATCTAAAAATGCGTTAACGTGGGCTTTTGATCTAAGCTCCCCATTGCCTGTGGGAATGTCTTGCATCACATTGGAATACAGAGTTAGCGCTACGGGCAATTCTACTTTTCTCTGTACTGAGACTAAATAAAGAGAAGAAGACGAAGGCGTAAGCTCAAAACAAAAGCGTTTGTTATCAAAGCACCCCGTGGTTTTCGCTGTTACTGATAGGGAAAAAGTGAGCGAAATAAATAAGAAGGCCAGCATTGAATCCAACCTTCTTCTCTGAACCCCGCCCCTACCCAAGATTAAGAGAGCAGCGCTTCGCACCGCTCGCCATACTCGCCATATGAGAAGAGGAAAGGCCTGGAATCGACGCGCCTTAGTCCAAGCGACCACTTTGACCGTCATTAGTGTTAGACCCATTGTTAAGCCACTCATTTACGTGACCGGCAAAGGCGTCTGCTTTCATAAACCCGGTGACACGGGCTTTGGTTAGCTCGTCGCCGTTTTCGTCAAAGAACAAAATGGTAGGCAGGCCTAGCACAGTAAAGGTGTCAAAAATCTCCTGACGTTCTGGTGTGTTATCGGTAAGGTCCATTTGCATCCATACCGTATTACTAAGTGCAGATACCACTTTCTCGTCAGGGAAGGTGTACTTTTCAAACTCCTTACAGGCTACGCACCAGTCGGCGTACAAATCGACCATCACGGTTTTACCTTGTGCGTTAGCCGCCGCTATTTTATTACGTAAGTCTGCTAAGTCTCGCGCAACAACAAAGTCTGGGTGCCCTGCGTGAACACCATCAGAGTGCTCGCCCCAAAGCCCTGTGTTTAGCCCTGCTTGATAAGTAAGGCCAGCACTTCCCATAATGCCTATTGCCACCACAACAGCACGTACAAGCTTCATCAGTGAGTTTTTGCTGGCGCGATTGAGTACCCAGTAGTAACCGAATAAACCGAAGCCAAGCAATCCCCATAGGAAGCCAGTGGCTGGGCTATTATATAAACGCTCAATAAACACAATGGCCACGGCAAGCATCATAAAGCCGAAAGTCACCTTAACCACATTCATCCAGTTACCTGCTTTAGGTAGGAGTTTTCCACCTGTCATGCCGAACAGAATAAGTGGAACGCCCATACCATTACTTAACAAGTAAAGAGAAATAAAGCCCAGTGTCATATCGCCAGTTTGAGCGATGAATAGCAATATGCCGGTTAGCGGCGCAGTAGTGCAGGGTGAAGCGATAAGACCAGACAATACACCCATAATAAACACCCCTGCAAAGCTGCCGGGTGTTTGATTGTTACTCATGTGAGTGAGCTTTTCTTGATACTTTGCCGGTAGCTGAATTTCAAAGCCACCAAACAGAGCAACGGCCAGCGCCACAAATAGCACAATGAATACGCCGAGTACTACAGGGTGTTGAAGCGCAGCTTGAAACTGCGCGCCGGCTACCGCAACCACTAATCCAAGCAGTGAGTATGTGATCGCCATACCTTGAACGTAAACAAAGGTTAGCCAGAATGAATGCGATGCGGTTTTAGGTTTGCCCTGACCAATCACAATGCCCGACACAATGGGATACATCGGGAATACGCAAGGTGTAAAGGCTAAGCCTACGCCTAGTGCAAAAAATAGAGCTAAAGTGAGAGCAAGGTTATCTTTATCAATTAGCCTTTGCGCTAAATCGAACTGCTCGCTTTGCGAAGAGGTCGCTGCGTCATTTGATTCTGAGGTCGTATCTGTATCAGCAACTGCACTGCTTCCCACTTCGTTTAAATACACGACTTTCACTGTCGGCGGGTAGCAAAGCCCTGCGTCAGCGCAGCCTTGATAGCGAATTTTAACTACGCCGTCACTGAGTGCTGACTCAATGGGTAAGGTAATAGATACGCCGTTATAAAACACTTCAGACTCGCCAAAAAACTCATCCTGAATCATTATCCCATTTGGGTACTCAGGCTCGCCAATTTCGGCTTGTTTCGCCACAAACTTAAACTGCTTTAGATACAGATAATAGCCTTCCGCAATATCGAAGCTTACCGTAAGCGCGTCGCCTTTTTGGTTAAAATCGAACGCAAACGCTTGGTCTACATCTAAAAATTGGGGTTCATCCACGAACGGATCGTCAAAGGCATTGGGCACCTGAGCCAAGGCGAACGTGCTTAATAACGTCATTAAACAAAATGCTGAAAGTACATAAGCGCTAAAGCGACGAAACAGTGAAGCTGATGCAGTGCCTGATGGAAAAGGAGGTAAAGTCATAAAGTTACAGTTCATTTTTATCTATTTTGCGTTGTCGTTATTTTTATTAGAATTACGTTTTAACTAGCGCTGTAGCGTGGTTTGTAACCACTGACCGTAAGCGCTGCTAGCCTCAGCATTAAGTTCTAACCATTCAGGGACATCATACGGATGTAGTTCGCTTACTCTATCGAAGGCCTGTAAAACGTGTTGTGTGTTCGTTTTAATAAGCAGTTGGCATTCTACGTCGGTTTCCACCTTCCCCTGCCACTCATAAACGGACTCTATACCCTTGATTATGTTGACGCAGGCGGCAAGCTTTTCTTCTATAAGCGTGCTGGCAATTAACTGCGCTGTCTTTTCATCGGGTGTGGTGCACAATACAAGCTTAATAGTCATGAACTTTTCCTACTTTATTTCGCGCCTGTTACTTTGCTAATGGGTCGATATGTAATTGACCTGAAAAGTCGCACTATTCTTTCATAGCTACAGTATATCACGGTCGTTATCGGTCGCTTTAAGTGGCTATTTAAGCGAAAGGGTGGGCACCTTTTCTTGTTATTACGTACAAAGACCCTATAACAGGTTATGAATACATGAAAGAGGAAGCATTTTGCGGGTTTTATTTATACTGTTTGCCCTATTACCTATTTTAGAGATTGCGTTGCTGATAAATGTGGGCAGCGTGATCGGTGGTTGGAATACCGTTGGCTTGGTACTTCTTTCTGCCTTTATTGGTGCTTACTTTGTTAAACGCGAAGGCGTGAGTACACTGCAAACTGCACAAGAAAAAATGCAGCGAAATGAAGTGCCAGGAAAAGAACTAGTTGAAGGCTTGATGCTGGTGGTTGCAGGTATTTTACTTGTGACGCCAGGCTTTATTACCGATATTTTCGGCTTCTTATTGGCAATGCCAGGCTCTCGTCACTTCTTTGCTGCTCAGGTCAGTAAGCACATGAAAATGCGTGTTGTCGCTCCGGGTATGGGGCCGGGAACTGCAGGCTTCGGACAGGGTCAGTCTCCGTTTGGGCAAAGTCCTTTCGACCAGCGTTCACGCTCACATAATAGCGATGGTGATGTGTTTGAAGGTGAGTACACCGATCACACCACTAACGACCCAGATAAGCGCTTAAAATAGCGAGCCCCAACGCCCTCTCCATCAGGTTATGAGCGCCGTTTACCGCGATAAACGGCGTTTACTTGCCCAATAAAAAGAAGTATTTAGTGAAAAAACCAATTTTTTTACATTTTTTTGCTTAAAAACCCTTGAAGTTATCTGGGTACTACCCCATCTATCCGTGCAGAAACGATTTTAACTGCTCAGCAATGAGCAACCCAGGCACACAACATTCGGACAGTCTGAATGTTGGTAATCACATAAACTTGAATAGTGGAATTTTCAGGAGACTTGAAAATGGCAATTCGTCCTTTACACGACCGCGTAATCCTTAAGCGCGCAGAGCAAGAAAGCAAATCTGCAGGCGGTATCGTTCTGACTGGTTCTGCAGCAGAAAAATCTACACGCGGCGAAGTAATCGCAGTAGGTAACGGTCGCATTCTTGAGAACGGCGAAGTTAAAGCGCTAGACGTTAAAGTAGGCGACACCGTTATTTTCAACGACGGTTACGGCGTTAAAACGGAAAAGCTGGATGGTGAAGAAGTACTAATCCTAAGCGAAAGCGACATTCTAGCGATTGTTGAGTAATTACAACTAACGTTAAAACGAATTTTAGAGGAATTTAATCATGGCAGCTAAAGAAGTACGTTTTGGTGATGACGCTCGCAGCAAAATGCTAAAAGGCGTAAACACACTAGCTAACGCAGTTAAAGTAACACTAGGTCCAAAAGGCCGTAACGTTGTTCTAGACAAGTCTTTCGGTGCACCTACTATCACTAAAGATGGTGTGTCTGTAGCGAAAGAAATCGAGCTTGAAGACAAGTTCGAGAACATGGGCGCGCAGATGGTAAAAGAAGTAGCGTCTAAAGCGAACGACGAAGCGGGTGACGGTACAACTACTGCTACTGTACTTGCGCAAGCAATCGTAACTGAAGGTCTTAAGAGCGTTGCAGCGGGTATGAACCCAATGGATCTTAAGCGCGGTATCGACAAAGCGGTTGCGGCAGCAGTTGAAGAGCTTAAAGCTCTGTCTACTGACTGTGCAGACAGCAAGTCTATCGCTCAAGTAGGCACTATCTCTGCAAACTCTGATGCAGAAGTTGGCGACATCATTGCTCAGGCAATGGAAAAAGTAGGTAAAGAAGGTGTTATCACTGTAGAAGAAGGTCAGGCACTTCAAAACGAACTAGACGTTGTTGAAGGTATGCAGTTCGATCGCGGTTACCTATCTCCATACTTCATCAACAACCAAGAAAACGGTACGGTTGAACTAGACAACCCGTTCATCCTATTGGTTGACAAGAAGATTTCTAACATCCGCGAACTACTTCCTACCCTTGAAGGCGTAGCGAAAGCTGGTAAGCCGCTAATGATCATCGCTGAAGATGTTGAAGGCGAAGCGCTTGCTACACTAGTAGTTAATAACATGCGCGGTATTGTTAAAGTTGCAGCGGTTAAAGCACCAGGTTTCGGTGACCGTCGTAAAGCAATGCTTCAAGACATCGCTATCCTAACTGGCGGTACAGTAATCTCTGAAGAAATTGGTCTAGACCTTGAAAAAGTTCAGCTTGAAGACCTAGGTACAGCTAAGCGCGTAGTTATCAACAAAGACAACACAACAGTTGTTGACGGTAACGGCGACCAAGAAGCGATTGAAGGCCGTTGTGCTCAAATCAAAGGTCAAATTGAAGACTCTACGTCAGACTACGACAAAGAGAAGCTTCAAGAGCGTCTAGCTAAGCTTTCTGGCGGTGTTGCAGTAATTAAAGTTGGTGCAGCAACTGAAGTTGAAATGAAAGAGAAGAAAGACCGCGTAGAAGATGCACTACATGCAACTCGCGCAGCGGTTGAAGAAGGTGTAGTACCTGGTGGTGGTGTAGCACTAGTTCGCGCAGCAGCCAAACTTGCTGACCTTACTGGCGACAACGACGACCAAACAGT
Source organism: Alteromonas sp. KUL17 (assembly GCF_006538305.1). Taxonomy (NCBI): domain Bacteria; kingdom Pseudomonadati; phylum Pseudomonadota; class Gammaproteobacteria; order Alteromonadales; family Alteromonadaceae; genus Alteromonas; species Alteromonas sp. KUL17. The sequence goes on from NZ_BJKJ01000006.1 coordinate 8,744, forward strand.
AGGTATTAAGCTTGCACTACGTGCAATGGAAGCGCCTCTACGTCAAATCTCTATTAACTCAGGTGCAGAAGCATCAGTAGTAGTTAACGAAGTGAAGAACGGCGAAGGTAACTACGGTTACAACGCAGGTAACGATACTTACGGCGACATGCTAGAGATGGGTATTCTTGACCCAACTAAAGTAACGCGCTCTGCACTACAGTTCGCATCTTCAATTGCTTCACTAATGATCACAACTGAAGCAATGGTAGCTGAACTACCTAAAGAAGACGCACCAGCAATGCCTGATATGGGCGGCATGGGCGGAATGGGCGGCATGATGTAATCAATCGCTGTCTCTTATAGTCCTTTAAAATCAATGACTTATGTTTGATGTATACAGTTAAGTGTTCGAAAATGTAGACAGTGATGTAGGACTAAAAGAAGCTTCAAGAAAGGCGTTGGGTTAACACTCAGCGCCTTTTTTGTTAAATGGTCTTTTTTTGCTCTAAGTAATTGAAAAAATGGTTATTAATAGCTTCACGGAGTCGTATTGCTTATGGAATAATGCGCGCCCTTTTATTACGAGGTTTTAAATTATGAAAAAGGCATTCTTTTCTTTAGTTATTTTAAGCGCATTATTTTCTTCAGGCTGCGCACAACGAGTTGCTGACTTTACTCTCGCTTCAACAAAAAATATTGATATAAACAAAGGGGATTTTGTGAAAGGCCCTCGAGTGAAAGGTGAAGACAGTAAGCCGGTAATTATTTTCCCTCTAGGTATTCCAAATGTAAAAGAAGCTGCCGATAAAGCGATTGAGAGCGACAAATGCGCAGTTGGCTTAACTGATGTTACCGCAGACTCTGTCGTCTTTTCATTCTTAATTGGTTACATTGCATATGAGGTTGAGGGCGATTTAGTTATTGATAAAAATATATCTGGCTGTGAAAACTGGCAGGGGTAAGTACTATCATCGAATGGCCGGCAGTTCAGCATAAAGCTGGTCATTCTATTATCTTTTTCAATCTCCATGCTCCCTAACTAACTCTCGTGATTCATCGTATTAATCTGAAACTTAACGCATCATAAACTTTCCAGCGTTCTATGTTTTGCTTAGTTTTTATAAACGAAAAATTTACATTGCTATCTTTCAAGAAGAAGCAAATTTCACGTTCAATGATCATGAAATGCCTAAAAACAAAAGGTACAGCGTAAGTAAAGCAGACTGCATAATTTGAAAGAGTAATCCTCACATGTTAAATAAATGGAAAATTTTTCATTTAAATTCAAAGGGAATAGCTTGAGAGTAATCAACGAGTGACTTGTGCTCGATAAAAATTGCCTTTAACCTGCCACGCCTGCTTCATCTTTGAAGTAGGTAACTAGTGCATTTTTTATAAGGCGTACTACCCACTATGGCACCACGTTCTTTCGCTTTTCTAAGCGAATTGAATTCATTAATTAGACCTGCAGTAAACTACACCAATGGTGTAGGCGCTATGCTGTGGTTGGCTAATATGGTGCTGTTGCTGAATGTTGCGCTAGTTATTAGTGGCACCATGGCCGACGCTACAGAGTTTGTTAGTGCATTTAATGAAAGCTTGGTTTTCGAGCCTTTCGTTATTGCACTTGCTAATCACACGCTTTCACAATTTATCGTTCCCACTATCGCGTTGGTATTAGTCGGTTTATTGGTTAAAGCCACGGCTATAGCAAAGGCGCAAATAACAAAACAGCGCCAGCCTATCCCTTACCTTTGCCCTACACTTCCTCAGCCTTTTGTTCAAACGGTTGGCAGCCGAGCGCCCCCGCTTTTTAGTTAAACGTCTCCGATTTATTAGACACCATGAGTGCTGCGCTTTAAGCGTAATAACGACACTTTTGGTGCGTTTTTCGATGCTGTAAACCCGTAGTTCCTTTCCGAACTACTCAGTCATCGCCGTTTAACTTGTGGGTTATAGGAACTTGTTTTGTCTATTCGTAACCTTTTTACTTTGATTGTTGCTGGTGCTGGGCTTACGTTAGCCGGTTGCAGCGGTGGCGTGCTCGACCCTAAAGGGCAAGTGGGCATGGATGAAAAGAATCTTATTATTCTTTGTACCATTCTGATGCTGATTGTTGTTGTTCCCGTTATTGTGCTTACGCTTTACTTTGCGTGGAAATATCGTGCTAGCCGCGACTTTGAAATTTACACCCCTAAATGGGCACACTCAACGAAGATAGAAGCCATTGTATGGTCTATTCCAATCTTAATTGTCATTTCATTAAGCGTAATAACATGGCGCTCGACACATGCGCTCGACCCCTATTCGCCGCTAGAAGGCAAAGGAGAACACCTTACTGTTGAGGTGGTATCGCTCAACTGGAAATGGCTGTTTATTTACCCTGAACAAGGTATTGCAACGGTCAATGAATTGGTGTTTCCCGCTAATAAACCTGTGGCGTTTAAAATCACTTCTGAAAGCACTATGAATTCGTTTTTCATTCCTCAGTTAGGAAGTCAGATTTATTCCATGGCTGGTATGGAAACTAAGCTTCACCTTATCGCAGACGAGCCAGGTACGTATAAAGGTATTTCGTCAAACTACAGTGGCGCGGGCTTTACGGGAATGAAATTCAACGCTATCGCCACACCTACCGAGGGCGACTTTAACGATTGGGTTGCAAGCGTAAAGCAAGCACAAACACCGTTAACTTCGGCTTCTTATGAGCAGCTAGCCAAACCAAGTGAAAACAATCCTGTGACTTACTACAGCAACGTTAGTGAAGGTCTTTTTCACGACATCGTGATGAAGTACATGAAAGATCATGGCTCTATGGATTTCTACAGCAAGCCAGAAAATGCCGCAACCGGCGAGCATCACACAATGCCTCAAATGCAACACCGTCATCATCAAGAGGATGCACAATAATCATGTCTTTTTTAGGTAAATTATCTATAGAGGCCGTGCCCTATCACGAGCCCATTATCATGGTGACACTTGCCGTGGTGGCACTGCTTGGTGTGGTTATAGCCATGCTAATCACCAAACATAAACAGTGGGGTACCCTGTGGTTTGACTGGATCACGTCTGTCGACCACAAACGTCTTGGCATTATGTACATTGTGCTAGCTATGATCATGCTGCTGCGCGGCTTTGCCGACGCCATTATGATGCGTACTCAGCTTGCAATGGCAACCAATGGTGCGCCCGGCTATCTACCGCCAGAGCACTACGACCAAATCTTCACAGCTCATGGCGTTATCATGATCATATTCATGGCGATGCCGTTCATGATTGGCTTGATGAACATCATTTTGCCTCTGCAAATTGGTGCTCGTGATGTGGCGTTTCCTTTTTTAAATAACTTAAGTTTTTGGCTAACCGCAGGTGGCGCAATTCTGGTGAATGTGTCTTTAGGGTTAGGTGAATTCGCAAAAACAGGGTGGGTTGCTTATCCGCCGCTAGCCGGGTTGGAGTTTAGTCCCGGGGTTGGCGTCGACTATTACATATGGGCCCTGCAGATATCCGGGCTCGGCACCCTGTTAACTGCCGTAAACTTCTTAGTTACCGTGTTTAAAATGCGTGCACCAGGCATGAAGTTAATGCAAATGCCTATTTTCACCTGGACCTGTACGTGGGCGAATATACTGATTGCCGCGTCGTTCCCTATTCTTACCGCTGTGTTGGCTATGCTAACCCTAGACCGCTATATGGACTTCCACTTTTTCACGAATGAAGCCGGCGGTAACTCTATGATGTATATCAACCTATTCTGGGCGTGGGGACACCCTGAAGTTTATATTCTGGTGCTGCCTGCATTTGGTATTTTCTCAGAGGTTATATCGACGTTTACCGCTAAACGTTTGTTTGGCTACAAGTCGATGGTTTACGCATCGGGCGCCATTGCCATTCTGGGCTTTATTGTGTGGCTGCATCACTTCTTTACCATGGGGTCGAGCGCCAATGTTAATGCTTTCTTCGGCATTATGACCATGGTTATTGCTATCCCCACGGGTGTGAAACTATTTAACTGGCTGTTCACCATGTATCGAGGCCGTCTTGTACTAAGTGTGCCTGTGCTATGGACGTTAGGTTTTATGGTGACTTTCACTATCGGCGGTATGACAGGGGTGTTACTTGCCATTCCTGGTGCTGACTACGTACTGCACAATAGCCTATTCCTTATTGCCCATTTTCATAACACCATTATTGGTGGCGCTGTGTTCGGCTACCTGGCGGGCTTTGCCTTTTGGTTCCCGAAAGCCATGGGCTTTAAGCTTGACGAAAAAACCGGAAAAGCAGCCTTTTGGTGCTGGCAAATTGGTTTCCTTTTGGCGTTCATGCCCCTTTATGTGCTTGGCTTCTTGGGTATGACACGCCGCTTAAATCACACAAACAATCCTGACTGGAATATCTGGTTATACATTGCTGCTTTTGGTGCGTTTGTTATAGCAATTGGCATTTTCTTCCAGCTACTACAGCTGTTTGTAAGCTTCAAAAACAAAGAGAAGCTTAACGATACAACGGGCGATCCGTGGAATGGTCACACGCTAGAGTGGTCAACTGCGTCACCGCCTCAGTTCTATAACTTTGCTAACATACCGCATGTGAAAGACATCGATGCATGGACGGATATGAAAGAACGGGGCGAGTCGTATCAACGCCCAGAGAAATACACACCTATACATATGCCCAAAAACACCTCAGCAGGTGTGTTTATGAGTATGAGTTTTACCGTTATGGGTTTCGCCCTTATTTGGCATATCTGGTGGCTAGCTATTGCTGGTTTAGTGGCAGGAATAGGGGTGTTTATAAAACGTTGTTATACCTCGGATGTTGATTACTACGTGCAGGTAGATGAGGTTGAACGAGTTGAAGCTACGCACTTAAGTGCTAATACAGTGGGAGGTCGCTCATGAGTACTATTGCATCATCAAATACAGTGCCAATGCCAAATGAGCATGCACACGAAGAACACCATGAGAACAACACGGTGTTTGGTTTCTGGTTGTATTTAATGACCGACTGTTTGTTGTTTGCATCTTTTTTTGCTACCTACGCGGTGCTCTTCATGAACACGGCAGGGGGTGTGTCTGGCAAAGATATCTTCGAGCTCAACTTTGTGGCTGTGGAAACCGCCGCGTTGCTTCTAAGCAGTATCACCTTTGGCTTCGCCATGATATGTGCTCACCGACAAAACAAGTCAGGTGCACTTACTTGGCTGGCAGTGACATGGGCACTGGGAGCGTGTTTTATCGGTATGGAAATATACGAGTTCCATCACCTTATTGTGCATGGTAATGGGCCGCAGCAAAGTGCGTTTTTAACGGCGTTTTTCTCGTTAGTAGGGCTGCACGGACTGCACGTTACAGCAGGTCTTATTTGGATGACCATCATGTTTATTGAAGTAACCCGCCGAGGTTTAGGTGAGCAAACGGTTACCCGATTAAGCTGCTTAAGTCTGTTTTGGCACTTCCTCGATATCGTGTGGATATGTGTATTTACCGTAGTGTACTTAATGGGGGCAATGTAATGGCGTTACACGATGCAAAATTAGCTTCAAATACGGACGGTCATGCTTCATCGACCCACAATAGTGATGACGTACATGGCGATGTGAAGTCTTATATTATTGGTTTCATTTTATCTGTGGTACTTACCGCTATTCCGTTTACTTTGGTGATGAATGGTGATTTTTCTAAAGTCACCACCATTTGGAGCGTAGTTACCCTGGGCTTAGTTCAAATTTGGGTGCATCTTAAATATTTCCTGCACCTTAACTTTGTAACCGAGGAAGGCAGAGCCAATACGTTCTCCTTTCTATTCAGTGCGCTCATTATTTTCATGGTGGTTGGGTTATCCGTTTGGATCATCTACGAATCAAACGCCATGATGATGTATTAGCAAATCTCTGTATATGCGTGGTCTAGCCTGACGATCATGTCAGGCTTTTCAATGTGATTAATTCATCGCGGTAAGTACGTTAAGCCCTCATGTTTCGCCCTTCTATTGGTGCAACCTATTTTGGGGGCAACATTGGGGCTTCTCAGTACACCTTGATACGCGTCTAAATGGGCGCGTTCTAAATTTGGATTTTACCCATGACCTCTACTTATAAACGTTACCTCTCAGTCACCAAGCCCGGCATTATTATGGGCAATGCTATTTCGGTAACGGGCGGTTTCTTGCTCGCGTCCCGTGGCGATATAGATTATTGGCTATTGCTCGCAACGCTCATCGGTTTATCGCTGGTGGTGGCTTCAGGTTGTGTCATCAATAACTGCATTGACCGAGATATCGACAGCAAAATGCAGCGCACGGCTAAACGGGTGACAGTAACAGGCGAGTTGCCATTACGTACTGCGATGTTGCACGGTGCTGTGCTAGGCATTGCAGGGTTTGGCTTGTTAGCACTTTACACCAACCTTACCGCGGTATTTTTTGCCGCTTTTGGCTACGTCATTTATGTGGGTGTTTACAGCCTGTATATGAAGCGGAACTCGGTATATGGCACGTTTGTGGGCAGTCTTTCAGGTGCTGTTCCACCTGTAGTTGGTTATTGCGCGGCGAGCGGTCAGTTTGATACGGCCGCAGCTATTTTGCTGGGAATGTTCAGTATTTGGCAAATGCCCCATTCTTACGCCATCGCTATCTTTAGGTATAACGACTACAAGGCGGCGGATATTCCCGTATTGCCTGTATCGCAAGGTATTGCGAAAGCAAAACGTCATATTGTTTTTCATATTGCATTATTTGCTTTAGTAGTAATGCTGCTTCCACTTAGCGGTTATACAGGTATTGGGTTTTTAACAGTAGCTTTCGCAACAAGCCTTTGGTGGCTGTTGATGGCGCTGCGCGGATACAGACCCGACATCAACGTAGAGGGCTGGGCAAAACGAGTATTTGGTTTTTCCATTGTAAATATAACGCTGTTATCTGTTGCTATGTCAGTGGACTATCATAGGTCAGTGAGCAGTTTATTTGCTATTACACTGTAAAATTGCGAATAGCACTTTAGTGCTGAGGTATAATTGGCACTAATTATTTCGTAAGGCAGAGAATTTTCATGGCAATGGCATCCGCACTTCACATTTTGGTAAAAACAGAGAAAGAAGCGCTTTCTATTTTAGAGCAGCTTAAAAAGGGCAAGGACTTTGCTACCTTGGCGAAGCGTTATTCTAAATGTCCGTCGGGTAAGCGGGGCGGCGACCTAGGTGAATTTCGTAGAGGCCAAATGGTGAAAGCCTTCGACGATGTGGTGTTTAAAAAAGAGGTGCTTAAAGTACACGGGCCAGTGAAAACACGCTTCGGCTTCCACCTTATTAAAACGCTCTATCGTAGTAATTAAAACCGTATTGTCTAAAACGAAAGCCGCTAACGCCGAACCAAGCCCGGCGCTTTCAACAAACTTTCAAAGTAGGGTTTGGCTAATTACCTTACTAGTTTCCCGGTTCCCATTTTTCACCGCATACTGAATTTTGGGTATATATCGCGTAAGGGCTGTTGGTGTCGTGAAGTGAATTGCGCAGTGCGGCACCGTGATCTACCGTAATAAATGGCGTATCAGGTGCCTTGCCTTGTTCATCAAGCATAAAATAGTCGCTTGTGTAGCTAGTTAGCTTCATACGGTTTTCATATCCCATATCGCTTAAGCGTACCCGGGTGATAGCTTTAAATTTAGCGTTGGGATTTGAAAGCCCCACAATCTTTTTGAAAAAGTAGCCTTTATCAGATTGGAGCTGCGAAAAGCCGTTTAAGGCGTTAATTAAGGTTTTCAAATCTACGGCTTCGCGCTGCAGCATGAAGTCGTGCTGGATGGCGTTACCATCTTTTCTAAGGCTGTCTTTCGAGGGCGTTTTGCCGGCGGTATAAGCCTGCTCTGATTCCAATGATGACAGGTACTCTTGTCCTGCTTCTGCATAGTTAACCAGTGCGCTTGTGTTCATGTTTACGTAGTAGTCGCTTATCCCAGCTGGTACAACTTCAAACAGCATGACATCAGGGGTAACTGCGCCGCGTTCCTCAGGCGTTTGAGGGCCCTTCGCTTCGCATTTATCAGAAATGAAATAGTAATATTGGCCAGCCTCAATGGCGAAAGCTGCATTAGACAGCACCGCGCAGGTGGCCAAGAACATTAGCCTGGAAGTGGACTGTTTAAATGCTGTTATAGCACTGCCTAGTTGCATATCAAAACGCCTTATTGTTTGATGCATTTATATTTGAGGCATCATTGTAAGGGCTTAAATAACAAAGGGCGAGAAAACGAGTTAAAAATGACGTTGGCTATTTTTTTGCGTTGCCTGTGCTTTCTAACCTTTCAATCTCTTTCCAAAGTGTCTCAGACTCAGCCGTTAGCAGCGAATACGTTTTAATATCGCCATTTCGTTGTGCATGCATGGCTTTTTCTAATAAAGCATCGTATTGCTTGCGCATTTTTTTCGTTGGGTTGTTTTTGAAAAGTCCAAACATGTCGAATGTCTCTTTGCTGTGGTCAGCGCTATAACGCTGCGAGGTTATGTTTCGATCACTAACCTTGATTAACAAACTTTCATAAACCCGGTTCGAGCTTTCACTTTTTTACCGCGCCACTGTTCGCTTAGAAGATTTTACAAAGTGCTCTTACAGCATTCTTAAAGCAACGTTCAAAGTTTACTTTTGTGCAAAAAATGAACGCTTTTTCATTTATTCATGTGGTGAATGAATATTCATTGGACACATTTGTTGGTTGTATGCCATTTTTATATAAATATTAGTTATGACTCGTAAGTAAATGATACTAGTGATGTATGCCCATATAGCGTAGCTTTGCCGCAGTTTCGCTTGAAAAATAAGCGGAATAAGGGGTGCTATTCGAAGTAAAATAAATACAGAAATTGCCTGTTCTGTTTTTGATTTCGCTAGAGAATGCTAGGCATAAGTGAATAAAATGGCTTAGTACTGTTTAAAGGGTGTCATTCTCGGATAGCCGGAATGTGAGGAGAAGCGTGTGAAAATCATAATATTAAATGAGTCAAAAGCGCCAGATCCGCTAAATAATGTGGAGAAGCGATGTGCGGCTACACCTAGTAGTGCACAGCGTCTGGTGAAAAAAGGGGCGACCTTACTGCTAGAAGCGGGGGCGGGCGTACACTCAGGGTATTCAGATAAAGAATACAAAGATGTAGGCGTAACTGTCATCGATGATGTGAATGATGCATTATCAACAGCAGATATGCTGGTGGCGGTGAACAAACCCACCGATGCACAGCTAGCGTTGATGAAAAAAGGGGCCATTGTGGTAGGCCATCTCGACCCTTTCTTTCAGCAATCGCTTGTTGAGTCTATTGCAGAAAAGGGGCTAACCGCTATTTCTGTAGAGATGATCCCTCGTTCTTCTCGTGCACAAAAAAATGGACGCATTGAGCTCGCAAGCGAGTCTTGCGGGTTACGTAATGGTGATGCAGGCGGCGAATCAGTTGCCATCAATATTACCTATGATGATGACACCGTCAGGAACAATAAAACCAGCAAAGGTATTTATTATTGGAGCCGGCGTAGCGGGTCTCCAAGCCATAGCAACCGCGAAACGCTTAGGCGCAAACGTACTTGCTTATGACACCCGCCCTGTGGTGGCTGAGCAAGTAGAATCGCTAGGTGGCAAATTCCTTAAGATCGACATTGGGGAAACAGGCCAAACGAAGGACGGTTATGCAAAAGAACTGACCGATGAACAAAAAGCGAAGCAGCAAGAAGCGCAACGCGACGCGATTGCCGACTCTGACATTGTTATTACGACAGCGCAGTTATTTGGTCGCAAACCACCAGTGCTTATCTCAAAAGATACATTAGCACTCATGAAGCCGGGCAGTGTGGTTGTAGATATGGCCGCAACATCAGGTGGTAATGTTGAAGGTTCGGTTGCTGGCGAAACCGTTGAAGTTAACGGTGTAAAGGTAATTGGTAATGGTTACTGGAGCCAGTATGTGGCTAAAGCCGCCACCGACATGTACGCCAATAACATCTACAACCTTGTGGATGAGTTCTTTGACGATGAAACCAAAACCTTTGGGCTGAATTTAGAAGACGACATTCTGGCCGGCTGTGTTATTACCCACGACGGTAGCATCACGAACGACATGCTTAACAACGCATACAAAGGAGCCTAATCATGGAAATCATTTACCTACTTTTCATCGTGCTACTGGCTGCTTTTTTGGGTTTTGAGTTAATTCGAAAAGTCCCAGCAACCTTACATACACCCTTAATGTCAGGGTCTAACGCGATATCGGGTATTACGTTAGTGGGAGCATTGGTAGCCTCGGGTAGCGACAACAACTTGCTAACGACCATTCTTGGTACCGCAGCGGTGGCGCTGGCCAGCATAAACGTGGTGGGTGGTTATCTCGTTACTGATCGCATGCTTGGCATGTTCAAGAAAAAAGATAAATAAGGAGTACGCAAGTGAGTGATATCGTAACCGTAATAAACCTTGCGTACGTAGTAGCTGCGGCACTATTTATACTAGGACTTAAGTTACTTAGCCATCCAGATACCGCGAAAAAAGGTAACTTTATTTCTGCCATTGGTATGCTGGTTGCTGTCGTCGTCACCCTGCTTGACCAGCAGATCATTAGCTATCATTACATCCTGCTAGGTTTTGTTATTGGTGGCGCCTTTGGTGCGTGGAAAGCCAAGACTGTTGAAATGACGGCAATGCCAGAAATGGTGTCGTTATTTAATGGCTTTGGTGGCGCAGCGTCATTGCTTCTGGGTTGGGCAACATTAGCCGGAATGAGCCTAATTACTCTTAAAACTGAAAGTGCGTTTACTTTTATTACCCTGTTTTTCACAATTTTAGTTGGGGGCATTACGTTCTCTGGCTCGGTGGTAGCTTGGGGTAAGTTGTCAGGAAAAATGAGCTCTAAAGCCGTTATTTTCACAGGGCTTCGCGAGCTAAGCATCTTGCATCTAATTGGCATGGTGGTGATTGGTTATTTCTTTACTACCGACCCAAGCAACCCACTTTGGATATATTGTGCTATTGCGTTGTCACTAAGCTTCGGCTTGTGGGCTACCATTTCAATTGGTGGTGCAGATATGCCGGTGGTTATTGCGCTTTTAAATAGCTACTCAGGTGTAGCAGCGTCGGCGGCAGGTCTTGCTACAGGTAACACAATATTGATTGTTACCGGTTTACTAGTAGGCGCGTCAGGCTTAATTCTTACCAATATTATGTGTAAGGCCATGAACCGTTCATTGATGAATGTGTTGTTGTCTGGCTTTGCCAAGCCAGTCGAGGCCGGCGAAAAAATAGAAGGCGAGATTAAAGTACTGTCGGCGCAAGATGCATTTTATGTATTAGAAGCAGCGCAAGCAGTACTGGTGGTGCCTGGTTATGGTATGGCGGTTGCGCAAGCGCAGCATGCAGTACGTGAACTTCAGTCGTTGCTAGAGGAAAATGGCTGTACGGTTGATTACGCCATTCACGCTGTAGCGGGGCGTATGCCGGGCCACATGAACGTGTTATTGGCAGAAGCTGACGTGCCTTATGACCAACTATACGAGATGGATGACGTTAACCCTCGTATGGAAAACTATGACGTGGTTATTGTTATCGGTGCAAACGATGTAGTTAACCCAGCAGCCAAAGAGATGAAAGGCAGCCCTATTTACGGAATGCCAGTTATCGAAGCACATCGTGCGAAAACGGTCTTTGTACTTAAGCGTTCTGCAAATGCCGGTTTTGCCGGTGTAGACAACCCGCTGTTTTTCAAAGACAACACGCGCATGGTTCTGGGTGACGCTAAAGACACAATTAACAGCATTATTCGCGAGTTCGGAGACGACTAATACAGCGTATCTCTTTGATACATCTTCTATAAAGGCCTGTTTAAACACAGGCCTTTTTATTGGGTATTAAACTTAATTACAAAGTACTCAACTATAGTTGTAGTTGATGCTTATCAGCTCTAGTATGTGAATGCTATAGATGTTGAGTTAGCTATTCATATAGTCGCATAGAGATGTACGAGTAAATGCCTACGACCCCTTTTCATATTGAGCCGTTTAGAAATTGTATTTTGGTCACGCTTCGCGGTAAGTGGGATATGTCCACGAACATTCAGTACCTTGCTAAGCTTTCTGATTGCTTGAAAACCCGTAAGGGCAGACCCTTTCACTTATTTGTAGACATGCGTAGTTGGCAAATCCCCAATTCTGATACCTTCAATCAAATAAAAGCGCCCATTAAGTTAGATAGGCGAAGTCAGCTCAGCGAGACATGGCTAGAAGATGAAGCAACAGATGCTGATCACATTGCAGAGAAGTTTTTTTAGCGCGCCATCAATTAAACTGGGATTTGAACTTGAACGTACTCAAAGCATCTCAGAGTTTATAACCCTTTGTGAAGAAAAAGCAGATAACGTTGTTATAGATTATGTTCGAACTTGGATAGGCTAAAAAAGCCCGCGTTCGATAAACAAAATTCGTCGCGACAATAGATATTTTATATCGCAACAACTATCGCGTTCAGTCTTACGTTGACTATAATACGCTGCTTATTTTCGCACTTTCTATGCTAGGTATTGGCCTAGCCCACTTACAAATAGGTGAATAAATTGTCAGATTGGAGCATCGAAGAAGCGGAGCGCGTCTATGGCGTGTCTCAATGGGGTGGCGGCTATTTTCAAATTGGTGAAAACGGCAACGTCCATATTACCCCTGTTCCTGAAGATCCTAGCATTCGAATCGACTTTAATTCGGTAATTGAAGATATCCGCAAAGAAGGCGTACAGTTTCCTGTTGTTGTACGCTTCCACGATATTCTGCGCTCGCAAGTTGCAGGCTTGAACAAAGCATTTAGAAGCTCCATCGAAGAAGCCGAATACCAAGGCCAGTACCAAGGTGTGTATCCGGTAAAAGTAAACCAAATGCGCGAAGTCGTTGAGGAAATTGTCGATGCGGGCAAGCCATTTAACTATGGCTTAGAAGCGGGGTCAAAAGCCGAGCTTCTGACTGTGCTTGCCATGAATACCAACGAAGAGTCTCTGACTATCCTAAATGGTTATAAAGACGACGAAGTTATGCGTCTTGCGCTGTTAGGAAGAAAGCTGGGTCGCCGCGTTGTGGTAGTTGTTGAAAAATACACCGAGCTTCTTCTTCTGGTAAAAATAGCCAAAGAGCTGGATATCGATCCTATCATTGGTGTGCGCTCAAAAATGACGGTGAAAGGTCGTGGTAAGTGGGAAAGCTCTGGTGGTGAACGTGCGAAATTCGGTTTAACCATTACTGAGATCATTAACGCAGCCCGCTACCTTGAAGAGCAAGGCATGGCGCACTGCTTAAAGCTGCTGCATTTCCATATTGGTAGCCAATTAACAGACATTCGTGCGGTTAAAGAAGCGGTAACCGAAGGCGCGCGTATTTACGCAGACCTTCATAAAATGGGCTTCGAGCTAGATTATGTTGATGTAGGTGGTGGCCTTGGTATCGATTACGACGGCAGTAATTCAACTAATGAATCGTCGCGTAACTACAGCATGCAAGAGTATGTTGCTGACGTTGTCTATGGCATGAAGGAAATGTGCGACCTTGAAGGCGTACCGCATCCGCATCTGGTTAGTGAAAGTGGACGTGCAATCACTGCGCATCACAGCTGTGTTATCACGGAAATTGTGGGCGAAATTAAGTCGAATGCGTCGCAAATGGATACATCAGCAAAAGCGGGTGAACACTTCTTCCTTAAGAATATGCGCGAACTTGCAGACACGTTTGATGAACAAACGAACATGCATGAAATTTACAACGACGCGTCTCAGTATAAAGAGCAGGCACTAGATGCGTTCAAACTACGCGTGTTGTCACTTGAAGAGCTGGGCAAAATCGAAACGCTGTACTGGCAAATTATGGGTCGCTTACAGCAGTGGTATCGCAACGAAGAATATGTTCCAGAAGAGCTTCAAGAGCTAGATTACAGTTTGTCGTCTCAGTACCTTTGTAATTTCTCTGTATTCCAGTCGGCTGCTGATACATGGGCCATCGACCAGCTGCTGCCGGTAGTACCTCTTATTCGTATGAATGAAGAGCCAACGGTTAATTGCTCGCTAGTGGATATTACCTGTGATAGCGACGGTAAAATTGATCAGTTCACTATTGGCCGTGAAATTACTGACGTACTGCCAATGCACCCGCTTAAGAAAGATGAGCCGTACTACATTGGTTTGTTCTTAACGGGCGCTTATCAAGACGTTATGGGCGACATGCACAACTTGTTTGGTCGCTTAAATGAAGTGCATATTTACAGCTATGACGACGATCCTGAAGACTTTTACATTGAAGAAGTGGTGAAGGGGTCATCGGTAGAAGATGTACTTAACGTTATGCAGTATAACCCGCGCGCAATGGCATCAGACGTAAAACGCATGATAGACAAGCAAGTGTGGGACGGAAAATTGAACCCTCGTGAAGGGGTTCGCTGGACTGATTTTTACGAAAACTGTTTGGCAGGTTATACCTATTTAAAACAGTAGCGTTTAATATCTGAATGAAAGTACCGAAAAGCCGATGCCGATATTACTTATCTGCGTCGGCTTTTTTCAAGTAACGCTTCCAAAACTCGGCTGTTGTTGAATTAATCATATTCGACTCTGCATTCATCAGCATCACATAGCCAACTTTGTGCTCAGGCAAAAACGCCACGTCAGCGCGATAGCCTTTTACCCAACCCCCATGATAGTTAAGCTGTAATCCATTTAAGTCGTAAATACGCCAACCCAAACCATAGTGAGCATCGTCAATCATGCCGCGCCAACCTCTGCGGTAGGTTTCACGCTTCGTTTTCACGCGCTCTGTAGTGACATAGTCCACCATTTCATCGGATATGACCGTGGGGAACTCGCCTAGCAGCGCTTGCAGATAAATCGTCATATCTGAAATGCTAGCGTTAACGCCAGCAGCTGGAGAGAACCGGTAGTAGTTGCTTTCTACCTTTCCTTCGCGCCATTTATTTCTGGCGATAGCAATATGAGGTTGAGCCCATGATTCTGATGCAAGCAATCCGCCTTTTCCAACACTGGCTGTTTTCATGCCTAGTGGTGCAAACAGATTGGCCTGAAGCTGTCGTGAGTAAGAGGTATTATTGTTGCTGAAGTAGTATTCCAGCGCACCAAAGAGTGCATTTTGATAGGTATAGCATTCACCCGGCGCACACAGTGGTTCAAGCTCGCCCAGGGATTTAAGCACGCGCTCCAGCGAGTAGTCAGCTTCAATAAGGTTGTCGTAAGCGTTGGGCATAAAGCCACTAGATTGGCCAACGATATGTTGCAGTTGCAGCGCATTCATTCCTTTGCCTTTAAAAGGAATGTCGGGTAATAAGGTGGTTATCGGCGTTTCCCAGCTAAGCTGGTTTTTTTCTACAAGTTTAGCTGACAACAACGCAGTAAAGGTTTTTGAAACAGAAGCTAGCCTGAATACTGTGTTCTCTGTAACTTTCTCTCCGCCGCGTTTGCGGGTACTTCCATATACGTAAACCCTTGGCGCTTTGCCCTGTTCATAAAACACAAACGCATAACCAGGCACGTTGTATTTTGAGGCTTCCTTTTGAACGTAACTAGCATAGTCATCAAGCCAATCCGCAAAAGCGCTTTGTGTAATGACCATTAGCATCGCTATCAGCCAAATTTTAGACAGGCGCAGCTTGAAGGTGCGCAAAGAGTTCAGCATACAGTCAGCTCGTTAAGCCTGTGGTTTTCTGATACATCCATCAGGCGCTCATTATTATTATCGCATTATTATGCGTTTAGCTGCTCCAATGATCAAATATCGCTAATTATGCTCACTATCTCTTCAATGATTTGATTTATTCTAGCGGTAAGCGAACCGTTGTAAGAATATGCAAGAAAGGAAGAAAAGTTCGACTAGCAAGGTTAGTAATTATTGAGTTCTGATTTTGTCGCACCAACAGGGCAAATGCACGATACACTAGATAAAGGTGATAAACGACAGGTGGGAAGTGCATTCTAATGCCAGACAGTCTTTTTGTCTCAGACATGAGGGTTTCAGAAAACTCGACAACTGCTGAGTCAGTGCTTTCAAAAGCAAGACTTAGCAGAGATCCGCGCTTTGACGGACGATTTTTTGTGGCGGTAAAAACAACCGGTATTTTCTGTAGGCCAATCTGTCCAGCGCGACTTCCTAAAGAAGAGAATGTGACTTACTTTCAACACGCCACACAGGCAATGGCACATGGTTATCGTCCATGTTTTCGCTGCAGACCAGACAGTGCACCTCGTTCAGCGGCGTGGAAAGGCGTGGGCGCAACGATTAACCGAGCGTTGTCGCTGCTATCTGTTATTCCCATTGAGCGGGTTGCGGATATTGCTATGCGGTTGGGTATTAGTGAGCGTTATCTAAATAAATTGGTCGTCAATGCTGTGGGCATACCGCCTAAGCAGTTTCAAAATATGCAGCGCACTTTGTTTGCAAAGCAGCTTATTCAACAAACTCATTTATCTATGACAGATATCGCAATTACGGCAGGCTATCAATCACTGAGGCAACTGCAGCGGGCTATCGAGCAATATTGCGCTACGTCTCCTACCCAGCTTAGAAAAAAAGAGCCGGTTCAACAAAAGGCTATCTCTTTATTTCTTTCTTATCGGCCGCCGTACAATTGGCCCTATGTACGAGATTTCTTGGCAACCCGTGCTATTGAGGGCATGGAACGAGTAACGAACGAGAGCTATGAACGATACTTTTCATGCAATGAAAGTGTAGGCTTTTTTAAAGCTATTCACGACGAGGCGCGCCACGGATTCAAACTTCTCATCGACATGCCTGATTTAGGTCGTCTTCATACGATAATTGAAAACATAAAGCAGGTACTAGATCTTCACGCTGACCCGCTTTTAATTGAACAAAGCCTATTGCAGTCTGGGTTACCGCCGAGCAAGTTAACGTATGGGCTACGCCTTCCCAGTGCATGGAGCGTATTTGAAAGTGGTTGTCGGGCTATTGTAGGCCAGCAAGTTAGTGTAAAAGCGGCTATTGGCCAGGTGACTTTACTGGTACATCAGCTGGGCGAAACGGTCTCTGATGCACTCCCGTCAAACGGTCTTGAATCTACAACGAGTGAACGCTACAGCTTTCCCTCGCCTGAAAGTGTGGCCGAAAACAGTCTTGAATTCTTACGTATGCCACAGGCGAGGAAGGAAGCCGTGCGTCATTTTGCTCGTTTATTCATAAACGGTAACATGCCAAGCCATGAAGACATACTCGCCATTAAAGGCGTGGGCCCGTGGACGCTCGACTATCTAAAAATGCGGGGGGAGAGAAACCCTGATATTTACCTTGGCGGTGATTTAATCGTTCGTAAAATGGCGCAGCAGTACCCCATAGCGCCTGAAAAAGCGGCACCTTGGCGCAGTTATTTAACCCTTCAATTGTGGCAGTTAAGCAATCAGTAAAGAGAGTCGTTAGTATGAAATATACAGATTTCGTGAACAGCATACAGGGGCTCGTTAAAGTTGAAGCCACTGATAAAGGCATAACGGCTATCGAGTTCGTGAGTGCCGCTGAATCAGATAATACGGCCAACGCGAAGCAGGGGGTTATAGGCAGAGAAACTGCAGCGCAAGAAAGCATGCTAAGCAACGGCTTTCATTCGCAAAAAAACGCCATCACCGAGGCAGCGTGCAGTCAATTACAGGCATACTTTGACGGTACGTTACGCGAGTTTGACCTACCGCTTTGCCCTAAAGGTACGGCGTTTCAGAATCAGGTGTGGGATGCCTTGCAGCAAGTTAAATACGGCGAAACCGCTAGCTATTTAGACATCGCAAAAGCCATTGGCAACCCAAAAGCTGTCCGCGCCGTGGGTATGGCAAATGGTCGTAACCCTATTGCTATTGTTGTGCCTTGCCATCGTATAATCGGAAGTAATAAAACCCTAACGGGCTATGCAGGTGGTTTACCGCGTAAGCAGTATTTACTTAATTTAGAAGGAGCCCAAGGGGTGCTGGGGCTATAAAAGAATGGGTGATAAGAAAATGGTGATAAAAGAATGGCAATAAGAGACATTATCTCGCTGCTGGTGTTAGCCGGTATCTGGGGCGGTTCATTTATTTTCATGCGTGTTGCCGCACCAGAATTTGGCATTTATGTATTAGTAGCCATTCGTACCGTGCTTGCTACAGCGGTATTGCTACCATTGCTGTTAATACGAGGGTCGCTAAAAGACATAAAGCGCCACTGGTTGGCCATTGCGCTGGTGGGCATGGCTAACACGGCGGTTCCTTTCGTCCTGTTTAATTACAGCAGCCTGCATTTAGAGGCAGGGGTGAATGCCATTTTAAATGCCTCGGCTCCCATGTTTGGCGCCATTGTCGCTTGGCTGTGGTTAGGTGACAAACTAACAAAGTCAGCAGTAGCGGGGCTTTTTGTAGGCTTTGTAGGCGTAACCGTTATTAGTCAGCAAAAGCTCGGCGAGGGCGATATTAGTTTTCTTCCTATTTTGACTGCATTATTGGCCACCACTGGCTACGGCATAGCGGCGTGTATGATGAAGAAATGGTTGCAGGGGGTTAAACCTCTGGTTGTCGCTACAGGTAGTCAGGCTATGGCCAGCGTGATGCTAGCACCATTCGCGCTTGCGACCTTGCCAGAAACAATGCCAAGCGTTAATGCATGGGTAAATGCGGTAGCGCTGGCTGTCGGTGGCACGGGCATAGCGTATATCTTGTATTTCAAACTCATAGCTGACATCGGCCCAGCCAAAGCCATTACTGTAGCTTATCTAGTACCACTATTTGGCATTATTTGGGGTGTACTGTTCTTGCAAGAGCACTTATCAATTCAAACCATTGTGGGTGGTTTAATGATTTTGTTCGGTGTGGCGTTAACCACAGGCGTTCTCAAAAGAAAACGCCTTAAGGTTAAACCTGCTTAAATTGAATCAAACTTGGGCTAGTCTATCAGCTGCATTCTTACTAAATTGCTGCCGTCGCGCTTGGCTTGATAAAGCGCGTCTTCCGCGTGCGCGGTTACTTCGTGCATAGCGCGCGGTGACGCGGTGTAAGATATACCAATAGACGCTGTAATAAGCAGTTCTGGTAACTCTTGTAGCGGCGGCAAGGTAGCGATGCCGTGACGAAGATTTTGTGCCATATCAAAAGCCACATGCGGGCCGGTATGTGGCAATAGAATAATGAATTCTGCACTGCTCCAGCGTCCCAATACATCCTGCTCGCGCAGGTGCTCAGCCAAGTAGGCCACAACTTTATCTAATAAGTCGTCGCCTGCGTTTCTGCCGTGAGCGTCGACAATGTCAGAAAACTCATCAATGCTAATCAGCATTACGCTTAGTGACTTATGTTCAGCCAGTAGCGTTTTGTAGATAAGCTGTAAATTCTCTTTTTCTGGAAGACGGTTAGTATGGCGAACAACCAGATCTGGCTGCATGTCTTTTCTGAAGTAATACAACAGATTGTAGATAAGTAAAAACAGCGAGAATACAACAACCAGTAGTGTTACAACGCTGAATACAAATGCTTGTGAAATTTCAGCCTGGCGTTCTTCAAGTGGACTGAGTAAAAACACCGTCCAACCAAATTGATTAAGTTTTACTTCGGCAATAAGGTAATCATTCTGGTCGATAGTCACTAATTTATTGTTGAGTGCCTGCTCGTTCTGGATAGTAAGGGGAAGGCTGGCATACCAAGGCAATTCTGACAAATTGGTAAAATCAGAGTAAGACGCAATAAGATTAGGATCAGAAGACAGCATAATGTCACCCTCACCATCTACAAACAAAAAGTCGTAGCCGTACTCTTGCTTATAGGTATCGAAGACCTCGATAAAACTGCGCAGACTCTTTCCAACACCAAAGAAGCCCAAGAAGCGGCCATTTTCATCGTGGATCTTTATATCAATATAGAAATGGGTGTCTTCCCATTTACCGATATCTGCCACGGCATCGGTAGGGTAGTCCTTGTACTTGAAGTACCAGCTTACTTCCCCTTCAATCAGGTTAATTATGCTGCCATCAGAATTATATTGTTTTCTGTCTGCCTCGCTGGCAATAAAGAAAGACAACCCAAACTCGTTTTCAAGACGATCCAATGTTTTGAAAACAGCCTCTTGGTCGATCGTTTCTCCATCCATCAAGTCTACTAACTCGGTGGAATGCCCCAAAGCTTCTGAAATATGGAGTGGTTTTAAAAGTTGCTCCACAATAAGTGAGATTGCGGGCGAAAGTGACTGTTGTTGCGCGCGACTCTGCTCGGCAACAATCTTGGAAATACTAAAATGTACCAGTGTAACGATAGCGATAACCACTACCGCGAATAACACTAAAATGCTTCTATGCAGTGTTCTAAATGTGTTCACAGACTGCGCATGCTCCCTTGCCTGACTGAACTTTACCTATAATGGTAAGTATACCTGTTGCAATATTGAACTACTAGGTGACTATCATTAACTTTAGACTAAATAACAATGAAGGAAAACACCTAGTTTTCGCACTCTGCAAATCGCTTTTTATCACGAATGAACCGCTGACATACGCTATTCCCTTGGTTACACTATGCTCCGATTTTCATTCTCTTTGCGAAATAAAGGAATTATATGGCTTTCTCAGTGGTTGTTTTAGCGGCGGGTAAAGGTACTCGTATGAAATCGTCGTTGCCCAAGGTGTTACACAAAGTAGGTGGTGTGCCTATGGTGCAGCGAATTATCAACACAGTAAAATCACTGGGTGCTGACAATATTCATTTAGTCTACGGTCATGGCGGCGACCAGCTTAAGGCAACGGTTGTTGAAGACAATCTAAACTGGTGCTTACAGGCCGAACAGTTAGGTACAGGCCACGCTGTTCAGCAAGCGGCACCCCATATTAAAGACAATGAAGACGTGCTTGTTCTGGTTGGCGACGCGCCACTTATTCGCGAAGAAACACTAAGTGCGTTAAAAGCCGCAAAGGAAAGCTGTGATTTAGCACTGCTCACTGTAAATCTAGACGACCCCACAGGTATGGGCCGTATTATTCGTGAGAATGACAACATTACCGCGATAGTCGAGCACAAAGACGCCACTGATGCCCAGCGTGAAATTAAAGAAATTAACACCGGTATGATGATGATGTCTGGCGTTGATCTTAAGCGCTGGTTGGGCGAGTTGAGCAATGATAACGCGCAAGGTGAGTATTACCTTACCGACGTTATTGCCATGGCAGCGGCCGAAGGCAAACGAATTCAGTCAGCACAGCCACAGTCTGCGGTAGAAGTGGAAGGCGTTAATAATCGTTTGCAGTTAGCTAACCTGGAGCGCGCGCTTCAGCGTCGCCAAGCCGAGGAGCTAATGACCAATGGCGTGACCTTGCTGGATCCTGCTCGTTTTGACTTACGCGGCCAGCTTGAAACCGGTAACGACGTAATTATCGACGTTAACGTTATTGTTGAAGGTAAGGTGACACTTGGTAGCAACGTCAACATTGGTGCAAACTGTATTCTGCGCAACTGTGCTATTGCCGATAACGCTGTAATTGAAGCTAATTCTATTGTTGAAGAAGCCAGTGTAGGTGAAGCCTGCACGGTCGGGCCTTTCGCTCGACTACGCCCTGGTGCAGTAATGCAGAAAAATGCCAAAGTGGGTAACTTCGTGGAAATGAAGAAGGCTATTTTAGGCGAGGGCGCCAAAGCGAATCACTTAACCTACCTAGGCGATGCAGAAGTGGGTGCCAAAGCGAACATTGGCGCAGGCACAATTACCTGTAACTACGACGGTGTGAACAAGTCCAAAACCGTCATCGGCGAAA
Source organism: Alteromonas sp. KUL17 (assembly GCF_006538305.1). Lineage (NCBI taxonomy): Bacteria > Pseudomonadati > Pseudomonadota > Gammaproteobacteria > Alteromonadales > Alteromonadaceae > Alteromonas > Alteromonas sp. KUL17. Next base: position 30,495 of record NZ_BJKJ01000006.1, read on the forward strand.
ACGCCTTTATCGGCTCAAACTCGTCGCTTGTCGCGCCTGTAAACATTGGCAAAGGGGCTACTGTAGGTGCTGGTTCCGTGATCACGTCAACCGTAGACGAAGACGCGCTAGCCGTTGCCCGCGGTAAGCAGCGCAATATTCCAAATTGGCCGCGCCCGACAAAAAAATAAAGACGTATCCTTATTAAAGTTCGCTAACGGGTTACATGGTGAGATAGGGCTGGCAAACACAAATAGTGATTAGCTAGCCCAGTTTCTTCTTCAGTCCCATCAAACTATCGCCCAGTCAGAAAGATGACAAAATCAGAGGGCTTAAATTAACGTCTACTGTGTCGCTGTAAACGCAACTCATTCAGCTATCTGTCTTCTAAATAATGAACTATCTAAGGTTTCCCCTATCTATCATTACTGATAGTGTGTGTTTACTTACCTCTTAATTCTCGTTACACAAGGATATGCGATGATATCTACACTTCTGGTTGGCTTTGGATTTTCCGCCACAACCTTTCATTTGCCATTTCTAAATTATCTACCGCAGTTCTCTGTCGATGTGGTTATCTCTTCAAAACCTGATGTGGTTAACGCAGTTTTACCCCATGCTGAAGTGTATGGCTCGTTGGAAGAAGCGCTTAAAATTCATGATGTAGACTTGGTGGTTATTACAACCCCAAATCACCTTCATGGGCCACAGGCGAAACTGGCATTAGAGCACAGCTGTCACGTATTGGTAGAAAAGCCATTTACATTAGATAGTGAAGAAGCAGAAGCTTTAGTAGAGCTTGCACATTGTCAAAATAAACAGCTTTGTGTTTATCACAACAGACGTTTTGATGGCGATTTTCTTACGATTAAGCAGCTAATTAACGATGGAAAATTTGGCGACATTAAACGTTTGGAAAGCCGCTTCGACCGATTTCGCCCGGTACCACGAGACAGATGGCGTGAAAATGCAGGGCCTGGAAGCGGTATCTTCTGGGATTTGGGTCCCCACTTAATCGACCAAGCGCTACAGCTTTTCGGCGAGCCGGAAGAAGTGTCGGCAAGCATACAGGCCTTGCGTGAAAATGGGCAGTCAGATGACACGTTCGATGTAACACTTCACTATGTTGATAAAGTTGTAAAGCTAGGTAGTTCAGCTTTTCAGGCAGGAGCAACATTGCGCTACGACTTGCAAGGCACAAAAGGCAGCTTTCGAAAGTTCTATTTAGATCCGCAGGAAGATCAATTGCGTGCAGAGCTATCCTTTGATGATGAACACTGGGCGATTACAAAAGACAACGAGCATGGCGTGCTAGCTGTGGTCAATGAAAGCGGCCAGCTAGTTGAAGAGACGGTGACAACATTGAAGGGTGAATATCTCACGTTTTTCAATCGGCTTGCTCACGCTATTGAAGACGGTAAATTCTCGCCTGCTGACGCGAGTACGGTCGTACCTGTTATCAAAGTCATTGAGCTAGCCATAGAAGCGAGTGCTCAAAAGAAATCGCTGGCGTTTAATTAAACAATTATCTTGATCGTCGTTTCAATTTAACTTACGATGCTTTCACTTTAAAACTAATAACTTTCGTTTTGAAAGTTATGATTGAATGTTGAAGGTGTGTTTGCGGACTGTTTTGCAGACTTTTCATGGCTTGTTCTCAATTGGAACAACGCGTACAGGAAGGTTTAGCGAGAAGGCGGCAAGAGCATGAGATTATATTGAAAAGTAGTAAATCAGTTGAACAGCGCCGCCAGCAGATAGTGGCGTGGGTGAAAGAGCATGGTCAATCACAAGTTGAAGATTTGGCCGTGCGTTTTGCTACGTCTGAAGTCACCATTAGAAAAGATCTCGCAGCCCTCTCGCAGCAAGGTTTGCTGATTCGACAGTTTGGTGGCGCAGTGCCTGTACCATCATCTACCAATTCAAATGCTGGGCCATCTCAGTTTATGACCAGTGACCCTTTCGCGAATTCAACTACTAGCCCAGCAATTAACGCTATAGGCCAACTTGCAGCGAGCTTGGTCAAACCGGGCAATAAGCTCGTTATAGACTGCGGGTCTACCACCGCATCCATCTTACCCCATTTATCACATGCCGATGATTTAGTGGTAATGACCAACACATTATCAACCGCCAATTACCTTACCCAAAGTGAAAAAGAGCCGACGGTGTTAATGGTAGGGGGCACATGGGATGCCCAATCTCAGTCGTTTCAAGGCGCTATGGCTGAACAATTGGTTAGTGCCTATAGTTTTGACATTGCGTTTATAGGTGCCGCGGGCATTGATGTGAATAGAGGCACCACCACTTTTAACGAGCTTATTGGTGTAACCCGCGCCATGGCTGTGGCGGCCAGTAAGGTAGTGATAGTAGCCAGCTCAAAGAAATTAACGCATAAAATGCCTAACCTAGAGCTAAGCTGGAAAAACATTTCTGTTTTGATCACTGATGAAGGCATTAGTGAACAAGACAAACTTAATATTGAAAATCAGGGCGTGACAGTACTTATTGCAGCGCCGAGTGGAGAATAATTATGTGTGGAATAGTTGGCGCTGTAGCTGAGCGTAACGTGGTTGAAATCCTATTAGAAGGTTTAAAAAGACTGGAGTATCGCGGCTATGATTCAGCTGGAGTGGCGCTATTGCAAGGCGACGGCACGCTTACGCGTATTCGCCGTACAGGCAAAGTACAAGAGCTTGCTGATGCAGTGGCAGAAGGTGAAGCTTTGGGTACAACTGGAATTGCTCATACCCGCTGGGCAACGCACGGTGGTGTGACTGAAGCGAATGCGCACCCACACTTTTCAACTGAACGTGTAGCTGTTGTTCACAACGGTATTATTGAAAACTACGTTAACTTAAAAGCACAGTTAAAAGAGCAGGGCTATACCTTTACCAGCGACACCGACACAGAAACTATTGCTCACACCGTACACGAAGAGCTTAAGTCAGGTAAGACTTTACTAGACGCTGTGCAAAGTGCCGTTAAAACCTTCCACGGTGCGTATGGCACCGTCATCATGGATAAAGAAGATCCTAGTCGCGTAGTGGTTGCACGTTCGGGCAGCCCGCTTGTAATTGGTTTGGGGCTTGGCGAAAACTTCATTGCGTCAGATCAAATGGCATTATTGCCAGTGACACGCCGCTTTATCTTCTTAGAAGAAGGCGATGTGGCAGAGATTACTCGTCGCGACGTTAAAATCTTCGATAAAGACGGCAATGCCGTTGAACGCGAAGTGATTGAGTCGAATATCGAGCACGACGCGGGTGACAAAGCGGGTTACCGCCACTACATGCTTAAGGAAATTCACGAGCAGCCAACCGTTGTGCGTAATGCGCTTAAAGATCGTATTGACGAAAACGGACTTACTGCTGACATATTTGGTAAAGGTGCTGACGAGATATTCAAAAAAGTACAGCATGTACAAATTATTGCCTGTGGTACCAGCTACCATGCGGGTATGACGGCGCGCTACTGGCTGGAACAATATGCAAATGTGTCGTGCAACGTAGAAATTGCATCAGAATTCCGTTACCGCAAGTCAGTAGTGCACCCGAACAGCCTGCTTATTACTATCTCTCAATCAGGTGAGACAGCCGATACGTTAGCTGCCCTTCGCTTAGCAAAAGAGCTGGGCTATATGTCTAGTTTGACAATCTGTAACGTTCAGGGTTCGTCATTAGTACGCGAGTCAGACCTTGCATTTATGACCTGCGCTGGCGCGGAAATTGGCGTTGCGTCTACCAAAGCTTTCACTACTCAGCTCACTGCGTTCTTAATGCTTACCCTAGCACTGGGCAAAGAAAACGGCATGACAGACGCTGACAGCAAAGCTATTGTCTCTGCGCTTCATAGTCTACCTGCAAAGCTTGAAGAAACCTTAGCGATAACTGGTGGTATTGAAGATTTAGCTGAAGAATTTGCAGATAAGAACCACAGTTTGTTCCTAGGTCGTGGCGATCAATACCCTATTGCCATGGAAGGAGCGCTTAAGCTTAAAGAGATTTCTTATATTCATGCGGAAGCGTATGCGTCTGGTGAATTGAAACACGGCCCACTTGCGCTTATTGATGACGAAATGCCCGTTATTGTGGTTGCACCGAACAATGAACTCCTCGAGAAGCTAAAGTCGAACGTTGAAGAAGTACGTGCCCGTGGCGGCATCATGTATGTGTTTGCCGATAAAGATGCGGCGTTTGAAGGTGATGAAACCATGCGCGTTATCGACGTACCGCACTGCGACGAACCAATCGCACCTATCATTTATACCTTGCCACTACAGCTATTGAGCTACTACGTAGCGCTAATTAAGGGCACCGATGTTGACCAGCCGCGTAACTTGGCGAAGTCGGTTACGGTGGAATAAGCCTCACTTCATCGATAAACCCTACTGTCAGAGCCTATTAAAATTGGTTTGAGCATTATTATATTTGGTTCAAGTGATATTATATTTGGTTTGATTAAAATAAATCGACGTAAGTTTGGTTTATAAAAAATCTTGGTTTATGCTCATCAAGTAAGAAATTGGTGAGCATAAACAATGAAAAAGCTTGAATGGCTGACAAAAGAAGAGATTAAGCGACACGTGCTCGAAGAGCGCTACGAATTGACAATTGGCGATGACTACCAAGACAAAATGGTGTGGTCTTAAAAGGCGCGTGCGCACATGGCAATCGACCTTTGTCATGTGTGCCGTTGTTAACTCTCGGCTACTCGTAACGCAATGCCGTGATTGGATCCAGGTCGGATGCTTTGGCGGCAGGCACCACCCCAAACAATAAGCCAATAAAACTGGAGAAAAACAAGGCAAGAGCCACCGCCCAGTTCGGAATGATGGGGGCAGGAAGTCCAGGAATAAATAGTACGGCGAGATATCCCAATAACCATCCGACAAACAGTCCAATTAAGCCGCCCAGAAACGATACGATGACGGCCTCTATCAGGAACTGCAGCAGAATAACGTGACGCTGAAATCCCAGTGCTTTGCAGATGCCAATCTCACGTGTGCGCTCAGTTACAGACATCAGCATTGTATTCATGATGCCAATGCCGCTGACAATCAATGAAATACCGACAATACCACCAAGCACGACGGTGATGGTGTCGGTGACACTGGAAATGGAGCGTGTGAGTTGTTGCGCCGTTTGTACCATGAAATCATCGTCTTCATCTTCTCGCAACCCACGGGATTCACGCAGTAACTCCTCAATGCCCAATTGCACACTGCGTGTATTGGCGATGTTCTCCAGATTTATCAGGACAGTGATGTCTTGCAGGCCCTCGTCTGCCAACATTCTTTGACCGATGGTAAAAGGCACGACAATGTAATCGTCCTGACTCAGTCCAAGAATGTCCCCCCGTTCTTCCATCACTCCAACTACTTTGAGCGTGGTACCACCGACGTCAATGAATTCGCCAATCGGATTGGCGGGCAACTTGAGATTTTTACGCACTCGCTCACCGATGATAGCTACTTTTCGCGCGGAAGCGTTGTCGCTATTGGTAATAAACCTGCCCTTGTCAGGGTAGACTTCTATGGCATCTTTGTATGACGAGGTGACGGCAATCACACGGGTTTGGCTTTCCTGTCCACCACTTGAAATCATGGCACCAAATTGTCCAAACGGTGAAAATGATGGAATTATCTGGCCAGAGAATCCAAAGTTGCGTTTGATACTGAGGTAGTCTTCCATAGTAAGACGGTTCAACTCTCCCAGTAACCGCTGCTCAAATGGGGTATCAGACTGCACGGTAAGGACATTTGCCCCAAGACCCTCAAAATTGCGCATGATGGAGTAGGACATACCTTGAATAATCGAGACCACGGTGATGATAGACGCTACGCTGACGACAATCCCCAGAGCCGTAATCAAACTTCTTGAAGCCCGCGTATTGATGCTATTCACCGCCTGCAAAAAGCATTGATAAATGACATGGATCATACCGTAATACAGTCCTTCGCTACTTTGCCGTCCACCAGAGTGACTCTTCGATGACACTGTTGGGCGATATTATCGTCATGGGTCACCAGCACCACGGTTTGGCCATCATCATGAAGATCTCTAAACAGTGTCATAATATCTTCAGTTGTTGTGCTGTCGAGGTTACCGGTAGGCTCATCAGCAAGAATGAGCGACGGTTGAGTAATTAAGGCTCTGGCAATAGCTACGCGTTGCCGTTGACCGCCAGAGAGTTCACTGGGCAAGTGTGCTTCGCGATTGGCCAACCCCACTTTTGCCAGTTGTGCACGCGCCATCGCAACTTTTTGCTTCTGCGGAATGCGCCGATAAACCAACGGATGCATGACATTTTTAAGTGCGCTAAGATTTGGAATTAAATTAAAGTTCTGAAAAACGAAACCAATTTGCTGATTGCGAATATTTGACAAACTGCTCTCAGACATTTCAGAAATGCGGCGCCCTCCAAGGTGATAGTCTCCTGATGTTGGACGGTCCAGACAGCCGAGAATATTCATCATAGTGGATTTTCCAGAGCCGGAAGAGCCGAGGATGGCCACAAACTCGTTATCTGCAATAGACAGTGCGACATCATGAAGCGCAAAAATTTCTTGTTCGCCAATTTCATATCGTTTGGTGATGTTAGACAGTTCAATGAGTGGAGGCATAGTATTCTTCAAGCGATTCCTTCTCCTCTATCGGCACCTTATTGCGGATAGAATTCAGCGCTCTGGATGGGCCAATGATAACCCGTTCGTTTTCTTTCAGACCCCTCTTTATTTCAAGATATTGGTCATCGGCAACGCCGGTAACCACAACGCGCTTTTCGGCTTTACCTTCGCTTGCCACGAAGACGTAACGTTCAGCCTGACTGGCTTGTTGTGTCAGGCTTACTCCATCGTCATCGGTAACATCATCGCTCAAGACGGCCTGCACCGGGACACTGAGTGAGGGAGCTGGGTCTGTCGTATATATTTTGGCGCGGCATGACATGCCAGAGCGCAAAGCGAACCCATCACTGTCATTGATTTTTACTTTGACCGAGTAAGAGCGACCAGTCGTATCGTTAGCTGCAAAGTTGCCCGAAGCATTTCGCGGACTGATAGCGATATCTGTAATGGCACCTTTAAGCCCTTCATACGGCAATGTTGGGCAATTGACATAAGCTTCGCCGTGAACAGAGAGGCTAGAAATGTCATTCTCATCGACATTCAAGTCGACTACAATGGACTCTTCCTTAGCTACCGTCATCAAGCTCGAACCTGGAATGCCTGTTGCACTTGGCACCGCGGTTTCCCCGGGTTTAATCGAAACAGCGACAACAGTGCCTGACATGGGAGCCTTGATAATCGTTTGCCGCAGACGTTTTTCTGCCTGATGAAGCGCTGCTTGCGAGCGTTTAAGGTTGAGTTGGCTTGTGAGCAAGTCAGATTGTGCGGCTTTCAACTCATAGTAGGCGTCGTCAAAGTTTGCCTGGGTGACCAACCCCTCGCTGATAAGTTTGTCGACCCTATCAAAGAGCACCTGGGCATTATTCACATTGATGTTCTGGCGTTCCACATTGGCGGTATCAATCTCAACTTGCGCGCGCTGCAGCGTGATCGTTTCGCGTATGTCCTGATCATCGAGGAACAACAGTACTTGACCTTCCTCTACCCGATCGCCCTCTGCAACCGGTATGTGTTTTACTCGGGCAATTATCTCAGGGGATAACTGAGCTTCGTCTTTGTAGATTAAGTTGCCCGATGACAGCACGGAGTCGCGTATCACTCGGGATACCACCGGCTCAACAGTCACCTCTATACTGGGAGGAGCGCTAAACCATTTGAGGGTAAAGGGAGAGGACAGAATAAATATGATACCCAGTCCCCAGCCAACTTGTTTATACATGCCTGCCTCGAATTACAATACTAAGAGCGTTGACCAAATGGCGTAAACAATGACTTCGGGCAAGATTGCTATGATTGCCGCTTGACGAGTATTCAGCGCCGTCGCGACCCTCAGCCCGACCATTACCAAAAACACTTCCCATACGTTGATCAAGCTGAAAGTAGACAACATTTGCCCCCAAGCAGAGTCACCAGGAAACTGGAAGTAAAGGCGATTTAACGACACGGGATTTACATCATTCGGCAACATGCCTAAATCAGCGTTGATATATATGTTGGTCGCGCCTGCGGGCAAAATAAGCAGCAGGGGTGCTGTTGACCACATAACGATGGCAAACAAACGCGTGAACTTCTCGCTATTGCCGCGAATCTTGAGCACAAACCAATAGACAAATGCGCGGAAAAGATTAACGGAGAGCGTCATGAAGAACACGCCGACCAGACTGATACTGACCAAGCGGGTCTTTGTAAGTGACTCTCGTACTGTTTGCTGTTGGTCTTCTGGCACGTTAGCCACCATTTGTTTTAGCAACCAACCCATGTCAATCGTGTTGTAGTAGAAAACATTCAACGCAGCTGTTATGCCAATGGCCGCGAGTAGTGGAAAGAACAGCGTCCACACTTTTTTGTTGAGTGCTTTTGCATACGCTCTGTCGGGTGCGTACAACAGGGAGGTATATATTCTGAGAATGTCCATGTTTTACCTATTTTTATAATCGTTAATAAAGTGTCAAAAAATCGGATTTGCCATTGACGCAGTCACAAATCCTCATTGAGAAACTTGATGAGCTTCGGCACAAATTCCATCACCGCGCAGAGCATCAGGAACATCATGGCAATGCTCAATGTGGCTTGTATGAAGGTGGCACTGACTATTTGCAGTGCGTCAAAACTTGCCCGCAAAGAGTCAGGGAATACCACGTCCTCACGATATAACGCGTCTATCGCTAGGCCCGCTAGACTGAAGCACATATAAATACAGGTCATAACAAAAAATTCACGTCGGGTTTGGAGCGGATTATCGTGATAGATTTTTTTGACAATAGGGATACTGGCGAACACGCCGAACAGCGCCAAAACGCCCACAAGAGGTTGCTCAAAAACTTGGCCCAGAATCACAGTGAGGGTCAACATAGCGACAAAAATGGTGCGAAACGTCAGGACGTTTGTTCTTTGCTCACCATTTTCAGATGTTGCTCTCTTAGGTTTTGCGCCACAGACTTTGCACTCTTCAGCGGGCTCAACCATCTCGCTGTCCCAGGTACCGTTGTCAGCGTTATAAATATACAGCCGGTTGGCGAAGCCATCTGCTTTACCAATCAGCATCTTGAACGCAATCATGGACAACATGGACGTGACCAACGTGGTGAGTGGGCCAAATGTGGGGCCTGTGCCGTGTAGCCTTCTGACATTTCCGGCATTGCCCTGACATGCAAAACACGTGGATTTCCCCGGCAGATAATTCGGTCCGACGACAGCAGTGGTATCCAGAAATCCCCCAGTGACATAAGGAATGGCGTGGCGAACGCATACGTTGTTTACCCAATCCATGGACTCATCAGGCGTATCAATAGCTTTGACTGCCACATCTACGTCGCTTACAAGTTCCACAATATCGGCTTCACTGGTAATTTTTTTGTTTACACTAATCACTTCAATCTCGGGGTTGAAAGCCCGAATTCGGTCACCTAGTACATCTACTTTGAGTTTGCCGAGATCATCGGGCGTGTACATCAGCTGACGGTTAAAATTGCTCTCTTCTACGTGGTCAAAGTCAACTAGTGTGATTTTGCCCACACCAATAGCTGCTAGGTTCCAACAGGTGTGGCTTCCGATCGCACCTGCACCAAGGATAAGTGCATGTGAGTTTTGAAGCTTTTGGTGCAATGCGTCGGGCGCATCAGAGATCATCGTCAAATATCCCAGTTGACGAGAATAGCGCCCCTCCATCTTCCTCGCCGTACCCGGAATTAAGACTTTCTTCTCGAGCAGTTCATCAAGGCGAGTGGGAGCGATGAGCTTTAGCACTTCATCTGCTTGCAACGCATCTTTGCCAAGGAAAAAGTCAACGATGGGCTGACTGTCAGAGCTAAACCTCACTTGATTCGATGGAAATGTGTTGATCAGTATTTCGTCATTGACCCGTGTTACGAGTGAGAATGGGTTGAAGTGGAATACATGGGAACTGTTCATCGTGCGCTCCTTATCCTATGTGCCATTAACGCGGGATACGAGCCGATGATCAGGGCCAGAAAAATACCATCGATCCAGATTGAATCCCATAACATCAATATTCCCTGATGTATTAAAATCAGCATTGATGTGATGAGAACAAACTGAAACAAGTGACTAAAATGGAAAAAGAACGAATACTCCAAACGCTTGGCATTTGGTGTAAGATGACTTACTAAGGAATTACGTGAAAAGCGTGGCTCGCCAAGCAGTTCCTGAAAAATATAGTAACCGTCATACTCTACGAAGGGCACAAGGTTGAGGAACATTAGTACGAAATTCAGGGCGACGAACAGCAATACAAACTGAAGCGCAAGCTCGCTAAGCGGAAGGAATGTCATCAGTAAGCCGAGCAACACCATAATGTTGTTGCCTTGTACGCCGGCAAGTAAGACTCTGACGCGCTTGGGGCGTTCAGTGAGCAGATTAATACCACTGACATCGGCATAAAAAGAGGGATGTAGGAAGAACAACATCATCCCAACTCTGGGAACTTTCACATTGTAAGATCTTGCCACCAGCGCATGAGAGCCCTCGTGAACTATACCTACAATAAGAATGGCAACAAAGTAAAATGCGACTAACAACCAGCTAAATTCAAGGTTTTCGCGAATGTTTTGAACCTGCGGAACAAGTAATGTAATTGCTAGGATGTTAAGTATAAAAATAGGAAAACTGGCCCAATCTAGGAACAGGCGATAGTACTCGGGAAACCTTCCGGTTTTCTCAAGCAGGGCAGTGGGGTCGATACGAAATAGTTTAATTTTGGTCGGTGAAAACGACTCTTTCTGTGTACTGCCTTCGAGCAAATCGAGGCGTTTTACATGGCCGATAAAGCGCTCAAAATATTCCAGTGGTATACGGCCTTGGAGTGCCTCCAATGGTGTTTTGCCATCCAATAATTTTAGCCAGTTCACTTCTTGGGCACCCAACTTGAAGTGTCGGGATGTAGAAGCGTCATAGACATGGTACATGTGCTCGTCTATTGGGTAGAAATGGATTGTGTCCTTGACTTTAAGGTTCACCGTATTTCCTCATTTGATAGTCTTGTTATTCAAGGAAATGGGGAGCCTAAGCCGAAAATTGGCAAAGGCTCCTTCTGATCCAGGACAGTTAGCTGATGAACATCAGACCAACAATCGCCAGACCAATACCGATGCCAGTGGCAATGCCCGCTGAGGTATCGGAAACAGGTGCGTCAATGATATCTATCTCTTGAATAGTCATAGTTTTTTCCATTAAGTAATGTGTTAAAAATTCGCTTATGAAACGATCAGCAAGCCAACAGCTACGCCAATCAGAACTCCACCTGCAACACCACCCCAAAATTCCGCGTCAGTGGGTGCATCTACGATTTCAATTTCTTCAAATGTCATAGTCTTTCCTTAGTCTTTCCTTATCAATATTTCGTTATTGTTGACGCTCAAAAAACGAACATCTGATTTAGACTAAAGCCTAAATAATCACCATGTCAATAGTGTGGTTTTAATATTTTTTTAAAATGAAATTATTACGTTTTTGGGGTTGATTTATAATTATTTGAGCGTATCGTTAGATTATTAAATGAGCGTTTTTAGTGTGATTTTTACTCTTTCACGTGGATCCGCCTGGCTGTAGATAGTGTGGTAAATAGTGTGACTGTACAGACTTTGCTAAGTTTTAACTTATTGTATTCACTTATTTAATTGTTTTTGTGTAAGCTTCAATCTTTTTTTTTCATTTCGCTGGCAACGGGTATTTTGAAGAGAGCGTTAGGTCCCTCTCTATAAAAACTTCAATATTTATTTTGATTTTCTCAAAGGTAAGAAAAATATTAACCTTTTAAAAATATTAACCTTTTGTTTTTTTAAAGTGGGGAAAAACATGAATTTACTGAAAAACTGTCAACCGAGAAGGAACCGCGCAGTTGCTTTAGTGTTGGTAGGCGCATCGTACGCGATTCAAGTGGTGCCTCCTGTGCTGAACGGATGGGCAGGCGTGTTTGGGACCTCTTCAAGCGCTGCACTCGCAGCATTGTCACTCATGTATGCTGCGATACTTGCTGCAGTTTTTTTTAAAGCATCTCCTCCACGTGTTTGAGTTTCTTTGATCAATCAGTGAGTCATGGTCGTCGTGCCCCTAATGAAAATGCAGAACTAGCCCAAGACTATACCGAGAGCAAGACTATACCGAAAGATTGGATAACCTTGTTTTTTCGCTAGCTGAAGAAGTAAAAGAAATTGCAGTTACTGCGTCATTTTCGGGGTGGAAAAGTTCGTTTTTACGGACTCTCGAATTCAACTCTGAAGTGCACCACTCGCTAAATTAAGCAGCCTTTAGTAATTCATTGAACACTGCAAGGGCTGCTTAAAGTCTAGGCACTTTCTCGGTATTGCATTCAGTACCTTTTCAATTTCAGAAATCTGCTTATCTGTTACTGTTCGTAAGTCGGTGCCTTTTCGTATGTACTGACGTAGCGAACCGTCGAAGTTTTCATTTGATCCTCGTTTCCATGATGAATAAGGGGGGGGGCGAAATAAATATTCGCTTTTAACTTCTCGGCCACCATTTCAATGGTCGTATAATTCACTGCCATTATTCGCTGTGATTGTGCGAACGTGACTTCGGTATTTCCACAACATACCAACCATAGCAATTGCGACATCAGCCGCGCTTTTCGCTGGCACTTTTCGTATCAGCTATAACCTACTTTTTCGCTCAACAGTACTGACAATCGCGCCTGTTCCTCGCTTACCTATAACGTTATCTGCTTCCCAATCGCCCAAACCGTTTGCTAAGCCTATGCGTAACTTTGACGAATATTGTACGGCGACTGACGAAGCAATGTTATCGAATGTATTGAGGTATGCGTTGGTAGGGTCGAAAGAAACGGTGCAAAACAAGCTAGCTCAGTTTGTTGAAGCGACGGGGGTTGATGAAATTATCGTGTCGATGCCGATTTACGATATAGAAGCGCGCTTGTTTAGCGTTAACGCATTTGCGGAAATCGCATCTTAGTTTTTAGACAGCTATTCCCAGTATTGAATATTTGGTTATAACTTCCACTATGAATGACCTTCGAATAACTTTATGATACGTCTATATGTGCGTATTTTCAGTTAGTTGTGTTAGGTTCACAGTCATGACAAAGGTCTGGTTTTCCCTTCTTTTAGCTTTATCTTCTTTGATGTGGGGCGCTAGTGCTGCATTTGCGAAAGAAACCCTGGACCTAATTGTTCTTGAAACACTGCCTGTTCCAATTGTCGCTGATTCGCGGGCCGAGTTCGAAAAGGAACTTGCGCGGATTATGCCCGATCACGAGATTAACGTAACATCGTATAACGCCGAAGGCTCTGAAGTTCGTGCTAAGGAGATACTTACCGAGCTTGCACAAAACCCAGCGCCTGACCTTATTGTATCGGTGGCGACCCTTGCCACCAGAGCGCTGAATGCGTCTGAAGATTTTGTTGATGTACCTAAGCTGTTTATGGCGGTCTCAGCACCGGTTGAAGAAGGAATAGTTTCTGCTATTGGTGCGGTTAGTGAACGCAACATGACGGGCGAGTCACACGTGCTAGACGCAAAGGTAAAGCTAGATATGTTAGAGGGCGTGCTCAGAGCGTCTAAGCCCTCATCGCTTTTTACCATCGGTCTAGTCCATTCTACATACCCATCGTCAAGTAACTTGGTTAATCAACTTCTGGCACTGAATGATGACTACGAGAACATAAATCTTGTTGCTGTTAGTACACCGTATTTAGAAGGCGATGATGGACTGCTTGAAATGACTGACAGCATCATCAACAGCTTGCAGCAAAAAACAAACGAGCTGGATGGTTACTGGCTTTCATCTGGGCCGCTCGCTGAATCGAATGGCTTAGTAACAAAGGTAAAAGAAGCTACGGGACTGCTTCCTTTATTCGCAGAAAGCATTTCCTCTGTGAAAGAAGGTGCGCTTCTGGGCGTAGTATCTGAGCCAGTGAGTATTGGCAAATCAGCTGCAAGAAAAGCCAAGCTAATTCTTGAGAAAAAATCGGCGAGGGACATTCCCGTTGATAAAATGGATACGTACACTGTAGCGGTAAATGTGTCTACGGCAATCAAACTGCAGTTGCCCATTCCTTCAAATTACTTGAAGCTGTCAAAAAAACATGTGTATCAATAAGGCCTAATTAGAAGTAAGTATGCGGATTAAATCGAAACTGCTGGTTATCTACATTCCAATTTTATTAATTGGTATGACACTTACTGGGTATTGGGCTTATTTGACGGCGTACGATTCAGTACGCGAAAGAGAATATCAGCTCCTCACTCAGACGCTTACATTAAACGTTTTAGAGATCATTGACGAAAGACGTGAACTGCTTATTGAGTCGGGCCTAGAAAATGTGCCTGTGTTTCGCGAGGCCTATCAAAAGGAAGTGTTTGAAGAGCTAAAGTCGTTGCAGCAAGCCACCGACCGCCACTTTGCGATCAGTGACAAGAGTGCCGATACTGTGGTGTTTAGTACGATGGAGCACACTGTGGTTCCTAATGTCGAAGATGCGACAATCGCAACCATTGCCAGTCGTAAGGTCGCCTTTGGTGAGTCGAATATTAACGATGCTGACGTGTTATTTGCGTGTGCGGAATTTGCGCCATGGAATTGGAAAGTTACCGTATTGCAGCCTGCTGACGCACTGCAATCTTCCCTATCTACTATTGCGTGGCTAACGTCATTAGTGACGCTATTTGCTGTCGTTATTGTCAGTTTGCTTATGGGAAGAGTCACACAGGTGTTTGTTGTTTCTCCTATCGAAAAAATAAAATCAGCAGCAAGTCGCATTGCGGTTGACCATAAGAAGGTCAGTATAGACTTACAGCAAAACGACGAGTTAGGTAGTTTAGCGCGAGACGTTGAGGCAATGTCTGGTGAAATAGAGCAATACGTTGCTCAAGCTCAGCAAGCAAACCGCGCAAAAACGGATTTTCTTGCAGTAATGAGTCACGAAATTCGCACCCCACTGAACGGTATTCAGGGATTAGCAACGCTACTTCTTGATACGCAACTGTCGGATAAACAGCATCAGTATGCCAGCGATTTGAAATCATCGGCGTCTATTCTAGCGACCGTTATCAACGATGTTCTGGATCTCTCAAAAATTGAATCAGGTATGTCAGAGGTTGACGTTACAGAGTTCGATCTTGACGCAATGCTGAATGACCTTATTACGCTACTGGGTACCAATGCTAGCGCCAATAGTACGCGTTTGGTTTACAAAAGTAAGAACATGGAATCGGTGGCAGTAACCAGTGATATTACGAAGTTACGCCAGATAATCATTAACTTGGTGAGTAACGCAATTAAGTTTACTCATAAGGGCACGGTGACTATTTCCGCCAAACTCAAACAGCCTTCACAGGATACCGTGAGCGAGAACCATTTGGTAATTGCG
Organism: Alteromonas sp. KUL17; assembly: GCF_006538305.1. Taxonomy (NCBI): domain Bacteria; kingdom Pseudomonadati; phylum Pseudomonadota; class Gammaproteobacteria; order Alteromonadales; family Alteromonadaceae; genus Alteromonas; species Alteromonas sp. KUL17. The sequence continues at coordinate 45,966 of NZ_BJKJ01000006.1, forward strand.
GTTAAAGATACCGGTATTGGCATTGAGCCAGACAGACTCGAGCATATTTTTGATAAGTTTACGCAGTCCGATTCATCAATTACGCGTAAATACGGTGGCACTGGGCTAGGTCTTGCTATTGCAAAGCAGCTTGCACAAATATTAGGTGGTGATATTAAGGTGGTGAGCAAAGTAGGTGAAGGTTCATGTTTCACCGTTACCGCCAAGGTGCAGAGTCGTCGCGTAGTGGAGTCGTCGGCCGATTCGGATTCCGCGCGACAAGCAGAGCGCGCTAGCTTACCAGAAGGTATTAAAGTTCTGTTGGCTGAAGATAATGCCATTAATGCTGTGGTAGCACAGGCACTCTTAGAACAGCTGAAATGTGATGTTGAGCACGTTGATAATGGACTGAAAGCCGCTGCACGAGTAGAAGAGGGCGGTATTGATGTTGTTTTCATGGATGTGCACATGCCAGTGATGGACGGCATTGAAGCGACAAAACGCATTCGAAAGCTTGATGGAGAGCTTAGCAAAATCCCGGTTATAGGGCTTACCGCCGAAGCATTCAAAGAGCGTCACGTGTCATTTAAAGAAGCGGGGATGGACGACATCGTTACCAAACCTGTCACCGTTGAGGCACTGCAAGAAAGTTTGTCAAAACTGGCGCTTAATCAAGAAGTCACTGATAATAGTTAAAGTGATATAGCTTCAGTAATTTGAAGTTGTAAGAGCCCGTGGGTGATTTCGCCATGGGCTAATATATAGATGCTTCAACAGTAACTTATTGCTTAAGGTGGCGTGTGCAAATCAATAAACCCCGCGAGCTACTTCGGCTGAGAATTGCGCTGATCATTGGTGCTGTACTTGTGCTTGCCTTTATGGCTGTTGACTTGATGCTACTACCAAGCAGCATGTACGAGCTGTACATATTCGATCGCTTACTTCTTCAATTCCCTATTATACTCGTCGTTGTTGTACTCTCCTTCTGGCGCAGATTCATTCAGCATCGAGCTTATATTTTCGCAGGGTTACTTATTGCGCTTTCTTATAGCAACTACTGGTTAATATGGGTTTGCTGGGAAGAGCATAGCTTCATTTTCCCCTACGAGGGCACCATTTTATATGCTTTCTTCTGTGTATTTGCGCTGGGCATTGCCTTTAAATTAGCGCTAGCAGCCAACGTCATCAACATTCTGGGCTTCATGGGGTTAATGTGGGTTGCGCCGCTTTATGGTGACAGAGTTCCAATTTCAATTGCATTTGTATCTGGGTCTTTGTTTATTTGTGTCTATGCCCGTTATCGGTTAGATCGCAGCGTACGCATGTTAAAAGAAACCAATGACAGGCTACTTAAACTTAGCAAGTTCGACCCCTTATCTGATTTATTGAATCGGCGTGCGTTACGAGAGCAGAGTGAAAAACTGTTGGCGTTGAGTAAGCGTCATAAAGTGTCGATGGCCGTGATGATGCTCGACTTAGACGACTTTAAAAAATATAACGACTGTTTTGGTCATCAGCAGGGTGATGAAGCCATAAAAATACAAGCCCGCATTATGAAGCAGATCTTTAAGCGAGAGACAGACATATTAGGTCGGTACGGTGGGGAAGAGTTTATTGTTGTATTGAGCGACATTCAGAAAGAACAAGTTGAGAAGCACTGTGATGCACTTTTGAATAAGTGGACAGAAGCCGCATTAGAACATGCACAAGATGCAAAGCATCCTTTAATGAGTTGTTCCATTGGTGTGGTGTTTGCCAAGTCGGCCGAGAATATGTCAATCGATTGCCTTATTGACGAAGCAGATAAAGCACTTTACGAAGCAAAAGAAAAAGGTAAAACCCAGTTTGTATTAAATCAGGCGCAGTGCTTAGAATAACACTGCGCTTTTTTACGATTGGCTTACAGCTTCACAATCATCTTGCCGGTGTTCTTGCCTTCAAACAACATATTTAGGCCCTTCTCGGCGTTCTCTAGGCCTTCCACAGTGTGTGCACGGTACTTGATTTTACCTTGTTGAACATAAGGCGAAAGCTTTTGCAGTAGTTGTGGAATTTCACCCCAGTGATCAGGCATAGCAAAACCGCGAATGTTAATTCGCTTTTTAATCAGGGGGATCCAGTTCGGGCCCGGTGACGGCTTTTCAGACTGGTAATCGGCAATCATTCCACATACCACAATTCGGCCATGGGCATTCATTCTGTTAAAAATGTGCTGCTGAATAGGACCGCCCGTATTTTCAAAGAAGACGTCTATTTTATTTGGTGTTAGTTCGGCTAACTTTTCTTCTAAATTGTCGGTTTTGTAGTTTATAGCGCCATCAAACCCAAGCTCGTTAACAATCCAATCGGCTTTGTCTTCGCTTCCTACTACGCCAATTACACGCAGCCCGTCTGCTTTAGCAAGTTGACCTACAATTGAGCCTACAGAACCTGCTGCACCCGTAACAATAAGTGTCTCACCTTCTTTGGGCTCGCCAAAATTATATAAACCTGTTGTGGCCGTTAGGCCTGGTAGTGCAAAAACACAAAGAGCCATTTCCTCAGTAATGCCAGGCTGAAGCTTGTTAAAACCAGAACCGTCACTGAGCACATATTCACTCCAGCCAGTCATTCCCATAACTTTGTCGCCAACCGAAAAATTAGGGTTGTTAGACTCAACCACTTCGCCCACACCGCTTGAGCGCATTACATCGCCAAGCTCCACAGGTGGAATATAGCTCTCTCTGTCTTCACTCATCCAACCTAACATCGCAGGGTCTAAAGACATGTGAGTTTGCTTTATCAAAATTTGACCGTCTTTAGGCGTGGGAATTTCGAGCTCTTTGCTTTCAAATAAATGTGGCCCAATTTTTCTGTCATGGGGGCGATTAACGAGTGTAATTGCTTTGTATGTTGACATGGTGTCCTCCTGTTCAAGCACAAATGGTCGACGTCTTATCGAATGTAAAAGCGCATCGCTAAACACGGTTACATCTGCGCTGTTTAAAATAGGGTGGGGGTTATAGACATAAACACAACCTATAACACAGCCTGTTTATAGATTTGAGTGAAACCTTTTTGCATTTCCAATAGGTGTTAGTGATAGTTAATTAAAATAGTGTTAACAATATTGAGATCTTTCGTTAACTCTGTTTTATCAAAGTTGCTTATAAATGCGTCGAAGTTGTAGCTATAATTGTAAAAAATGCGATAAAAGTGCGTAAATGGCGTTTACTTGCATTGAACAAAAGTACTCAGATCCGTAGAATGCCCGATGCAATTTTCCCCTTTTACAATGAGTATCTTATGAAGCAACAGTTTTCTTTACGTGCCTCAGTTTGCTTAGCGCTTGCTACCTTAGCCTCTTCTTCAGCGCTGGCAGCTGGTTTCCAAGTTAATGAACACAGTGCAAACGGTCTAGGCCGTGCCATGGCTGGTCAAGCGGCTAAGCCAGAGAATGCCTCCATTTTAGCAACTAACCCTGCAGCGATTGGTGTATTTAAAGAAGCTGAGTTCAGTGCATCAGTAAGCTTTATCGATCCGAACGTAGATATCGATGGTGATGTAAGTTATTCATTAGTCACAGGTGCTACAAGTGAGCAAAATTCTAGTGAAGACAACATCGCTGATACAGCGATTGTGCCAAGCTTTTTCTACGTATCGCCCATTAATGACAAGTTGTCTGCTGGTGTAGGTGTATTTACTACCTACGGTCTTCGTTCAGATTACTCAGATGATTTCGGTGCGCTGCATTTTGCTGACACAGCTGAAGTAAAAACGGTAACCCTAAACCCTGCTGTATCTTATAAAGTAAATAAGCAGCTTATGGTAGGTTTTGGTTTAAACATCACTTACGCAGAAGCAGAAATTGGCACCGGAGTTTCTTCTTCGCTGAAAGAGTTTGTAGATAATGAAGTGCGCCCGTTTTTACTATCTGTAAATAGTAACTTTCCACCAATTGAAAGTGGAGATTCGCTTCTAAAAATGGAAGGGGACGACGTAGGTTTCGGTTGGAACGTGGGCATTTTCTGGCAGCCTTACGAATTTACTAATGTAGCGCTATCTCATAGAGCTGAAACAAAATTGAATTTAAGTGGAGAAATTACATCGGATGTTCCATTACTATTCCCATTCGATGCTAACCAACCTGGAAGCTTAGACTTAAACTTAGCTGCAACTACTGAATTTGCTGTTGACCAAAAAATTGATGACCAATGGTCGTTACAAGCAAGTGTAACATTTACGGATTGGAGCACGTTCCAAAAGCTTGAAGCAAACCTTTCTAGTGGTGATGATTACCTGCTAAAAGAAGAAAATTTCGACGATTCGTGGCGCGCAGCGCTTGGTGTAACTTACATCCTAAACGATGAAATTACCCTTCGAGCAGGCTATGCTTATGATGACGGTGTGGTATCGGTAGAAAATCGCTCACTAAGTATCCCAGATACAGACCGTCATTGGTTCTCTGGTGGTATGACTTACACGGTAAGCGAAGATACATCAATTGACGTGGCTTACGTATTCATTGATGGCCGTGAAGCTAATATTGATAAAGATAGGCCGATTAACGAGTCAATCGCCTTCACGTCTAACTTCTCTGGTACACAGTCAGCTACTGCGCACATTCTAAGTGTTCAAGTAAACACTCGCTTCTAATTTCAAAGAAGCCAAGTCAAATAAGAAAGGCAGCGTATTTACGCTGCCTTTTTGGTAATGACCTATGCACACTGGTATAACGTCGCATTTTTTATGTGCGATGGGGTTCTTGTGCGCTGTTTAACGACTAAATTTGTGCAAATAAATCTTGAAGACATGTAATTGCTGCGCCGATTTTTGCAGGCATTAGCTCCCTTTTCGGTGTGACCGCATAAACCGTATAATCTGGTAACTCCCAGTCAGTGAAGAGCTGCTTCATTTCACCAGACTTTAATAGATGTCTCACTTCTGGTTCGGGAAGAACCGCATAGCCAACACTATCTTGGGTAAGTTTAATCAACGTCTGCATTGAGTTGACATCAATGCGATGTGAATCCAATTCATACTCGCCTTCGCTTTCGTGCTTCATGACGTATTCTTCAATATGTCTGTGAGCAATGTATGTATGCGCGTTAAGCGCTTCAGGCGAAGTCCGAGTTTCGTTTGCAAGTGGATGGTCTGCAGAGACACATAAAATGCGTTTCCAGGTCGCGAGTACCAAACTGCTGAAATTTGTATCTGAGACTGGGGCGAAACAAAGAACAAGATCTGCACTAGAAGCGATAATATCTTTAGGCTCGTCAGTCACGGTTAAAGAAATTGTTATTTTAGGAAATTCTTCACAAAGCTTTTTCAGCGGTTCGCTTAACAGTCCCCCGCCAAACCCCTCAGGTGCGATGATATTTATTTTACCAGTGGGATCATCCTGTAGACTTTCAATTTTTTGCTGGGCAAGTTCTGCGGTTTGCAGCATTTGCTTACTGGTTTCGTAATAGATGCGCCCTGCTTCCGTTAGGCTCAAGCTTCGGGTATTTCGGTTAAAAAGGCTAAGGCCGATATCGTGTTCTAGCTTTCTTAACTGCTGACTAATAGCAGAGACAGTCATGTGCAGCTCTCTCGCAGCTACACTCATGCTACCGCTATCTGTTACTGCAACAAAAACCTGAAGAGAGCGAAGTAATTTAGTATTCATGGCGCTTAGTTAATCCTTTTTATTGGCCGCAGTATTTTGACTGTTCATTTGTAGCAAATTAACGACGGAAATAGTCGAATTCTACCGTATTTTAACGTTGATGAACGCTTTTGAAGCAGGTCTTTACGCAATGCTTACATTGGAAAGTTATGCATTCTCTTCGCATTTGTAGCTAAAAGTAATTTTAGGGCTCACCTTGTTTTAAAGAAGTTTTCTTTATGTTTTTAAATGGTAAATTATTGAAATCCAGCGTTTCTTTGCCCGATTAAAGTGCTAGTTTAATTATTCACTAACTATGCAGCTGAGAATCGCGAATGAAACAGTTTACTTTGATGATTATTGTTCTGCTCTCCACCTCGTGGATGGGCGGTTGTACTTCTACTAAAACGTCCGATGGCGCTTCATACGGGCCCGCCGCGTTCTCACAGCCTGCGTTTACTGCTGTTACCGTAGCCTACGCACCCGAAATGCAGGGTATCCTTAACCGTATTGAGCAAGATCCCAATGCGTCCATTCACACAACCACAACCATCAAAGGCGTTACGTATCGCATAGGTACCTATCACGACGAGCCAATATTAATATTCGCTACTGGAATGAGCATTGCAAACGCTGCTATGACTATGCAGATGGCGTTGGATTACTTTCCGGTTAAGCAAGTGGTTTACATGGGGATTGCGGGAGCGGTTAACCCAAAATGGCAACCGGGTGACGTCATTGTTCCGGCGCGTTGGTACTACCATGATGAGAGTGTGTATACCAATGAAGATCCGAATGCTCCGGGGGAATACATACTGCCTGAATATTATGCAAAGTTCATTGAAGAGCAAGATGAACGCCGCGCTAAAGATCCTCACACACCAAAATATAAGCCCTTTCATTTCATTCATCCTGACGAAGTGCTTATTGTGAAAGAGGGGATGGATAAACCACAAGACACCGCCTATTTCAGCGCGACACCGCGCCTTTTAACTGCGGCGAAACAAGCTATGAGCACTATGCCAACGCAGCGCGTGCTTGGCGAGCGGGATGCCGAGCTCTTTGTAGGCGGAAATGGTATTACCGGGTCTGTCTTTATGGATAACCGCGAGTATCGAAAGTGGACAAGAGACGTGTTCAATGCCGAAGTAACTGAGATGGAGTCAGCCGCAATAGGTCAAGTATGTACCGTTAACGACGTTGACTGAATTATTGTTCGAGCTATTAGTGATTTGGCTGGCGGTCAAGAAGGCGTTAACGTAGAGAACAAGTACGACGATGAAGTGTCGCGAATTGGCGCTAACGTTCTGTTTTCTGTATTAGATACACTCGCTGAGGACGAGTAGTAGATAGTATGGCAAACATTGAGGCAACGTTGCTTCTTTGCATATGAATGTTAGTTTCAAAACTAAGCCAATCGCGACAGCCTAAAAATAAGTAGGCGGATAGAGAAGGTAAACATTACGCGCTATCCGCCTTTTTGGTGTGTCGCTGATGGGATCAATTGAACGCCAGCGAGTAAGCCGTTGTCGATACGTGGCTAACGAATGGTTCTGACCATATTTATGGTATTTGTCGCAAGTTTTACTTCAACCAGAAAAACAATGAGCGCACTGATTAGAAACATCATAGCCAGTATGAACAATACGATGACTGGTGTTTTTAAATCGACAACCCATAGCGACCCAGAAAACAGCGCCATAATGACGGTACACACCATTAGTCCAGCGGCGACACACAGCCCAATCGCCCAGTTAATCACTTTTACCCTGCGCCATAGCACCTTAATTTCTTTCTTTGAGCGATCGACAATATGCGGGTCTGAAAGGGTATGAATCTGTCTTTCTGCCACCCTCACCCTGTCTGATATTCGGCCCAGCCGAGACGACATAACATTGAGGAAGCCCGCAATACCGGTAAGTAAAAATACGGGGGCAACAGCGAATTCGATAAGCTGTGAAAGACTAGGAATAAGTGTGTCCAATGGTTCCTCCAGCGAACAAAGTTTGGTGTTCTTACTTCAGGCAAAGAGTGGTTAACCCATTGCTGCAATCTACTAACGTACTGCCAGTCTATATGCGTTAGATACACGTAAATTAGAAATAGTGTATAAAACTAAGACTTGTGTTGTGACAGTAAAGTCTGCGAACTGCAAAGTCTACGCCAACGCTTAAATCAGAGATATGACGTAATTGTCAAAATGCCGCAACAGTTTAGCGAGTTTTAACCCATTCTTGCCTAAATTAACGATACACTAGCATCAGTTGCTAAAAAAAACATTTTGTCATCATAAGGATAGATAATGCGCTTTGCCCCAAGCTTTCCTCTGTCGTTGCTAGCTGTGTCTCTGCTATCGCATGCAGCCATCGCTCAACAAACCAATGAAATAGAAAGAATTGAGACCACGTCTTCTCGTATACAGGGAAATATGAATGCTTCCGGTTATGCAGTGTCGTCTATTTCAGAAGAAACGCTTTCGCTGCTTTCATTTCAACATATCCAAGAGTCGCTGAATTACATTGCGGGTGCCGGCGTACAGCGGGGCAATGGGCAAGAGTATTTACCTGCCCTTCGTTCGCCAGTGTTAACCGGCGCTGGCGCGTGCGGCGGAATTTTAGCAGCAGAAGATGGTATTGCGTTGCGCGCAGCAGGTTTTTGCAATATTAATGAGCTGTTTGAAGCACACGGTGAAATTGCACAGCGTATTGACGTGATAAAAGGCCCTGCGTCAGCGCTTTATGGCTCTAATGCGATACATGGTGTGATTAATGTGATTACCCCTGACACAACCCAAGGCGACGGAGAGCTTAGCGTTGATTACGGGTCTTATGGGTTTCATCGCGTAAAGCTTAAAGAAGGGAAAGACTTTGGTCACAGTGGCGTGGGTATCGCCGCCAGTGTTACCAGAGATACAGGATATCGAAATGAAGAGGGCGTTGACCAAGAGAAAGTCTCGCTTCGCCACAGGCTAGAGTGGGACAGCACGGTTATCACGAGCGGCCTTACCTATACCCATCTGGACCAAGAAACTGCCGGCTACATCGAAGGGTTTGAAAGCTACAAAAATACACAAATAGCCAAAAGCAACCCAAACCCCGAAGCGTTTCGAAAAGCAGAAAGTTTTAGGCTATGGAGCAAGTTCGATACGAGCTTTAGCGGTGGTCATGCACTGTCGATTACACCTTACTTACGCAACCAGGACATGCGTTTTAGAATGCATTTTCTTCCAGGCAAACCCCTTGAAACGAATGCCCAAAAAGGCGTTGGTGTGCTGTCTCAGTTCAATTACGTCATTAATGACAGCCTAAGTGCAGATATAGGATTAGACGTAGAATACACAGAAGGTGAATTAACCCAGTCACAAGACAGCGCCACAGAAGGGTCAGCCTTTTTGGTTGAAACCATACCTGTAGGAAAGCACTATGATTATGATGTAGATGCCACGCTATTTGCGCCTTTCTTTACCTTCAATTGGCAAGCTGAGCGTTGGGCTATTTCTGTCGGCGGGCGCTTTGAGTCTATGCAATACGACTACACCAACAATATGAATGTTGGTCGTGTTCGCGAGGATGGCACGCAGTGCGGTTTTGGCGGCTGCAGATATTCCAGACCAGCAGACAGCGAAAATGATTTTGATAACTTTAGTCCGAAGCTTTCACTTCGTTATCAACTTAACCCTCAAACCCAGTTATTTGGCGGCATCGCAAGAGGCTATCGCGCGCCTCAGGCAACAGAGCTGTATCGTTTGCAGCGTGCACAAACTGTTACTGATCTTGACTCGGTAACGGCCGATAATATCGAGATGGGCGTTACAGGTACACTATTTGACGGCAGCTATACGCTTAGCCTTTACAGCCTACAAAAAGATAATGTGATTTACCGCGACAGCGACTTTTTCAACGTAAGCAACGGCGAAACGTGGCATAGAGGCGTAGAGCTTACTTTTGACCAACCGTTAAGCGATATACTGCGCTTAGATTTTGCTGGTACATACGCAAGGCATACCTACGAGCACAGTCAGCTCTCAGGTGAACAAGACATTAAAGGTAATGATATTGATACTGCACCAAAGCTTCAGTTTAACGCTCGTTTAAGCTTTGAGATGTCGAGCAAAGTACAAACGCAGCTAGAGTGGCAGCATGTTTCGAGCTATTTCACCGACGCTGAAAATCTCAACGAGTACGAGGGGCATGACTTGGTACATGCGCGTGTACGCTACAGCGTGAACGAAGACGTTACATTGTATGCGCGGGTTAACAATGTATTTGATACGGACTACGCTGAACGCGCCGATTTTACTAGCTTCACAGGCCCTCGCTACTTTCCTGGGCGGCCTCGAAACTTCATGATAACGGCATCGTTCACGTTATAGCTTCAAATAAGCGGCCGTAATGGATAACTATTAATCTTGAAAATACAGACTATTGCCGTGATTTGCTTGTACCCCAGCGGCATCAGGCGTAGTCTGTAGGCATCAGCATGGGTCTCAGTCACGCCATGTATAGCGCTTGAAAAGGTCAGGCGACATACGTGGAATGATTGTTAATAGGTATACCCATGCAAAAAATAGTAATTGTTGGTGGCGGTGCTGGTGGTCTTGAATTAGCCAGTCGCTTAAGCCGCACCCTCGGGAGAAAGAAACAAGCCGAAATTACCCTCGTCGACCGCAGTCGAACCCATATCTGGAAGCCGCTATTACACGAAGTGGCCGCCGGTGTAATTGATAAGCATTCAGACGGTGTGGACTACGCCATCCACGCTGCAGCTCACCTCTACCGCTTTCAATTAGGTGAAATGTGCTCGCTTAACGCGCAAGCGCAAACCATAACCTTGTCGCCTTTAATCGATGAAGAAGGGACTCAGGTTTTGCCTGAACGCGAGATTCATTATGACCAGTTAGTGCTGGCGGTTGGCAGCGTGAGTAACGATTTTGGCACACCTGGCGTTGCTGAGCATTGCTACTTTCTTGACTCGTTAAAGCAAGCTGAACGTTTTCACAGAGCGCTTCTTAATCAACTAATCCGCATCAATCAGCAAGAAGATAAAAACGCCAGAATTGATGTCGCTATTGTCGGGGCAGGAGCAACAGGTACTGAGCTAGCCGCTCAACTTCACCATGTGGCGAATTTGTCCAAGGCGTACGGAATGCCAGACATGTCAGCTTCTCGTCTTAAGATTACGATCGTAGAAGCGGGAGAGCGTATATTGCCTGCGCTACCTGAGCGTATAGCAAACTCTGCAAGAAAAGCGCTGCATAAGTTGGGCGTAGACATTAAAGAGCAAACCATGGTGGCAGAAGCCGACGCGAAAGGGCTTATCACGAAAGACGGAGGTCGAATTGACGCTGATTTAATGGTGTGGGCTGCGGGGGTGAAAGCACCGGACTTCATAACAAAGCTTGCGCTTTTTGAAACGAACAGAGCTAATCAAATTCTTGTTGATAAGCAGCTTCGCAGTTCATCTCATAAGAATATTTGGGTGTTAGGCGATTGCTGTGGTTTCCAGCAGGAAAATGGGAAGTGGGTGCCGCCTCGAGCGCAGTCTGCCCACCAAATGGCGGATATTGTTGCGCATAATATAACGTCGTTATTTACTCAAAAAGACACGAAAGATTTTACTTACAAGGACTATGGATCTTTGGTTCACTTAAGTAAATACAGCACTGTTGGAAGCTTAATGGGGTCACTGTCAAACAGCAGTATGTTTATAGAAGGGCGTCTAGCTAAGTTGGTTTACGTTTCTTTGTATAATATGCACCAGTTTGCAGTACACGGAAAAATTAAAGGTGCTCTAAAGCTCCTTGTGAAGAAGTTAAGTCAGGCCATCAGCCCTAAGCTGAAGCTTCACTAACCACATATAAAAAAGCCCCATGTTTGGGGCTTTCTTAAATCATAAATTTAGTTCGCTGGGACTAAATGTAAATAGCTATTGTTTCACGCCTTCAACGTGAAGCTCTAATTCTACCGTTTGCGACGCTGGGCCTAAATCATAGTCGATGCCATAATCTTTAAGTGCAATCGTCGTTGTGCCCATAAAGCCTGCACGATAGCCGCCCCATGGGTCTTTGCCTTCGCCAATCTTTTTGGCTTCAATTGTAATAGGCTTTGTTACACCATGAAGCGTGAAGTCACCCATTACATCCATCATGCCATTGCCTTTATCGACAATTTTTGTGCTGACAAACTTCGCCTCTGGAAAGTCGTCAACGTTTAAGAAATCGTCGCTCTTAAGGTGCTTGTCACGCTCTGCGTGGTTTGAGTCGATACTGTCGGTATCGATAGTCACCATAATTTTTGCTGCACTAGGTGCTGCGTCGTCGTAACTAAAAGTGCCTTTAAAATCGTTGAAGCGACCAGTAAGCCACGAGTAGCCCAAGTGTTGAATTTTAAAGTTGATAGACGCGTGGGCGCCTTTGCTATCAATCACATAATCTGCGGCGTTAGCGGTGCTTAAAGACAGCGCAGCGGCCAAGGCAAGTGTTAACTTCTTCATCATTTCTCCTTTTTCCTCAATATCATCGAAGCCGTAACATCTGCTTCAGTGTGTCATCGTTACTAATAAAGTGGTGTTTCAGCGCAGCCAGCGCGTGAATGATCGCCAATACAATCACCGACCACGAAATATAAAAATGGGTCTCTCCTGCAATGTCTTCTTGATTTTCAAAGAACTCGCCCATTGCAGGTACAGAAAACCAATTAAATACGTCGATGCTTCTTCCATCGGCCGTTGAAATTAAATAGCCGCTCGCGAATAGCGTGATAATCAAGGTGTACAAAAGCCCATGACCTATGCGACTTAACCTTTTTTCTAACGGGGTGCCATGTGACGGCGGCCGTGAAGTAACAACGCGCGTGACTAAGCGAATAACAGTAATGGCAAGCAAAATTAATCCAACACTCTTGTGCCAATGCGGTGCCGTCTTATACCAGTCGCTGTAATATGTGAGGTCGACCATCCACAGCCCTGAAGCAAACATGCCGACAATGGCAATGGCAGATATCCAATGCAAAATAACTATAGGTCTGGACCATCTTGATTTCATATCACTTCCGTTATTACTTACTTGCAATCAGGTTGTTTAGACCTTCAGTTAATGCGTTATCTCAAACGCTAAATGACCGCTGAAAAAACACCTCATGCATCAGTTGAATCTAGTGTATTTCTAATTACGTTGGCTAAACATCACATTTAATGGGAGTGTTCGTTCTTGTTTTTAGAACGAATGTACAGCAAACAACCCACCAAACCTGAGTCGCGACACGGTTAGTTTTCGAAGACGCGTCGTTTAATGGTCGATAAAATGCGCTAAACACCTCTATTAAACGCGCTAAATACTCTTATAGTTTAAATAGGCAGTAACAAAAGTGACTGCTTTGCTTCAATGTTGTTTAGTTCAATAGAGGTTGTACGCTTTGCGCGTTTCGTACGTTTTGTTGGCCGTTATTCTGCCAGCGTTATTTTCATCACTAGTATCCGTCTCCGTATTGGGAGAGGGAAGAAGTGTGCAAAATATTGCGGGGCAGTCGAACAGTGCAAATACGCTCTCAACCCTCATTAGCGAATGGGAAAGCTCCGCTTTTGAAGTATCTGACGACGACATTGATGATGGCATTTCGTTTGTCGACATCACCAGCGGCTTGGAAAAATACCGGTTTTCGGCTGGTAAAACGATTGATGCAAAAGCCTTTACTAGGCAGCGCGATAACATCATTCGAGGGCCACCTTCTTTCACTTAATCACTAAAAAACTGAATTTTTTATTTTTGATTAGGAGAAAGGTATGCACGCCTTAAATCTATATAAAACCGAAGCTATCGATACATTGGCATGGCCGGTTGTTGAAAACACCATTACTGTAAAATCATCTGCTATGGCGGTCTTCACTGACTTTAAGCAGCACTTACCACACGTTATTGATGCTCGAACTCCAGCGACGAAAATAGAGTCGATTATGCGTCAGTCTCACGTTCGTATGATGCTGGTGGTAAACAGTGAGAACCGTTTCATTGGTATTGTGACCAGTCACGATGTCGGTGAACAGCAAATCATTCAGCGTGTGAGCGAGCTTAAGATTAAGCGAGAAGAGCTCACTGTTCATGATTTCATGCGTCCTAAAACCTCGCTCATGTCGTTCGATTTCAGTGAGCTAATACGTTCATCAGTGGGGGACGTGATAGAAACACTCAAAGACTACGGGCAGCACCATTGCCTTGTCATGGACAGAGACAGCCATGAAATTCGTGGCGTAATCAGCGTAAGTGATATTGCTAGAGAGCTGCGTTTGCCGCTTGATATACAGGGCCGCCCTACGTTTGCTGAGCTTATCAACATTCTTGCTGCTTAATTTTCAATTTTCCCAATACTGAACCATACTTTGACTATGCGTTGTTTCAAAACAACACGTAGTCAAAGGCATATATCGCCTTAACGGTATTTGCTAGCTTAATATTTTATCGAAGTAGTTAGGTGGTTATATGCAGTATGCTCATGGCGAATTTATTATTACACGCTGTGGTGATGCGATGCTAACGCAAGCTTATGGGCCGTGGAACAGAGAGTGTGTAAATAGCTTTGCCAGTGAGTATCGCACGCTTTCCGAGTGCTTACATGGGAAAGCTTGGTGCGATATTGTTAGTGTTGTTGGCGAATCACTACTCATTCCTGATGCTGAAGCGCTGCTTCACGAACGTGTGGCTTCGGTAAATCCCATAGGGCTCACTCATGTGGCATTAGTGATGGGAGAGTCAAGCGTTCGAGCAACCACGCAGGCGCAACTTAAACGCGTGTATCGCGATACCAATATTGATTATATTTTTATGGATTCCATAGAAGATGCTGTTGATTGGTTGTCTTCAAAAGGATTTTCCGTCGATAAAGATGGCATCGATTTGCATCGTGAGAAAGTAGCAATGAAGCTGTAGATAAAACTTGGTACGCATTTCGCAACGTTTCATAACATCTGTATAACATTGTTCGATGAAACGAGGCGATATTATGAATAGATCACTATTTCCTACCAGCGTTGTTACGAAAGCCTTCACTTGGGCATACCAGGAACTGGGTTTAAATATCAAGCAAGCTTCTGAAATATTGGGTATTTCTCCATCTTCTTTGGCGCAGACTACGTTACTTGGGTTTGAGAGTGGCACATCAGAGTACAGAAAGCAGCTCGCTTTTATTCGTATGTATCATTTACTCATTTCATTGTCAGATGGGGACAGTGAGCAAATGAAGGCGTGGTTTAGCAGTTACAATATAACGCTGGGCGCGACCCCTTTTGAAATGTGCAAAGCGTATGACGGCATTGAGAGCGTTGCCGATCAGCTTCGCAAACTGAAGCAGTCGACTTATGGTCGAGAGCGCACACTCGCCGTTGTTGAGTTTTCTCATAAGGAGCACGTTGAAAAGGCAGGTGCAAGGCTTCACTAAGCCACTTACTTAAGCGCTTTCGTCAATCGATTTTATAAAGTCTGCGCACGCTTGCACCTGAGTAACTGGGATCATGTGGCCAGCGCCAGAAATAATTTTGTGTACCGCACTTCCTATTGCCTTTGTTACCGCGGTGATGTGCTCATCGGGCCTCAAGATAGTATCTTTTTCACCATACAATACCCCAACAGGGCATTGAATCTCTTCATAACGAGTTTGCTGACGGTGCAGACTGCCCTGCGCAGATACTGTATCTCTGCTACCTTCATAAAAGCTTCGAGAGTGAAGCGCTAACAAACCACCGCCTTCAGTTGAAAAGGACGGGGGGACAGGTTCGGGGTGAAAAATTTGTGCGACTTGTTTTCTACCTAACTTTGCACGCAGTGGACTGGCAATGGTTTTTGCAACACTGCTGCGTACCCATTCATTGGGTATGTAAAGCACCGAAAGAGGCCCGGCACCACCTTTTAGTGGTGTAGTTAACGGGCATAGAAGCGAAACCGATTTTATTTTGTCAGGTGCATCGATTGCCATCCTCAGTGCAATTCCTCCTCCCATTGAATGCCCAGCGATGCTCGCACTACCTATTCCCTCTTTTTGCATCCACTCGAGTATCATTTTACTTTGCTGTTCGAAGCTGGCGGATGTGCTTTTGTAGCGGCTCGAAAATCCGCTGCCTGGACGATCAACGGTATATACCGTGTAGTGGGAAGCGAGGGTTTTTGCTAATTCGCTAAAATTGTTACTATTGCCAAGTAAACCATGAATCAGCACAAGCGCCGGACCGTTTCCTTGCTTTTGCCAGTGAATAATTCCACCATCAACAGGCGTAAGTTTTCCTGATGGTGTGAATGAAGCTTCGATATTGCTGTCCATTTTGGCGGTAAACCAAATAAGCGCTACAAAGATACAAATAATGATGAGCAATGCGATGATCATGTTTTATGTCCAAAATAAGGATAAAAAACAACCTATCGGTTAACGCAAAAATGGTCAAGTAAGCAGTAGTGATAGTGACCTATAGATGTAGGGCCGCTAGTGCTGCAACGTTAACGTGGTTACGCTATGACGTATTAGGATTTGAGATGGAATTAATAATAACCCCTTCTATCGCGATAGATGAAAGCGAAGCTGAATTGCAAGCTATTCGAGCACAAGGTAGCGGTGGGCAGAATGTGAATAAAGTAAGTAGCGCCATACATTTACGCTTCGACATAAATGGATCATCGCTGCCTGAAAAGCTGAAAGAAAAGCTACTTCAGCTTAAAGATAGTCGCGTTACCAACGACGGTGTTTTTGTGCTTAAAGCGCAAAATTATCGAACGCAAGAACAAAACAGAGAAGATGCGCTAGCGCGACTTGTTGCGTGGATAAAGGCTGCGACAATTGAACAAAAACCGCGCATAAAAACAAAGGTGAGCCGTGCGGCAAAAGCACGTCGTGTAGATGTAAAAAAACAACAAGGTGCTAAAAAATCTATGCGTAAGAAAGTGGAATTTTAAACAAAACTAATCTAAAGTATAAAGCCTTATAGATGTCATTTCGCAAGACAACGGAAAATTCTTACAATAATAAATGAATGTGTCTTGTGCTTATGCTAATTATTGGAACTTAGGGAAGCATACAAAGTGACGCGTTCGAACGTTATTCCTATGGTGCTATTTGCAGCCATAGTGGTTTCGCTTGGGATTAATACACCGCAAGCCGCAAACGAGATTATTGCTCGTTTGTTCAACAAATCTATTTCTAATACTGAACTACAGCCTTCACAGGCTGATGTTGACCGTTTTCAGTCTATTTTAACTGACAAGTCTGAGAAAGAAGTACGAGCTATTTTAGCTCAGCGTGCACTTGGTAATAAAATTACCGAGTCTGTTCTTTCAGATTTTGCCGATAAAAATGCGATAGAGCCAAATGAAAGCGAAATTCAATCTGCGTATTCTGTAATAAAATTATGGACCGTTGATTTGGACAGCGATGGCGCCTATCAAGATGAAGAGCTAGAGCGTTACCGTTTGGCAATGGCGGAAGGCATGGCAAAAAGCTGGAAAGTATCGAAAGCCCTTTACGAAGCGTACGGCGGAGATGTGGTTTTTCAACAGGATAACCCGTTAACACCAGTAGGAGCTTATCAAAAACTGTTTGAACAGTATCGCGAAAAGGGTGAGTTTGTTATTTACGACCCTGCTTTCAAAGCTGCGTTTTGGAGTTCAGTTAAAATGAAATATGCCAAAACTTACGACCCAGATAATATAGATTTTTCACTTCCCTGGTGGGAAAAGAGCATGACTGCTTCAGAAAAATAGTTCGAAAAGCCCTGTTTTTACAGGGCTTTTTTAATTCTTTTAAAAAAATCAAACTCAGTGCGGAATAAAAACTTTTCTTCAATCGTTATCTCAGTGTCCTTTATGAAAAACGGAGATAAACGGATGAAAAAGTTAAATACTGCAATTGCACTGGCTTTAGGTATCGCGTCAACGTCTGTGTTGGCTCAAGAAACCACGTTCTCTGCTAACACATCAGCTAATGCGTCGACTTCTGCATCGCTTTCACTAACAAGCGGTGCAACTACACAGTCTGCAAATCAGGTTAATACACAGACTTCTGCCGAGGGCGAAGCATCTACGCAGAGCCAAATGTCCACCGAGAGCTCAGCCGATACCGGTGAACAAATATCCGCAAACCAAACAAGCAACGATCTATCTGCCGATCAGGGAGTGAGTCAAGTTTCTGCAACATCAGATATGGCGAACTCGATAACTTCGCCAGTGGCAGGCGCACTGACAAGTAGTGTGTCTGGGTCATTATCTGTACTGTCATCAGCGTCTGGAAATGCACAACAAGTCGATGGAGCAGAAAGTGAAGCAGAAAGTACAGCGCAGACAGCGCCAAGCTTGGCATTGAACCAAATCGGTTCGCTAACAAACAATGGTGCGGAAGATACCGCAGGAGGTTCGCTAGCTGGAAGTGTAAGTGGTGCACTAAACAATACTGCAGAAACAGCAGCAGGTAGTACCTTATCGAACACGGCTGACAGCGCGGCTGCAGGCACCATCGAAAGTGCGGTAAACGGCGGCGTAGCCAATACAGCAGCCAGCACCGTAGCAAGCTCAGTGACCAGTTCTGTAACCGGAACGGTTGGCACCGCTGTCGAAGGAACAATTACTGACACGGTAGGAAATACGGTAGAAAGCACGGTAGAAGGCACGGTAGCAAGTACGGTGGATAGCTCTGTAGAAGGCACCGTAGCAAGCACGGTAAATAATACCGTGGCGAGTTCGGTTGAAAGCGCCGTAACAAGCACTGTAAACGACAACGTAGCTTCAAGTATTTCAGGTGCGCTTGGCCTTTAATATAAAGGCCTAAAACCACTAGGTGGGCGTAGAGCAACTTTGAGCTAGCACGTTAAATAGCCACCTTAAAGTCTGAGTGCGGCTTGTCTAAATAGAAAGGCAAGCCGCTATTTAAGGTCTAGGCTGCAGGTGCGAATACACTGCCTCGCTATCGTGCATTCCTTAAAGCGAGCACCTCAAGTCAAATCTCACGTCTCTCCTTAAAAACAGCGTTCGCTAAGTTTCACTTTCTCTGTGGTAGGTAACAACAATGAATACGCAAATACTTCAACACTCATCAACAACAAACAGCCTTATTCGTGGCGGCCGCAAATGCCTATCGCTGTCCGTGGCAGCTGTTTTACTCGGTAGTAGCGCTGCTTATGCGGGCTCTTACAGTCACTCGCACAATGATGAAGATGCGAATCATACAAACGCAAAACACCAAACGATTTCACTCTCAGGGTCTGGCTATTTAGGGTACCGCTCTGATAGCAATGTGAGCGTTAGCGAGCTCGATACGAATTCAGATGTGGCCGACGACGCGGTACAGTCAGAAGCTCAGATAAAGGTGCTGGTGAAGCCCACAGCGAAATGGGAAAATGTACTGTCGGTAAGTCAGGCGAATACCAACTATCAAACGCTAAGCGAGTTCGATCTTGGCCTTACCACACTGTCCGCTAGCACCAGCTATGCGTTTGACTTCGCCAAACTAGGAGCGCACTACTATCACGCTAGCGCTGAGCTAGACGGACGTGACTTCCTCACCTATCAACAATCTGGATTATCTGTCGGAAAATTGTTGGGGCAGCGCACTTACTTGCGTGTTAGTAGCGACCTTATCGATAAACAATTCGAGAACACGCCTGAAGGTGCGCCAATTCGAGATAGTGAAGCAGCTGCTGTGCGCAGTGACCTATTTTACTTCTTCGAAGGGGAAGACTTCTTCCAAATCGCACTTAAGTATCAAAATGAAGATGCCCAAAATAATGTGTTCGATTACACCGGTATTGGGATGGATCTAGCGTACACCTATCCTCTAGCGGTGTTTAGTAAACCCTTGAAGCTTACGGTTGCCTATCAATTAGATGTAAGAGATTACGCCTCAGAACAAGATGGAGGTATAGGCAGGGAAGACGACAGACACGTTGTTGAGATGAGTGCCGATTACGCCATTCACAACAATGTTGATATTAAACTGTCTACGCAATATGGAGACTTTGCTTCTAGTGTCGATGGCGCAAATTATCAAGAAACCATTGCTGAGTTAGGCATTAACGTTCATTTTTAGTGGGCGTTAATATAAATTCTATAATGAACAGCACGCTTAATTTAAGGCAGCACACCAAAACCGAATACGCTGTCTCGTCCGGGAGCCCCTGCATCTAAAGCTAGCTGCTGAAGTTTCAACAAGGCAGCGTTCCTTTCTTGTTTTTCGCGCAAAAAGCATGCATACAAAGCGGTGGCGCGCGGTGAAGCCATAGAGGTTCCCGTTTGCCTGATTGTTTTTCCATTAGGATGTGCGGCATCTACCGACACGCCAAACGCAGCAAAATCAACGTAATCCCCTTGGTTTGCCCACCGGTAAATTACATTAGATTTATCAACGGCGGTAATGCCTAATGTTTCTGTATAAGCCGCGGGGTACAAGGGTAAAGAGGCTGGTCCCTCGTTGCCCACCGCAGCAATGATTTGAATACCGCTCTTATCCAATTGATTTATGACCCGCGCTAAAATAGGGTTGTCGGGACCTGCAAGACTCATGTTTATGGCGTCTACCTGCTGTGATGCAAGATAGTTTAAACCTTCAATTAACGACATTAGCGTAGCGCCTTGGCTAACGCTATTACGCGAATAAAACACACTGGCGTTAAATACCTGGCTAGACTTAGGCAACGACGCCGCCAATAGGCTGGCTACTGCGGTACCGTGGTCTGACGAAAAGGCAACGTCAGTTTCGCTGCCAGCATTGCCATCTTGCTCCTGATTTCCATCTTGATTATGACCGACAATAAAAGACGCTTGCGTTAGATTAACGTGTGAGAGCAGTGGGTGATTGGACGCTACATGAGTATCAACCATTCCAATGCGCAGTGGGGTTGGACAGGTGTCCAGCTTTTCACTGCTTATCTCTTGAAAAGACCCGTTCGAAGTGGGCTTGGTCTGTGATAAATAAATATGATTTCGACCAATTTGAGACTGCAAATTATGGGGCAAACTGTTGCGAATAGACGACACATCATCCTCATCTCCTGTGACTTTAACTTTAAAAAGCCACTGAGAGAGCGCGGGCAAAAACTGAGCTTTTTGTATTTCAATATTGGCACCTTGAAAATGTACTTTGTCGGCTTCTTCCCCTAGGAATAGCCACTCCTTTTCGACAGCCAGAAAGCCATTTTCAACCGTTACTTCATTAACAACTACCTGGCCTGAAGTCGATAAAATAGTGGTTGCTGCAGGAGCGATAAATTGGGGGGCAGGAATGTCGCCTAGTACGCCCGACGCCACTGTTGATAAGTCTCTGGCGCCTTCGATAGATGATTGCGCTTTTCGTCTTGCTTCCTCGCGAATGGCGCTTAGGTCGGAGGAGGTTCGATCAATTATCGGACGCACAGGAGACACCACTTGATTCAATGTTCCTGCTAGTTGGGCTTGTGATGTTGGTGCCGCAATCAAACTCAAAATCGCCACAATGAGTGTGTACTTCATTTTACTACCTTTACGTTAACGTTGGGGCAGATCGGTGCCTAAAGAAGGAATGGCATAAATTGTGCCATAGCCTCTATTAGAAGCCTGTGGTCCATTGTGCACAAACGTTGTTCTAAATGTGCGTTAAAGGCGAACAGGCATTTACCACTACCTTACAGTGTAGTGACGATTAGACAGAAGAAAAATTCCAATGCGACCCTTTAGACTATTAAACATTCGCCTTGTCTAGATGGCTCACAGACCGCTGCAATACAGTGCAGTAAAAAAATAGGTCTTAGTACGTGGAATAAAAACAAAAGTGGCTCGTTAACAGACTAGAGATAACGGGAAACCTCACAAAGGTACATGAAAATGAAAGATGAGTTGACTGAACTCGTCCCGTCATTGCGAAAGTTTGCATATTCGTTGACGGGTAACATGCATGATGCTGATGATTTACTTCAGAACACGCTTGAACGGCTATTGAGTAAACCGCTTCCTGAGCAAGTTACATTAATGGCTTGGGCATTTAGAGTGTGCCGCAACTGTTGGATAGACGAATACAGAGCGAAGAAAGTTAGAACCAATGCGACTGATGCCCTTTACTATGAAGCGCAATCGGCGAATAGCTGCAATGACATAGATGACGCTATAACGCAGACAATTACGCTTAAACAAGTCTCAAGCGCTATGGATGAATTACCCTGTGAGCAAAGAGAAACCCTTTCTTTGGTTGCTGTACAAGGGATGAGTTACGCGGATGCTTCTGAAGTGTTGCAGGTACCGACGGGCACCATTATGAGCCGTCTTGCCAGAGCGAGAGCAAAAATATCAAACTTACTAAATGGTCAAAACGAGGTGCTATCGTGATCTTAACTGACGAAAAACTCTCAGCATTTTTAGATGGAGAGTTAGATACCGCTGAGATGGATCTGGTTCGTGAAGCGATAGCACACGATGTTACCGTCTCTGACCGACTCGCCGCACTTGCAGAAGTGGATAGAGTTGTGAAGGTGGCTGCTGAAAAAGCGACAGCAGTGGCGCTGCCCAAAGAAATCGTGGCACTTTTGAATGATGAAAAACCGTTAAGCCAGGCAAGCGACGTACAGGTATCCGATACAAGCTTAGCCAGCGTAAGCGCCGCAAATCAAAGCTCCGTAAATCAAAGCTCTGCGGAAAACGTTAAGCCGTTTCCAAAGAAAGCGAATTCAACTAATAGTGCGCCACATAAACAAGCGAAGTGGAAGGGGCCTTTTGCAATAGCTGCGAGTGTGGCGGTATTAGCGGGCTTAGTGTTCTTTAATCAACAGGGCGCTGAAACAACGCAGCCTTCTCATTGGGCGAGAGTATCATCGGTACTCGACAGTAACCTAACTGGCGAAGCAACAACTTTTGATTCGGGCGTGACGGTTACGCCGCAGTTGTCTTTCGTAAATACGGAGTTTAACTACTGTAGACAGGCTGAAGTCGCATCGAGAGATGAACTAAATGTAATGATTGCTTGTAAAGATAAGCAAGGTGCGTGGCAGCTTGCCGCTAGCAAATTGGACGAGCTAGGTGAGAATGCAGGTCAATATCAAACCGCCACTAGCGCTAAAGTAATGGAGGAAGAGTTAGACAAAATGATGGCGTCTGCGCCATTAAACCGAGAGCAAGAGAAAAACGCAATTGAAGCAACTTGGCTAGCTGACAAGGCCGAAGGAGTAAATGATGAAAACTAAAATTATGTTAGTACTTGCGGTATTAATTATGGCGGGCTGCGCCAGTCAACCCGATTATAGACAGGCCAAAAAAGGCGGCTTTGGCTACACGGAAAGTAAGTTGAGTGATACCCAATATCGCGTGCATTTCAAAGCGAAGGGATCTGATAAAGGCAAGGCGATGGATTACGCCATGCTCCGTGCTGCCGAGCTTACGTTATTAGAAGGTTACGACTGGTTTGTAGTGACTGACCGAGAGACCTTAGTAGATAAAGAGACCGTGCAAACCACACCTACCGCAGGCTTTAGCCAGCGATATGCACGGGTTACCGAGTGCGGTGTGCTCACTTGCAGAACGTCTTATCATCCTACTACCCAATTCGAAACGGGTGTGTTTGTAGGGGGCTCTCAGCAAAGTGAGATCGAAAGTATCTTGAGCATTGAGATAGGCAAAGGTACGCGTCCAACGTCGGCAACGAGCTTTGACGCAAGGGAAGTTCGCGATAACTTACAGCCTAAGACGGAAGAGTGATAAAAAATCAAAGGGCATAACCTCCCTTGACTACGACACAAATAAAAAGGGCCGCTGCATTATGCAGCGGCCCTTTTAGTAGCAGTAAAGATTAACAACATAGTGATACCAGATTGTTATACTGCCAGTGTCTTAATTCATATAATGAAGAAGGCGATTAATTAAAATAACCATCGACCTCTTTTTCAGCTTCGTCACGGCTTTTGCCATAAGCTTGTTGAATCTTACCTACTAGTTCTTCACGTCGACCGTCAATTACATCTAGGTCGTCATCGGTAAGTTTGCCCCACTTTTGCTGCACCTTACCTTTCATTTCTTTCCAATTACCTTCAATACGATCACTGTTCATAACTTGCTCTCCTTATCCAAACAATTGGTTGAAAAAACTGGCGGAATAATTGGCCAGTTATTTTCTTAGCAGCAAATGCTGTTCCATTGTGTAGGTGTATGAAAGTATTGAATTTGTTGTTTATGAAAATTCTGCCGTACTGTTGTTTCTTATGCAGAATTTACAAGTTCTTGCAAAGGCTACAGGAAGCATAGTCATCAACTAGGCCAAGGTTTTAGCATACGCTTCACTGTCCTGTCTTTTTTCTATTTTATGTTGATCTTCGCTGCGGCCTTTCTTCCAGTAGCTGCTAATGTAAATATTCTCGTGCGCCACGGATTTTTCGTCCTTGAGCCATGCCCGAATCGCCCGCATATCAGAAAATTCACACGCCACCCAAACTGTGGGGTTTCCGTCGAGCCAAGTTAACTGGTCAAGGCGGGAAGGTAAAGATTGCTCATGTTCCCATATCACCGTTACTCCTTCGGGCTTTTTAAGTGTAACCGCATCCTTCTCGTCTTCAATTTTAATCACGGCGTAGCCTTTGGTTTGCACAGGAAGCTCGGCGAGGTGATTTCTAATACTAGGAAGCGCTGTCATGTCGCCAGCCAACAGTATCCAATCATATTGCTCGCTGAGTCCCTTACTAGAACCGGGCCCTGCGAGCGTGATGATGTCGCCAGGCTTTGTACTTGTCGCCCATGCCGACGCAGGGCCAGTTTTACCACCATCGGCATGGATAACCATATCCAGAACCATTTCAGGCTTCTCTGCGTCAAAGTGCGCAACCGTATAGGTGCGCATTGCCACTTGGCTTGTGTCTGCGGGGCGTTTCAGCGGGTTTCCTTCTAGGTCGAACATAAGTTTAATGTACGCACCTGCAATAACCGAGGGAAAGGTAAGAAGGTCTTCCCCACTAAGGTGTACACGCTGCATATTTGGGGTAATTCGGACTGATTGGGTGACAATAGCTCTGCGAGGTTGCGGTTTAGACATTAGCTTACTCCTGTGATCTTGAGTAGCCATTCTATTTGGAAATAATTCTCATTTCCATTTATGAGGGTGAAATGATCAGGATTGTTTAGTTCTATTTTTTAGATTAATTGACCGGTCTTGAGAGAAACTAATACAAATAAAATAGATAGGTTTACGGCGGATTAGTACTATAACAATAAGCGAGGAATACGCACTGGAAAAGGGAAGATTGGAGCAAAAGAAAAGGGGCTAAAATGCCCCTTAAAAAACCACAACATAACTTGGAAAACACATTTACACACCACAAAGACGCACACTCAACGACTTCATGTATAAGTTAAGATAGCCTAATTATAAAAAGGTTCCGCTTTTTTAAAAATAAAAGGTAAAAAATAAATACCTTTGAAATAGGCGTATTCCTGTCACCTGTCAGGCTGGCATTAATTCGCTAAGGCCTGTTTAGCTTTGATGACGAATTGGGTCAAATGTATAGCAACGATTAACAGGCCCTAGCCAACGTGTCTTATTCTTCGCAATGTTATGTAGACGACGCACGTGGTTGCTGCGATGAGCGCTGACGCTATAGCGAACGGAAGCGCGATGTCCAGTTGGTACATGAAAGCTGCCAGTGGTGGACCTATTACGTAGCCCATGGCAGTAGTCGCTGTAATTAACCCAGTGATAGTGGCTTGTTGAGAGGGGGCGCAGTAGGTCGTTGCTGCAGCTGCCAAAGATGGGTAGGCCATTCCCATACCTAAACCCATTAATGTCATGGCCGCATAAAGCATAAATAACGAATGTTGAAGAAAGAGCAGCAAGTAGGCTAAGCCCAATAGCGGAAGCGCGATAGTGATCATCGCTTCTTTGCTTATGCGGCCTTTTTGTACCCACCCAAATTGGGCTGTGAGAGACGCGGCAGCACTGACCATCATCGCGAAACCCACTTGCCGAGCAGCGTCTACGGGTGAATAGTCGTAAAAATCGATAAAAAAGAAACCCAGTGATTGCTGCATCATCGCCATTGCGCAAAATACACAAATACATGCAGCGACGAATACATAAGGTACTTTGCTAGGCGCTTGGTCATTGTCGCTAGTCTGCTGAGCGTTTTTTTGCTGAGACAAAGGCGGCAGAACAGGTAGCTTAAAATATACCAATGTAAGCGCCAGTAAGGTTAGCAACACGATGCTGTACAACGGTGCCAATAAGCCAAAACCGACTAAAAGCCCAGCGTAGGCGGGCCCCACAATTTGCCCTACGTTGCTTGCAGAGGTGACTTTGCTGATTGCACTTACTCTACTTTGGGGCGTACTGATGGCGACGGCGTAACCTACCGCAGAAGGCGGAGTTGCAGACATAATGGTTGATTGCAGACTTCGGCTTATCAACAATGCCAAAAACAAATTGGTGCCGCTTATAATGCCAGAAAATCCTGCCATCCATGCACTAGCGAAGGCAAATGTGCCCAAGCTATAACCCGACAGACCAACCATTAAAATACGTTTAAAACCCGCACGCTTAGCGACCTTGCTCCACACATTCGTACCGAACGCAAAGATAAGTGCAGAGCTAGACATAATAGTGGCAATGTGGAATTCAGAAAGGTTCGCCTGTCGCCCCATAGAAGGGAGTGTGGTAAGCATTACGCTTTGGCCAACAGACGTAGCGAGCAACGCACAAAAAAGAACTCTAAAAACGATAGTAGATGCAGACGGCGAAAGCACGCAGGTAGCCCTTTTGGTAGGCGATAAAGAAACAACGCAATTTTATCACAAATGAAGATAAAAAAATGCCCGCCAAAGGCGGGCCAAAATCAGAGGTATGTAAAGGCCGGGATGGGCCTTTGAGGGGAGAGGGTAGTCGTCGGATGACAACTCACTAATAACATCGACGACATTACCAGTGTCCTCACTATGGTCTCGCTGAAGCAACACACACGTACATTCAACGAATCCAAATTGGGTCAACAATCCCTTGCTGCACGAGACATCACTGTCGGTGCTTGCGATGTAGGTACTCAGAGCTTGTTTGCAATCCTTATGAAACAAGTACCTTGCATCCTGCGAGTTTAATTAGGTTGTCTTTTACCTAACCTCATCATCGACCAGCAATTTAACGAATCTTCTACAGGCATCCATTAGCTACAATACTGACACATCCGTTTTTCCTTGGTGACACACTCCATGCACTTCCCATGTCGTCACCTTCAGTATTTGTCATCTACGCAATTTGGCCTCTCCGTCGCTAAAGCTGTCCTAGCTACAAACTGCGTTCTGTATTTATCCGTTAGTCTAATGTATGCGTGATCTGTGCCAAACCTTAAATTCAATTTTGAATAATTTTAAATTACTGATTTTTAGTGGTTATTTTTATTTTTGGACAGCGGGTAGCTCGTATTTGAAAAACTAAGGTTGAGTAGGTATGTAGTTTTTTCTCGGTGGTGTGTAGCGTTTTACAAACACTTTTCTTTTCTCTGTGTTACTCGTCGCATTGCTCTTGATCTTTTCTAAAAATACATTAGATTATTTATATATAAGAAATATCTAATTTAATACTGTGTCCCATAAACGCTGTGGCCCATAAATGTACCCATTGTTTTTGCTAACGCAGGTAGGCGTTGTGAAATGTTCTGCAGATCAAAGGTCATGGTTTGTGAAAGTGAAGCGCCACTCAACACGCCAAGGAAACACAGTGGATGGAGTTAACCCAGTCGTATCACGATTAGAGGGAATCAATGTATTTCCTAGTAGGAGTTCATAGCTATGTTCACGGCAGTTATTGAAAAATTACTGTTCCTCTCTACCCAGAAAGGTAAGTGGGTTTATGCCGCTTTACTGTTGGCTGTTGTCTTTTGCGCTTATCAAATGCGGCTAATTACGATAGACACCGACCCAGAGAATATGCTTGAAGCCAATCATCCTGCCCGCGTCTTTCATAACGATGTGAAGCATACTTTTGCTATGCACGACGCGATAGTGGTGGGGGTTATAGCATTACCGGCCAATGACACAGCCACTCATAATGCTGCTTTAAGTACCAATAAAGGCATCTACACACCAAACAACCTGCAAGCAATAGACGGTGTTACCCAGCAAATATTAAACACTGAGGGGGTTATTGCTAGAGATGTCATGTCGTTCTCAACAGTGGACAATATTACTCAAGGTGACGACGGTGAGCTCAAGTTCTCTTGGATGATGTCACAAGCCCCATCATCGCAAGAGGAAGCAGATTACATTGCCAATGCTATTGCACGCCTTCCAATGTTACAGGGGAGCCTGGCTTCTTCATCACACAATGCTGCGGCTATCTATGTGCCCATTAAAGATAAAAATGAGAGCTTTCGTATTGCGGAAGACATTCGTGCCTATATTGGCGCGAATACAATAAACGAAACATTGCAGTGGCACATAACAGGACTCCCTGTTGCTGAAGATCAGTTCGGCGTTGAAATGTTTATTCAAATGGCAATTTCAGCGCCAGCTGCGGGACTAATGATTTTTATCCTCCTCTTTGTCTTTTTCCGCAATTTTACGCTGATTACCGCCCCGATGGTGGTGGCAATGGCAACAGTAATTATCACAATGGGGGCGCTAATCGGCTTAGGTTTCACTGTGCACATCATGTCATCGATGATTGCCATATTTTTGATGCCTATCGCTGTTGTTGACTCGGTGCATATATTGTCTGAGTTTTCAGACCGCTATAAACCAGGTCAAAAGGCCGATGAAGTGATTACCACAGTGGTTGAACACCTATTTCAGCCGATGCTGTTTACGTCGCTGACCTCTGCGGCAGGGTTCTATTCACTTATGCTAACTCCCATTCCACCCGTACAGATTTTCGGTGCTTTCATTGGCTCAGGTATTCTGTTGGCTTTCGCTATTACGCTTACCTTTATACCTGCTTATATATCAAGAATGTCGCCAGAGGCGCTCGCAAAATTACAGTCTGCACTGCACGCCGATGCCAATACCTCATCAATGAAAACAACATACTTACAGCGATTTGTGTACGGTATTCGCACCCTGGCGCTAAATTATAAAGGGGCATTACTCGTTGCGTTTATGGTGATTTCAGCGGTATCAGTGTGGGGTATTTTCCAAATACAAATTAACGATAATCCTGTGCGCTGGTTTAAAGAAAATCATGAAATTCGCGTAGCCGATAAGGCGCTTAATAAGGAGTTTGCGGGTACGTATAACGCGTACATTGTTATTGAAGATACCCGCAAGCTGAAAAGTGCAGGTGAAGTACTGCAAAGTGCAGTGTTGCCCCCTTCATTAGATGAATGGCGTGAAACAACCCTCGATACACTAAACAATGAAAATGCCGGCAATAATTTTGAGACTCTCGCATTTGCCGTCGATGATGCATTATTCGGTGATCTTGATAGCGACGAATATGACGCTTTAAATCGATTGCTTTCAAGCATTGATGAAATTAAAGGCACAAGCAAAACGTTTCAACAGCCCGATAATGTAGCGCTGCTTTCAGACCTGCAAAATTACCTAAGCACTCAAACGCTGGTGGGTAAAACTCAGTCCCTCAGTGATGTGATTAAAGTGGTTAACCGAGAGCTGCATTCGGGCAATGACAGCGACTACGAGTTACCTAATACTCAGCCGGCGATAGCTCAGACGCTCTTGCAATATCAGTCCTCTCATAGGCCTCAAGACTTGTGGCATTTCGTGACACCAGACTATCGGAAAACCTTGGTGTGGCTACAACTATCCAGTGGTGACAACCAAGATATGACAAAGGTAATTGAGTTAGTCGAATACTACTTCGCTCAACACACACTGCCTGATGGCCTGACATATCAATGGGCAGGTAAGGCATACCTAAATGTGGTGTGGCAGGACAACATGGTTGCAGGCATGTTAGACAGCTTACTTAGCGCCTTCATTATTGTTTTTGTGATGATGGTATTGCTGCTGCGCTCACTGATACTCGGTGTATTAGCCATGCTGCCCCTTACTATAACTATCACCTTTATTTACGGTGCTATTGGCATTGTAGGTAAAGATTACGATATGCCTATTGCCGTGCTTTCAGCCCTGACATTGGGTTTGTCGGTAGACTTTGCCATTCACTTTCTGGCTAGAGCCAAAGAGATTTACAAGCAAACGGATAACGTGAGTAAAACGTTTGATGCCATGTTTGAAGAGCCTGCTAGCGCTATTACTCGTAATGCGCTGGTCATCGCGCTTGGCTTTACGCCGCTGCTTTTAGCACCACTTGTGCCTTACATCACCGTGGGCATTTTTCTGGCAAGTATCATGTTTATTTCAGCACTCGTTACGCTGCTAGTGTTGCCAGCTGCTATGACGTTGCTTAAACGTTGGGTTTTCAAGGAGGCCTAAAATGCGTATTTCCATATTATCAGTGTTCATTTGGCATCGACCAAAAATACGAAACCTTCAAAGCATGTTCAGGGGCCTTGTTGCGCTATTACTTATATCGGGTAATGGATTCGCTCAAGCCTTGGCAACCCAAAGCGACGAAAGCAGCAGTAGTATCGATGTTGCTGAAATCGTTAATAAGGCTGAGCAGGCGGCGTACTACGCGGGCAATGACGGACGTTCAATGGCGAGAATGCTCATTGTAGATGAGCAAGGTCGAAAGCAAATGCGTCAGTTTACTATTCTGCGCAAAGATGTGCCGAATGAGGCAGGTGCCGACACCGGCGATCAACGTATGCTGGTTTTCTTTAGCCGTCCTACTGAGGTTGAAGGCACGGTATTTCGCGTTGAGAAGCATGCGGCGCTTAATTCTGATGACGACCGTTGGTTATATTTACCGGCTTTAGACTTAGTAAAGCGAATCGCCGCAGGCGATAAACGTACATCGTTTGTTGGTTCTCATTTCTTCTATGAAGATGTTTCCGGCCGCGCAACAGCGCAGGACAGTTTTGAGCTGCTTGAACAAACCCAAACTCATTATCGCTTAAAAGCGACGCCTAAGGACACAGCGCTCGTAGAGTTCAGCCACTATGTAGTAGAGATAGACAAAGACACTTATTTGCCCACCTTAATTAACTTTTATAAGGGTGACAATAACTACCGCCGCGTTGAAGCTTTAACTATTGAGACTATACAGGGCAATCCTACTGTGGTGAGAAGTAAAGTGACGGACCTTGTATCAGGTGGCTATACCCTTATGGAATTCAGAGGGATTGAATACGACATAGGTCTTCCAGATAGCATATTTAGTGAGCGTAGCCTACGTGTGCCACCGCAACGCTATATTAAATAACACAAACTTGAAAAAGGAATTTAGCACGGTGCGCTTGCCTAAATTACTAGCTCCATCCATATGGATAATGCTGCCTAGCCAAGCCTATGGTCTTTCTGAGTGGGTTAAAAAGCAATGGAGGGCGCACGCTTTACTCGCACCGATTATTCTCACTTTCGCATTTACGGCTGTAGTAGGTCTTCCATTAAACGCCCAGACAATGGGTGTTGAGACCCAGAATCAGAAAGACCCGTTGAAAAGCGGAGTAAAAGAGCGGAAAGCTAACGTAAACGACGAGTGGGACAGCGTGTGGCCTGAGGAGGATAATGTCGAATCAGGTGACGATTGGAGCGATGAGTGGGATGACGAATGGGGCACTGACAGCAAAAGTAAGCTTCGTATTTCTGGTTTCGCCGAGCTCGCCGTAGGAAACCGTTTTTCCCGTGACATGGCTACCGCGTTTGGAAGTCAGAATTCACAAATGAACGAGAGTTTTCAAGCTGCTAACGCGCCATCTGTGTTAAATAACAGCACATTGCGCGACGCCAGAGTTCAACTTCGCGCAGACTATGCATTAGACAGTTCCTCCATTTCCAGTAAAGCCGACGTTTGGTATGACGGCGTTACATCGTCGTGGGAATCACAACTTCGCGAACTGGCATGGCAAGGTAGCTTAAGCAGTATTCTACCCAGCGCTTTAGTCGGCACGGGGGACTGGGCAAATGCATTTGACATCAAAGTCGGTAAGCAAGTGCTGACTTGGGGGACAGGGGATTACTTGTTCTTAAATGATCTCTTCCCTAAAGATTATCAGTCGTTCTTTGCAGGAAGAGAAGACGAATACCTTAAAGCGCCGAGTAATGCATTAAAGGTGTCGGGCTACACGGATTTTGCCAATGTAGATTTAGTCGTCACTCCTGAATTTGAGCCTGATATTGGTATTACAGGCGAAGTATTTTCTTTTTACAGCCCGCAATTGGATGAAAACATTGCCTCTTCGTTTTCTGTTGAACGTGATAATCGCCCACGAGGAAGTGAGCTTGCCTTAAGGGTGTATAAATCTGTTAAGGGGGTAGAGATCGCAGGCTATGGTTACACTGGTTATACAAGGCAGCCCACCGCGACAGATTCTCTTGGAAGACCGCGCTACAGTAAAATGAATGCCTATGGCGCAAGTGTTGTCACGCCTCTGGGGCGGGGGATAGCAAATGCGGAATACGTTTTCTACAACAGCCTTGAAGACATGGATGGAACTGACGGGCAAATAGCGAATGATCAAAGTCGTTTCTTACTAGGCTATAGCCAAGAAATTGCCGCAAATCTTACCGGTGGTTTCCAGTGGTACACCGAGTACTTACACGATGCGGATGGCCTAAATAGAACAGTCTCGTCTTCTGAGCGAGTTCAAGAAAAATACCGCCATTGGGTGACGACCCGTTTAACGTGGTTAGCACTTCGTCAAACACTGACGTTAAATACTTTTCTGTTTTATTCACCCAGCGATAGCGACGGATACCTAAAGACTACAGTGGCTTATTCGCCCACCGACAAGTGGCAAGTGAGAGCGGGGGTGAATGTCTTTTCAGGTAAGGATAACTATACGTTTTTGGGGCAGTTTGAAGACGCAAGTAATGCGTTTATTGCCTATCGATTTTATTTTTAATCTCTTCCAATATTTAAGGATTACGTTATGTCTCAGGAAAAAGCATTAACCGCCTTCGCAGGGCTCATGGTGTTGTTGTCTGTATTACTAACCCAGTTTGTTCATGCAAACTTTATGTGGTTTACCGTGTTTATTGGCGCAAACTTGTTCCAACAGAGCTTCACTGGCTTTTGCCCAGCAACGCTATTTTTTAAACACGTGCTTGGGCTTAAAAGTGAACGGGAGCTAGCGTAATTAACTGATGCTCCACAAATGCGCTAGCAAAGCATTTTCTATTGAGTAATTGGCGCTAAGTAACATTTTGCAAAGATAAACGCTTATCGCAATTTACTACGTTGTGATATGTTATAACGTGATTGTTAAATAGTATGTTAGGTCATCTTTGTGAAATTTTCTGTCACGCTTTCTAGCGTTAAATTCGGTTTAATTGCGGCACTATTGGTTTTATTTAGCACGTTAAACCCAACCCAAGCCGCCAATTACGAGGAAATTGACTGGGTAGCTCTTATGCCCGAGGACGATTTGAGCGCGCTTTTAAATAGGCCTGAGTTTTTAAACGATATTGCCGATGGCTCTGCCGCCGACTCTGTCGATGACTTTGCTTCAAAGCAGCTAGAAGATGAACAAGCACAGCGATACCAACAAGCGTTAGTGTCGACGCGAGTGATAGAGGCGTTTGACGGGAAGGCTATCCGCATCCCTGGATTTATAGTGCCTTTAGAGCAAAACGATGAGCAAAAAGCGACGGCTTTTTTCGTCGTTCCTTATTTTGGGGCTTGCTTACACATGCCACCACCGCCGCCAAATCAAATTTTGTATGTTGAATACAAAGAAGGCATTGCAGTTGAGAACTTGTACGACCCTTATTGGTTTGAAGGCACGGTAAAAATAGACAACCACGAAAGCGCACTAGGTACATCTGCTTATTCGTTAGTGCTAGACAGCTTCGTGCTTTACGAGGAGTAACTGATATGAAAAAAACAGTCGTTGCAGCTACCGTTTTATCAAGTCTTATAGCATTTCATAGTACTGCGTGTGAACTACACGCAGGTATGGGAAACATGCAGTTTGGCTTTCAGCACCCCATGATGCAACAGCACTTAGCGGCAGCTAAGGAGCCGCTCATTTCGCTCAATATCGACAGAAAGCGAGAAGTGGCTAAGCTTGAGGCGTCAACCGTTCCGCTGCGATTTACCATTCCTTCGAACTATAAAGAAGTTAGCGTAGATGTGATGGCAAGTGATGGCGTAACGCTACTGTCGCCGCAGCGCTTTTCTCTGCCGTCTACAAAGGGCGAACAAGCCATTAGCTTTCAGGCACAAGAAGAAGGCACGCACGAACTTGTTCTAAAAGTCTATGCGCTTAAAAAGAATGTGCCGGTAACTTACACCCGCAAAGTCAAAATTTTAGCAAGTTAAAAGCTCGGATAATGTATGAAGCGCGCCACGTACGTTTTACTGGCTTCTCTTATTGCTTTGATTGCATTGGGCGCGCTGGTGGGGCTCGGCCTGAGGGGTAAGCTTGATAGCGTAATTGAGCGCTTTTTCGAGAATAACACGGCGATTTATCAAGACAGCCACAGGTTAACTACCGTTCAACAGTTCCAACCCTTATCGTGGGACGCGCTGTTACCTGACGCCGAAAAGGCGCTGTTGGGCAAGACCCGATCGACTCAAAATCCTCAGCAGAATTTACCCCTTCATGAACAGGTATTTCAGTCTATTCAACGCACGTTTGACGATGAATACCAGCAAGCGCTAATCTCAGTAAATACGGTTGATACATTTAACGGCAAGTACGTCGAGCTCAGCGGGTTTATTGTGCCTGTAGAAGCCAATGCACAGCGAGAAATAACGGCGTTTTTCATTGTGCCTTATTTCGGCGCGTGCATTCATTACCCACCCCCGCCACCGAATCAAATTGTGTTTGTTTCGTTGAATAATACCCACGAGCAAGGCGGCATAAGAGGAATAGACATCCAGCAGGCGTATACGTTCTCGGGTGAGTTTTCTACCGGGTTGTATGAAGACCCTCAGGGCACATCCGCTTACTTACTGGATGTGGTAGAAATAAAGCCCTATTCAGGGCTGGGAAATGGCATTAACGATAACAACGCTAATTTAACGAACGGCGCTTTCCATATAGAAAGCGACATTCGTTGATTTTACTTTATCAATGGTCTACCAAGAACCGTACATGGGGTTTGGCAGAATAAAAATCTCTGTGCCCACTCGTGGCATGAGCAACTCAACGTTGGCAGATTCTTGGGTTACGCCGCCCACATCTTCAATGTTGTCGCCAATTTGCATGATAATAGTGTGAGGCACAGCCCACGTAGACGTCGCGTCTTTAGACGTATTCGAACACGCGACCTTGCCCTGGGTAAGCTGCATTCTGCGCAAGTCTTTGTCATTAACCATACCTTCTTGGCCTACCGCTTCTTTGTCTTCAGCCGTGCGGCCAACAACACAGGTATTACTCGTGGTAAGCGGCAAACCTTGCGCCAAAAGGTTATTCCAGGTGTGACTATCAAGCGCCTTATTGCGATTCGTAATAAGCGCCACCTTGCCATTTCGTGCAACTACTTCATCGATGAAAGCGGCTACACCAGGCACCAGTGTGGCTTCTTCACGTTTTACCCATTCGGCCCAGCTTTGTGAAGAATATCCCAAGCCAGCACTTTCCCGTTCTTTTTGATAGGTGCTATTGTCTAGCACGGTTTCATCAACATCCATCACCACAACATCGCCATTAGCAAAACGCGTAGGTAGCGCTGAAATAGCTTGGCCATACACAAAACTTGAAAGAACAGGGTACTCTTTGCTGCTGGTTTGGTATATCACAGCATTTGACAGAGTGTGTGATTTTACACCAGCAAGGGGGGTTGAGGGCGCAGACGAGCACGCCGCAATAGCTGATACTGCAGCGCCTATGCACGCTGCTTTGCTGATGTAAGAGAGCTTGTTAAGAGATAACAATGTTATTTTCCTTTTATTGTTTCTTCTGCCTACCGGTTTCAACACCCAAATTATGTCTGAATTTATCGATGAACAGGGCCTGATAATTCAGCAATGGCGTCGTGTGCATGCAGACTTTCTTGATGTTCTACTTTTACACGAAAATAGGTAGCTTGGTAATACGTACTTAACGCTTCATGCAGTCGCCTTACCGAATCTTCTACAAACATTAGGTTTTCAGCATTACGCTTGGCAAACGCCTGTTCATCTTCACGCTTAACTGCGGTTTGAAGCGGTGTGCCTAACGCGTTTTCTATCAGGTCAATAATACCAATAAAATCGGGGATCTCGTTGTCGCTTAAATCTAGGGTTATATCGGCAAAGGATCGCTGTGCATGCGCCGTGGCGATGCTGGCTTGTTTAGAAGCGAGCCAAGCGCCCATTTCTTCTACGGATAAACCTTTTCCTTCGAATTCCTGCACAAACACTTCTGATAACGCCTTGCGAGAGAGGGAGGCCGAGCAAGGACAAGTACTAGAGTACGGTACTCTTAACTTAAGCTGTGCCTCATAACGTTCAGGTGAACGCCTTACGCAAAGTGAAGCAGGGTACGATTGATATCCTGACATCCTACTTATGAGCGCCGGACGCGACACGGTGAGGTCAAAGTGTAAATTAAGCTGGGCGCTGTTGCTCAGCCCATCTTGAGACTCGATAAGCGCGTTCATCAACGACACAAGTGCCGACTTATGTAAGTCTTGGTTGCTCAAATATCGCTGCAGCAAGCTGTACAATCGAGACATGTGAATGCCTTTAGCATTGGGGTGATCTAAACTCACTGTTACATCGACTTTTGCTTGGCTGGCTAATCGCTCACCGCGCTTACCTAGCACGTGCAGAGGGATAGCGATGCCCTGCATGCCTACACTATCAATAACAGGAAGTTGCGCAGTGGAATGCTCTGTAGTGACATCGGGAAGTACCGTGTCGGAATGATTAAAACTAGACAAAATAACCTCTGAATGAGACCTCAAAAACGACTTACACCACTAATATTGCGAGCGTCGCTCGATAAGAATTACCCGCTTTTGAGATTATGATGAAACTAATAGGGTTGTGATTGGGTGGTCTCGCGCTCTTCGCAAATAGGCTCCTGCACGGTCGACCTAAGCCGATAGTTAATCAGGTGCGCACCAACGATAATAAACGACGCGATTACTGTGATTATCACTTCACCATATTCACCAAGCACTTCGTGTCCTAAGCCTATCCACTCAACGAGCAGTGGACTACTTAAAAGTGTTAGGCCAAAAACGCCAGCAAATACTACCCACTTATTTTTGTGATGTAGGTAGCCTAGTGAGAGCGCAAAAACACCGATGGGCAACACAAAGAACAGCAATATTTGATGGAAGGTTTCATCATTGAGAATTGACACACCTGCCAATGCAGGTATGGAAATTAATAAAATAGGCGTTAATAAACAATGTATTACGCAAATGGATGAAAGGAGCATAGCGAGCTTGTCTGAAATAAACTGCACTTTTGGCATTGCGCTGCTTCCTTGATATATCGAATTCATAGTATGTCCGAAAATTGCTATGGCGCACGCACAATGAGTGAAGCTTGCGCCTGAGAGAATAAAAAATCTAACTAGCTGCTTATCAGTAAGGTTGGCTGACTTGGCGTTATCTCTAGTGCGCCTTGTCCTTTGTTGGTTACCCAAATTGCATTAACGTGCTGCAGGCTTGGCCAATGGGGAAACCCTGTCATCTCAATACGCTTTACGGGGCCTTGGCAACTAAGCAAATATGCGACACGAAAATCAGAGTGCGTGTTGCGATGGGCATGGTCTTCGTGTTCACTTTCATGCTCGTCATGCTCGTCATGCTCGTCATGCTCGTCATGCTCGTCATGCTCGTCATGCTCGTCATGCTCGTCATGCTCGTCATGCTCGTCATGCTCGTTAGCTACCTCCCATGGGCTTTCAAGTGTGGTATCGAGTAATTCACACGTATTGCTCAGGGTAAAAATATCGTCAAAGCGCTGAAAAACCTTTTGCGTTTCTTTATAACGTTTTTTCTCGCTAGCCCTGGATGGCGCGTATTCAAACCCCAGGACATCAGCAGCAGGCAGCTGCAGCACAAACTGCCACTCACTTCCCGCTTGTAGGATTTGTAGTTTGCCTTCGCCGTGAGTATGAGGCGCAGCATGAACAGCGTTGATACCCATCCCAGCCAAGTTTAGTCCGACAAAAGTACCTACCTTAAGAAAAGTTGAAGAGGCGCGTAGCGCTTTTTGTGAATTCTTCCACGTAATAGAAATGGTTTTCATTTTTACCTCTTGCGTAAACGTTACAATATAACATACCATAAAAATAGATATGATACATTATCACATTACACAAATTCAGAGGTTAGAATAATGAAACTGTCTCGATTGGCGTTAGGCTTATCGCTTTCAGCGCCTGCGTTGCTATTAGCATCTCCGTCAGCGCTGGCACAAACACTTTCTGGCACGGTAACTAATGCAGCCGGAAAGCCGCTCGCCAATGCCACTGTTGAAATTGAGGCGCTAAAGCGCGTTACCAGCACTAACGAGCTGGGCGAGTTTACTTTCTCTAACGTAAAGGAAGGCGACTATACGCTTCACATATTCGCCTCTGGTTTCGCTCACTTACATGAGCATACGCAAGTTCAATCTGACAACGCAGAAGGCGCTAACTTTGTCTTGGCGCGCAGTGCTATCGAAGTGATTGACGTGCACGCCACGCCTATGCATTTATCGGTGATGGAATCGGCCACACCAGTGAGCGTGTTATCTGGCGAAACCTTACGTCGGCAACAAGCGGCCACGCTGGGCGATACGCTAGAAAAATTACCCGGCGTGCAGTCTAACTTCCATGGCAATGTTGCGAGTACGCCAATTATTCGTGGCCTTAGCGGACCACGGGTACTGATTACTCAAAATGGCTTGGATGTGAGCGACGTTTCCCGTGTTGGCCCCGACCACGCAGTAGCAAGTGAAGCCTCAACCGCTAAACAAATTGAAGTGCTGCGTGGGCCAGCAACCCTGTTCTTCGGAAGCGGTGCGATAGGCGGTGTGGTGAACGTAGTTGACCAACGTGTGCCCACGTCCACTGAAACGCGCGGTGAATTTGTATTAGAAACGCAAACCGTTAACGACCAGAAACTTGGAACGTTTAACGTGACTACTGGGGTGGACAGCATAGCCTTTTACGCTGACGGTTTTTATCGCGATTCAAATGATTATGAAACACCTGTTGCCCCTAACATTGATGACCCAGATGGCGCCCATGTGGTTGAAAACAGTAACGAAGAATCGAATGGGTTTACGTTAGGGACCAGCTATTTATTCGACCAAGGCTATGTTGGCGTAGCGGTAGAGCGATTTGAGCGAGAGTATGGCGTGCCTGGGCACAGCCATGGCGGAGATACTTCGGTATTCGCTGATCTTGAGCAAACTAAGTATCAGCTTTTAGGTGAGTACAACTTTACCAATGACTTTTTGCAAAGTGTTCACTTTAGAGCGGGCTATACCGATTATGAACATGCTGAAGTTGAGGGCGGTTTAGTAGGTACCACTTTTAGTAATGAAACCGAAGAACTTCGCGTAGAGTTATTGCATAAACCCATGGCTGGCTGGCGCGGTGGTATCAGCCTTCATTACAAAGGGAGCGATGTATTTGCTCAAGGCGAAGAAGCCTTTACACCGCCTTCAGAAATGGAGATGTTTGCTGTAGCACTCATGGAAGAGCGTCACTTTGGTGATTTTCTGGTTCAATTAGGGGCGCGAGCGGAAAGCGTAACATTAGACGCATCAAGTGTGCTGTTGCCTGAGCTTGACGCTCACGAGCACGACGATGAACATGATCATGATGAGCATGCTCACGACGAACATGAACATGAAGGCAGCGAGTTCGTACGACAGTTCGCGGTAGCTCAAGAGTTTACACCTATATCGCTATCAGCGGGTGTAGTTTATACCATTAATGAAAGCTATAACGTGGGCGTTTCACTTTCCCGTTCAGAGCGCGCCCCTTCTGCCTCTGAGCTTCTTTCTTTTGGCCCGCATATTGGCACCCGTACCTATGAAATTGGCGCCCTGTTTGATTTGTCAGAGGAATGCGAGTTTGTGCTTTCTCAAACGGCAATCGATCTTGAGACAGCAAATAACATCGACCTAACGTTCAGAAAAACACAGGGTGACGTTGGCTTTGTATTTAATGCTTTTTATAACCAAGTAGATAACTACTACTTCCAAGAAGAAACCGGCTTATTCGCTGAAAGTGGCCATGACCATGATCATGGCGAAGAAGGGCACGGTGAAGAAGGGCATGATGAACACAGCGATGAATTACCTGTTTACCTGTTTGATTCAGCTGACGCCGTTCTTCATGGTTTTGAGTTACAAGTTGCCTGGCAAACCACTGACAACCTAAAACTCGATTTCTTCGCCGACTACGTTAAAGCCCGCCTTAAAGATGGTGGTGCACTGCCTCGCACTTCGCCCATGCGAGTGGGCTCACACGTTGCCTACACGTTAGATAACATTCGCGCAGATTTAGACATCACATATTTTGCAAAACAAGACGATATCTCGACGTTCGAGACTGAAACGGACGGCTACACCCTTGTTGATGCTTCAATCACGTACGACATTCCTTTGGGAGATATTGATTTATCGGTTTACCTGAGCGGTGAAAACCTAACCGACGAAGAAGCGCGCGTTCACACTTCATTTTTGAAAGATATTGCACCACGTCCGGGTAGAAACTTTGCTTTCGGCGTACGCGGTTACTTCTAAGATCAGCTTATAAAAAAGAATTATTGATAGGGATACACACATGAAAAATAGACTAGTACTAAGCGCCATAGCCAGCGCACTTTTGCTCGCAGGCTGTGGTGATGCAGAAACCAATATTGTAGAGCTGGATCCTATTGAGGTGCCAGAGGATGATCACGACCACGACGATCACGACTCAGATTATGAAATTGAAAGTGAAGGCAGATTGGTTGTTGCCGATGCTGCATCAAATACGCTCACTGTCTTTGATCTAGATGATAATTCAGTACTTGATACGTTTTCTGCAACCTTTGATGGAAGCAGTGTAAGCGCCTCCGCAGACTATCGCTTTGCAGTCATCAACAGCCGAGCAAACGGACTAACTGAGTTTCTTGACGGTGGATTATGGCGAGAAGATCACGTAGAGCATCTGCACGACTATGAAGAAGCCCCAAGTCTGTCTGGTTTCACCCTTGAAGGTAGTCAACCGACTCACGTAGTAACACACGACGGTCAGCTTGCTGTGTTTTACGACGGAAATGCCGATACCAGCATGCCGGCAGCGGTAAAAGTGGTAACTGACACCCAAATTGCCAGTGAAATTACCGAAGTTCCTACTTTGGAGTTTACCGTAAACATGCACGGTGTCGCCGAACCTCGAGGTGACATGCTGATTAGTACCGTACGTCGTGACGATGCAGAGTCTCGTTCTGCTAACCCAATCTTGCCAGACAGCGTTGCGGTATATCACTGGCATGATGGCGAGTACGAAGAAGAGCAACGCTTTGATGGCGAGTGTGCTGATTTACATGGCGCCGCTCAAAACGAAATCGCTGTGGCATTTGGCTGTAGCGACGGCGTATTAATTCTCAACGAAGATGACGAGGTATTTACCAGCGCGTTTATTGACAACATTGATGGGCTTGGCGATTTGCGCATTGGCACAATGTATGGACATGAACACGCAGAAGCGTTCATTGGTATTGCTTCACAGCACGGCGGTGGCAGCGCCATCTTGGCCAATGTGTCGCCTGTAACTAGCACAATGAGCGTGATTGACTGGCAGCCAGAGACTGACGCTCATGCAGTGTCATACGGCTTCTCAATGGGCGGTGAATTCTTTGTTATTTTAGATGACAAAGGTTTTGTAACACTGCTAGAAGCGCATGAAGAAGACGGTGACACGCACTGGGAATTTGC
Source organism: Alteromonas sp. KUL17 (assembly GCF_006538305.1). NCBI lineage: Bacteria > Pseudomonadati > Pseudomonadota > Gammaproteobacteria > Alteromonadales > Alteromonadaceae > Alteromonas > Alteromonas sp. KUL17. Next base: position 87,417 of record NZ_BJKJ01000006.1, read on the forward strand.
GCACAAAATTGATGTGGCCAGTGCCAGCGCCGCAAACCTAGCAGAAGGTCAGTCATTTAGCATGGCGGCATCGCAACACGAAGAAGCCTTGTTTGTTGTTGACCCTGTTGCGCAAGCTATCCTTGCTGTTGATTTGGAAACCGAGACCACGGAAACCTTGCTTGAACTGGATTTTGAGCCTGCAGGTGCAGTTTGGCTAGGTATTGCAGAAGAACATGAGCACGACGATCACGACCATTAATACGTAGTGGTATTACGCTAATGAAAGAGCAGGCTATAAGCCTGCTCTTTTCGGTTTTAATGTATTTTGTGCTTAAAGCCATTAGTTTGTTGCTAGAGCTGCTTACAACAATAGCTTTATTTAGGCAGCGGAATAAACTCGCGGTCATCGCCCGGAATAGTTGGGAATAACCCGTTTGCCCAACGAGCCTCAGCGTCTTCTATTTTCTCTTGAGAGTACGCCAAAAAGTTCCAACGTAAAATGGGTTGTTTCTCCATTTTCTTTCCACCTAAAAGGAAGTAGCGACTATTCTCCATGGTTTCAATTTCACTTTCATCGTCCAATAGCACAAATTCGCCTGCGCTGAATACTGCATCGCCTAGTTTTACTTTTCCGGAAATAACGTAACAGGCCGTTTGAGAATTGCCACATGGACGCTCAATAACCGCTCCTGCTTCTGTTATCACATCTAAATAAAACATGGGTGAGTACGTCTTAACCGGTGACGTATAGCCGTACGCTTCCCCTGCAATTAGTCGCATCAGTACTTTTTCACGATGTATATAAGGCAGTTTAGCTTTGTTAACGTGTATAAAGCTGGGCTCCATATCTGCCTTTTCTTCGGGTAATGCAACCCAGCACTGTAGTCCGTTTAGCACATGGTCACTGCCTCGGGTTTCAATGGTCTCTCTCTCAGAGTGAACAATGCCTTTACCCGCTGTCATCCAGTTTACGTCGCCAGGCTGTATTTCCTGAATAGTGCCTAAGCTATCCCTATGCAGCATACTACCTTCCATTAAATAGCTAATGGTGGCCAGTCCTATATGCGGGTGGGGCCTAACGTTAATGCCGCTGCCTGCTGGGAAATGTGCAGGTCCCATATGGTCAACAAAAACAAATGGGCCAATGCTCCTTGCGTCAACGTGGGGAATAATGCGACTTACTGAGAAGCCACCTAAATCTTTTTTGTGAGATGAAATTCGTTTTGCCATGGTCTTTCTCAATTAACGTTGTTGGGAGAAGTTAACCGGTGACCACGCGGGCTCGGCTGTTTCTATTGGTGTTGCGAGTTCTGGGTACTGCTGTCTATCGGCAAAAACGACGTTGCCGTCTACGACAGTTAACTGTGCTTGTGTGTTTAGCAATGCCTTTTCACTTACTGTTAAGATATCCTGGTTAAGAATAGCAAAGTCAGCGTAAAAGCCAGGTCGTAATCTACCCTTAACCTTTTCTTCTCCAGATAGTGCAGCGCTGCCTTGCGTAAATAGCTTAAGGGCTGTCAGTCTGTCTACATGTTCTGTACCTAAATCAAAACCACCCACGGTTTTTCCGCTCACTGCCCAGTAATAGGTTGCCCATGGATTAAAACTTGAAACGCGGGTACCGTCTGTGCCTAAGCCCACTGTGATACCAGCACTAAGCATTTGCTTTATAGGGGGCGTGCGCTTGGCTTGCTCGGCGCCATATCGCTCAACGAAATCCTCACCAGCAAAGGCCATACGACCTTGTACCGCAATCGAGCCACCCAATGCTGCAATGCGCGCTAGGTTTTCGTCAGACACCGTCTCGGCGTGGTCAATAATCCAGCGCACGCTATCAACGGGCTGTGTTGAGTGAATATGTTCAAGTACGTTTAAAATACGTGTTATAGATTGGTCATAAGTGGCATGGAGCCTAAACGGCCACTGCTGCAATAGATGAAGCCTAATCACTTCTTCCAGCGCATCTTCGGCTTCGCCTGGAAGTTCAGGGCGTGGCGCACGAAAGTTTTCATAGTCTGACGCTTTATAAGTGAGTAGCTCGCCACCGCCTTCAATTACATAGCCATTGTCTAAATGTATATGATGATTTTGATTTGCTTCATACTTGCTCATCCACGTTGCAAAACTCACCATTTCTTTATTGGGAACTTGCGGAAACAAGTAATTGGAAACCCGTATCGGTAACTCACCGAGCTTGGCAAGGGTTTCACTGGCTGTATAGTCTTCAGGAAAGGTATGGCCACCGCCGCCTGCGTCTACTACACTGGTTACGCCTAGGCTAAGTAGTTTGCGATAAAACTGTCGACTGGAATTTAACTGTTCATTTGCGCTTAGTTGAGGCAGCGCGGCAATGGTCTTATATAAAATCATTGGGTTGGGTTGAGCGAGCAAAACACCTGTGGGGTTGCCGTTAGCATCTCGCTCTATCACGCTTCCCTTTAGTGCTTGGGTGTCTTTGTCTATTCCCAGTGCTTCAAGGCCTTTTTTATTGAGCACACCACCTGAGTAAAGATGAAGCACAAATACCGGTGTGTTTGGCGCGATGTCGGTAAGCTCTTGTGGTGTAGGTAAGCGCTTCTCTTCAAATTGATAAGGGCTGAAACCTCCAATGACTCTTACCCATTGCCCCTTGGGCGTGCGTTTGGCTTGTGCTTCTAGCATGGCTAAGCCTTCTTTCAAGCTTGTAATACCTTCCCAGCGAGTTTCTAAATTATAAAAACGTCCTCCACGCGTTACGTGCATATGCGAGTCATTAATACCTGGAATGAGCCGCTGTCCTTTTGCATCGATTACTTGAGTGGCACTATCTGCGTCTGCTAGCAGCTGTTGGGCATCTTGCGAAAAGGCGCTAAATTTACCGTTTTCTACGCTAAGAGCCGTATAGGTTTGGCCGCTCGAATTTGTGATTTTTGCATTTACAACGACCAGATCTGGGGCAGCCATTGCCTGGCTAGCGCCAAACAATAGAGCAACAATCGAAAAACGTGACAATAATAAATTCATGGGATAGCTCCTAGTTATTGCTGCTTTGGCTAGTGGTTTGTTTACCTGACTGGGCTGCAAAATAAGTGGCTAGGGCGTCAATATCGTCATCGCTAAGCCCTGATGCATTGGGGCGCATGATGCTGGCCATTCCGCCTTTCCTGATGCCGTCGCGATAAGCTTTAAGTGCATAAACTAGGTACGGTTTGTTCTGACCTGCCAAATTAGGGTTACTTTCAATGTTGGCAATGCCTGTTTCACCGTGACACCCCATACAGTATTGTGAAAGTGTTTGGCTTTTTTCGTATTGCGCGCTATCGGTATTAGCGCTAACGCTGAAAGAAAGTGTTGCGATATAAAGCGCAGTCAATAGTGCTACAAGTGGTTGCAAAGCTCTCATGTTAAACTCCTCGTGCAGTAACGATACAAGTGCGACAGGTCACGGTGACCTGTCGCATTGAAGGCTACTGGCCTTCTTTGGCGTTAAACATTTCGGTTGCGTAAATAAGGCCTAAACCGTATCCCCCAGCATGTTCTTTTGCGATGTTTGTCACGTCCACATAGCTTTCAGTGCGAGCCCAATCACGTTGAAGTTCTAGAAGGTACTGCAACCAAGTAATGGGTTGAGCACCTGCCTGAATCATACGCTGAACCGCCATGTCGTGAGCTTCTTTAGATACACCGCCAGACGCATCGGTTACAAAATACACGTCATAGCCTTCTTCAATGGCAGACAGCACTGGCCCTACACCGCAAACTTCTGTCCAAAGCGCTGCAATAACAATTTTTTTCTTTTTAAATTTCTTAACCTTGTCGGTGACTCGCTTATCTTCCCAGGTGTTCATCGTTGTGCGGTCAATAGGTGTTTGGTCGGGGAATACTGCTTTTAATTCCGGGAAAAGCGGGCCGCTGAATGACTTTTCAGCTACGGTTGTCAGAATGGTGGGTACATTAAATGCCTTTGCAGATTTTGCTAGACCTGTAACGTTGTTGCGCACATCTTCGATTGAATGTGAGCGTGTTGCAAACGCCATTTGAGGCTGGTGGTCGATAAGAATGACCGTGTGGTTGTCGGGTGTCAGAAGGCTCTTGGCTGGCTCTCCCGCTTGCACAGAAGGAACAAGAAAGGTTAAGCCAGTAACAAGTGCTGCCATTGATTTTTTAATATTGAACATTGTGATTTCCTCTTGGATTAAGTTTGTTGTGAGTACTTCGTAAACCTCGAGATAAATCTTATGTTCGTTTTTGTTAATTTAAAATGCGTAAAAATTCATCAATTTATTCTAATTTTTAGAATTAAATGCCTAGATTTGAGAGAATCACGCAAAATCTAACAAATCAGTACCGAAGAAGTTATCGATGACACAGCGCCATTCACCACTTGCATCCCTTTGCAGAACGTAAACGGCGCGCTTACCCTCGCAGGGTAGGGCGTTGGGTGTTGCTTTAGGAACAAGGTAAAGCTTAGCGACGACTAGCGCTACGTCACCGGCTTGTATAACCCGTTCATCTCCGGTTGTAACAAAATGATCGGGCATGAATTTCTTTTGAAATTTAAGCAGGGCATCAACGCAGTCTCGCTGCGTGGCATGTTCTTCAGCGGCTTGGTTTTGCGTTGAGCTGGACATAGGGGTCGCGACCACTGTTGCATCGCTAGCATAACATTGGGATAAGGCGTCTTGATCGCCGCGGTTTACTGCGTCATGCAACTGTTGTAACACGTGAGATATTGGATTGTTCATGGCTGTCGTTCCGTTATTTTTACCGCAAGACGAGCCAATAAAAAACCCGCCTTTGCGGCGGGTTTAGTGAATTCTATTTACGCACTAGCTAACCCGCCCATTCCTTAGAATAGCGAGAATAATAATCAGCGCAGACGCTGAGTAAGCAGTATGTGTATTCGTGTTTTTAGGCATAGTATTTAAAAACAGTGCGCTGCTAGTGAGTATTTAATGACCCGAGTATCCTGTGCACAATGAAGAAAGTCAATGGGTTTTTAGGTATAGAAATTAGACCCATGCGAGTGGGTGGGCAAGCGGTAAGTGTAAGATGTAAGGTCTCACGCTACCCTAGGCTTCAAATATGGTAATGCGAATAATCGTGCCCTGCTTTAAACAATCATAAATATCTTTATCAGTGAACCCGCTATTGCGGAGAAGTTGCCTGGCAACTAGCTTAGCGCCTTTTGTACACTGCTTGTCACGTATTATTCGAAGTGCTTTGTTTAAATAACTAATAGAAGGCATGATAAATAACCTTACGCGCTAGGCGTGAGTTTTGTATGATATTTAAACGATATGTTTTGGTGTAATGATCATTCAAACCATACAAACTGTGTTACGAATTAAGGTGGAATTTGACCCTTGGAGTTACTTTATAGCTGGTTAACGGCCAATGATGCGATGTCGATGTCATCATCAGTAGTACTTGTTGTTACCTCCTTCTTTACGTCGATGATGACAGCAACGCTGGGTATTGGTGGCGGGGTCTTATTACTGGCAGTAATGGCCGGTACTATGCCAGTCAGTGCGCTGATCCCGGTTCACGGTTTAGTACAGCTTGGTTCAAATGGTAACCGTGCACTGATGACGGCAAGGCATATCGACTGGAATATGCTGAAGTATTTTTCTTTAGGAGCAATCGTTGGCGCTTTTTTGGCCTCGTTTGTTGTGGTTCAGCTGCCGTTGGTTATTATTCAATTTGCGGTTGCCGCATTTATTTTATTTCTGGTGTGGGGGAGTAAACCCAAAGCACAAGAAATGAACCCCGCGGGTAGAACATTGGCCGGAGTGGTAACCACGCTGGTTTCAATGTTTGTAGGTGCCACAGGGCCTCTGGTGGCAGCATTTGTACACCGAAATAATTACAGCAAAATGCAGATTACCGGCACGTTTGCCAGCTGTATGACACTGCAACACGGCCTTAAAGCGTTTGTTTTTACCTTTGTAGGGTTTTCTTTTGCCCAGTGGGCCGGGCTAATCATTATTATGATTGCCAGTGGTGCGCTCGGCACATTCATCGGCTTGAAAGTATTAAAGCGTGTCCCCGCTGAAAAATTTATGCTGGCGTTCAAGATAGTGGTGACACTGTTGGCCCTGCGGCTCTTGTGGCAGGCATTCTCAACCTTATTTCCCGCTGTAATCTGACACAGTTCTTTACCTTCAAAATACTTACGTTAGTGCGCAAGTTTTCATTTCTAGCGTTTAAAACGGCATGTGTATCAGACATTACGAGTAGATAAACCAGCGAAGGAGAATCACTGGTTTATCTTTATGCCTTTTGGAGTTTGAGTTTTAAACGGTTAGAACCTGTAGCTCAGCGATAAATGCCACTCTCGCCCCGCAGCGGGTACTCGCTCACCTACTGCAACATCAGTATTCATCACACGGTTAATTCCTGCTGTGTGTGGGGCGTAGTGTTTATCAAACAGGTTATGAACGGTTGCCGTTACCTGAAGGTTTGACTGTGCATTATCTATAAGGGTGAAAAGCCCCGTAATATGCACCAATCCATATCCAGCGGTAGTGTTTTCACTTTGTAGCGCTGAAACGTGGTTTTGTGCTCCTGCCAATTCTGACGTTAATTGGAGTGCCATTGGCGTATCAAGCAGCTGTGTGTCCCACTGAATGGTGGTGATCAGCTGTTCGGGGGCAATACGAAACAACGCATCGTCGATATCGTCGCGATTACCGTGCTGAACACTTGCTACTGCGTTAAGCCTTACGTTATCAAACACGTTACCCGAAACAGTCAGATCTGCCCCTTTGATTACGGCGTCCGTATTAGTCCACTGAAATGGTGTTGTGCCTGCCATCATGGTAGAGACCATATTGGCAGCCATATTCGTGCTGGGAGAACCAGTAATATAGTCTTCAATATCTTGATAAAAGAGACGAGGAGAAACTGACCAGCTTTTGAAACGGTAATCAATACCCACATCTATCTGGCGTGCAGTTTCGTTGTCTAGAGCCAAGTTACCAATGTAGTTAAATCCGTCTGCCATTCCCCCAGAAATACCAAGAGGTAGCCACGTATAGCGCTCGAAGTAAGTAGGGGCACGGTTTTTCTGCGATACCCCAAGGACAACATCGACATTGTCGCTGGCGTGATATCGCGTGCTAGCGGCAATATCTAACATGTTATAGCTCTTACTGCGTTCTGCCGCGTTGAAATCATCAACGAGTGAAGCAATGGCTGGGTTCATCATAACCATATTAGAACCGGCTAGCCCGGCATCCATGTCAACACGTGTATATCGGGTACCAATTGTTGTTGAAAAAGATGCTTTATCTCGCTGCCATTCTGCGTATACGCTGGCTGTGTCTTTTTCTACGTTGGTAAAGTTATCAACGAAGAACATGCCGTTATTAGGGTTGGTGATGGTCGAGTTATTCCTGCTGTGGTGCAGATAGGCACCCAGTTTGAGGTCACCTTCATAAAATGGCATTACATAGGTGGCATCCAAGCCTTGAGCAATAGCATCAGCGTTATTCTCTCTCGCCATATCGGCAGACATCACCATGCGCTGTGAGAAGTTGTCCATGGCATGTTGGTTGCTGTTGCCAAACCAGCTTAACGTGAAGAACTCCCTATCATTTGCGTTATAGCGATAGCCCAGTCGATACCAAGCGGCATCAATAAAACCAATGTCCATGGCTAAAGCAGGCGTGCCGCTTTCGTTAGTATTAAGTTGCTGATAACTCACATCGACTTGGTGATTGCCCCACTCGACGCCCGCCCTAAACTTACCGCCATTTCTTTGGTAATGGCTGTTTGGTATAACGCTGTTATCTCCCGACTCTTGTTCGTCGCGCTGCTGATGAGTGAAGGCGCCGCTAACAAAAGCCTGCTCACTCTTATAAAACAGATTGCCTTGGTATTGCTGACCGCTCCCCGGAGATATTGCGCTGGCACTTACGCTACCGCTAAAGCCTGTATTCAAGTCAAAAAGTGCTGAGGCATCAGAGTGAATGCGAAGCTTTCCGCCTAGCGTCTGCACACCTGCACTTACTGGCACAATCCCCCGGTAAAGGGTGGCGGTCAGTCCTGGCTCTGGCAGCACATGAGAAAGGGGCGAGTCCATGGCGTTTGGTCCTGCTCCAGCGATATCAACGCCATCAATGCTTACGCCAACTCGGTCACCGTAAAGTCCTCTATACTGAATAAGTCCGGTGACTGGGCCGTTTCGAGATATCGACACGCCAGGTAATGTGGCAAGCTGATCGCCAAAGTCAGCGTCAATATTGCTGGCAGCACTAACAGACTCTTGCTCGATATTTTGCGTGCTAAGGGAAAGCGGTGTGCCAATAACGGTGACCACTTCTGTCGAAGTGTTATCGGCCAAGTCGATGGTGTTTGCGTAAATGTGTACGGGCGCGCACGCAGTGAATACGGCAAGCGCAATGATAGATTGCTTCATAACAATTCCATTTTAAAAAACGAGTGTTGTGCATGGTGAAAGCATGCATGTTCAGTGTGTTTTGGAGGTTGTTATGCGTATGGTGGGGCACGACTTAGCGGCGCCGCGTAAGCAAAATCTGTAAAGGGCTTAGCCGCTAAACGCGCGACTAGAGCGCGATAGCGAACTAGTGATATCAAAGGTAATGTGGCAAGTAGTGGCTCGTCAACCTGAGGTAAGTCGGCTAACGTGCCATTGGTACAGTCAACGTGCTCGGCGGGTGCTTTGAGCAGTTCGGGGCTAACAAAAACGAACTCACCTTCAAACTCAGTGGCGCTAATTGAAATGTAGCGCATGGTCTTGCCAGTACAAATAAGTTCAATATCTTCACCTACAAACGCACGTGCTTGCTGCATAGTATGGGCAGCAAGGCCAAGTGCTAATGCATTCTGCAAAAGCATACAAAGGCAAAGTGTTAGTGTAAGTAGGCGTCTTAAAGTCATTTTTCTTTATCTGGTTAGCGCCTTTTTATCATAGCCTGCGTTTTGGTAATTTTTCTACCTATTATTTTTACGTATCTCCAACCCCCGCTTTTTTCAGCTTTCTGTAAAGTGTACGGGTACTCACTCCCAGCGCTTGTGCAAGTTGCTGGGTATCGCCTTCAAAAGACGTGTGAACCTGACGTAAGTATTGGCGTTCCAATTCGTCTAAGGTCACAACGTTACTGTGAGATGAAGAGGCATCATTGATAGCATCAGAGCTTATGTTATCGAGCTCGGGTAAGTCTGTATCGTAAATAACGGTTTCATCAGCCAGTAAAATAGCTTGGTCTACAATGTTTTTGAGTTCGCGAATATTGCCTGGGAACGGGTAGTTGGTTAGTTTTTCTAGCGCGTTTTTATGAAACCGTTTTTTCTCTTTAGACATTGCCAAAAAATGCGCGGCTATCAGTGCTATATCTGATTTTCTTTGTCTTAAAGAAGGGAGGTTGATAGGAAAACCGGCAATGCGGTAGTAGAGGTCTTGTCTGAATTCGCCCGTTTCCACCATGTGCTTTAGATTTTTGTGTGATGCACACACTAAACGAAAATCAGCCTTTTTAGACACTGTGCTTCCTACAGGTCGATAAGTTCGAGACTCGAACAGCCGCAGAAGCTTTACTTGTGTGGAAAGTGGGATATCGCCGACTTCATCAAAAAACAATGTGCCGCCTTCCGCTGCTTCTACGAGCCCTTTCTTATTTGTGGTTGCGCCTGTAAATGCCCCTTTTTCATAACCGAATAGTTCGCTTTCAAGCAGCGTGTCAGACATGCCGGTACACTCGATGACAACAAATGGTTTGCCAGCACGGTGACTACTCGAGTGAAGTGCTTGGGACACCAGCTCTTTACCCGTGCCGGTTTCGCCAAACAGTAGTACTGAAATATCTGAGTTAGCGGCGCGATTTATTTTGTTTAGCATTGCTTTAAATGCCTCTGATTCGCCGACCATCTTTCCTGCTGAAGGTCGGTTTGAGGCAAACGAAAGCTTATCAAGCATTTCCAAGAAACCTAATAATTCTCCGCTACCGTCGAAGATCGGGCGCATGAGGATGTCGCAGTAGCTTTGACCCTCACTGGTGGTATGAACGTGTACTACGCTAGCCGCTCGTCCTGTGGCTTTACTCTCTTGCATTGGGCAGTGCTCGCCGCACTTATCGCAAGGTTTGCTGTTGCGGTGAGAGACTTGATAGCAGGTACTAAAGCCAAGCTTTATATCCACAGGGTAGGTATCTCTGTAGGGCTGGTTGACAGCTTCAATAACGTAGCTTGGGTTAATGAAGATTGCGGGTTTATCTATCGCATCTATCATCGCTTGTACTATGGATATATTCATGGGTGGCTGAATATTAGTTTGTTCTAATTTAATTTTGGCAATTTATCATATTGGCATAGAGCTTGTTCACTGTTTGAGACAAACGACAATACTTCGGTAGCAACTCATTCAGTTCCAAAGAGAGTTTTATAATGAAAAATAGCGTAATGCTGGTGGCGATAAGCATATTGGCAAGTAGTGCTCATTCATTGGCAGATACAGTGACTGCCAATGAGAAAAAAAGTGAAAACAGTGTACAGGAAAAAGTCAAAGAAGCGCGATTACACGCAAAAGCACTGGGAGGCGCGCTAAAGTCACGACTACAGCAAGCAATTCAATCCGGAGGGCTAGAGGCTGGCGTTAACGAATGCCAGATTGCAGCGGCTCCTATTGCTCTGGCGCTTAGTCAAAACGGGTGGGAGGTTGGGCGTACCGCGCTGAAAGTAAGGAACCCAAACAATGCGGCAGATCAATGGGAGCGTGAGCAGTTAGCGTGGTTTTCACAATTACTGACCAAAGCTAAGCAAGACAATTTGGCCCCTAAAAGACCTATTGAAACTTATCAATACGATAGCGAAAGCGGTGAGTTTAGGTACATGATGGCGATTGAACAAGGTCAGGTGTGCATGGCATGCCACGGAGCCAATGTGGCACCTTCAGTAAAACAATCCATTCTAAAGCACTATCCCAATGATCAAGCTACAGGGTTTGAATTGGGTGATTTACGGGGTGCATTCACAATCACATATACCCCTTAACTTTTCCTTATACTCCACTTTTTGACATTCGGCTAAGCAGCCTTTTTCTTGTGCCATATTTGTCACCTAAATGACAAATATGGCGAACGCATCGCCATCAATTGTTGCGTTGGATCAATAAGCCACACGCTCGGTCGTGGAATAATTTATCTGCACAGTACGAAAATACCGCCGTTTATCGGTAATTGCGCTTAAGCAGCCAAATTACTGATGTATGGCATAAACCGTGCTCTTGCCATGCGGCATATTCACGTGTTCATCACTGAATTTTAAACCACTTTTCTGTTAAGCGTTTAACGCGCACACGAAATACAAGGGAGATAACCCATGAGCGATACGTTAATAGAACTATCGCGGTGGCAATTTGCATTAACTGCAATGTTCCACTTTATATTTGTACCCTTAACTTTGGGGCTTAGCTTCTTACTTGCCATTATGGAATCGGTATACGTAATGACGGGTAAAGAAATTTATAAGCAGATGACCCAATTCTGGGGAAAGCTGTTTGGAATTAACTTTGCCATTGGTGTAGCCACAGGCTTAACCATGGAATTCCAGTTCGGAATGAATTGGTCTTACTATTCTCACTATGTAGGCGATATCTTCGGTGCGCCACTTGCCATCGAAGGCCTAATGGCCTTTTTCCTAGAGTCTACCTTCGTGGGGTTGTTCTTCTTTGGCTGGGACAAAATGTCAAAGGTGAAGCATCTGATGGCGACTTGGCTGGTGGCCATTGGTTCAAACTTCTCTGCACTGTGGATCTTGATTGCTAACGGCTGGATGCAATACCCGGTAGGCGCTGAATTTAATTTTGAAGCCATGCGTATGGAAATGACCAGCTTTGCTGAGGTTATTTTTAACCCCGTAGCACAGGTTAAATTTGTTCACACTGTATCAGCAGGTTACGTGACCGGCGCAATGTTTGTGTTGGCAATTTCAAGTTACTACCTGCTTAATCATAAGCATATCGCCTTTGCGCGCCGTTCGTTCGCCATAGCTGCTAGCTTCGGCCTAGCCTCAACGCTTTCTGTGATCGTGCTAGGTGATGAAAGTGGTTATGAGCTTGGTGATGTACAAAAAGTGAAGCTGGCAGCAGTTGAAGCTGAGTACGAAACCCATCCTGCACCTGCGCCGTTTACTGTGTTTGGTATTCCAAACGACGAAAAGCAGGAAACCGAGTACGCCCTTCAAATTCCTTGGGCAATGGGCATTATTGCTACCCGTTCGTTAACCGAAGAAGTAAAAGGTATTAAGGATCTTAAAGAAGAGAATCGCGAGCGTATTCTAAGCGGAATTAAAGCCTATGAAGTGCTTGATGATGTAAGAAACGGCACCGCGACAGCTGAGCAACGTACTGCCTTCGACCAAAATAAAGACAGTTTGGGCTACGCTATGTTGCTAGAGCCTTTCACTGAGAACGTTTCAAATCCTTCTGATGCCGCGCTTCAACAGGCAGTAGATTACAGCATTCCGCCGGTTGCCCCATTGTTTTGGAGTTTCCGCCTTATGGTTGTGGCTGGCTTTATTATGCTTGCGCTATTTGTGTGCGCCTTTTACTACAGTACTAAACACAAGATTACTAAGCCACGTTGGCTATTAAAAAGCGCGCTCTACGGTTTGCCGCTTCCTTGGATTGCCTGTGAGGCTGGCTGGTTTGTCGCTGAATATGGCCGCCAACCATGGTCAATTGCAGAGGTGCTTCCGGTGCATACGTCGGTATCTAATCTCGCCGTAAGCGACGTGGTAATAACCCTTGTAGCCTACAGTGCTTTCTACACCGGCATGTTCATTATTGGTTTTTACCTAATGAAGAAGTTTGCCAAGAAAGGGCCAGTTCCACCTGAAGATAAGCAGCCTGACACTGAATTTGATCTTATTGACCTTGATGAGCAAGGAGCAAAAGCATGATTGATTATGAACTACTGAGAGTCATTTGGTGGTGCTTGGTTGGCGTTCTGCTAATTGGCTTCGCGGTTACTGATGGCTTCGATTTGGGCGTTGGAGCACTGCTCACGCTTATTGGTAAAAATGACAAAGAGCGCCGCGTAATGATAAATACAGTAGGGCCGCACTGGGATGGCAACCAAGTTTGGTTTATCACCGCAGGTGGCGCTATTTTCGCCGCGTGGCCGATGATTTACGCCACTGCGTTTTCTGGGTTTTACCTCGCGCTGGCCCTTACCTTAATTGCCCTTTGGATGCGCCCGATAGGCTTTGATTACCGCAGTAAATTACCTAACCCACAGTGGCGTAAAGCGTGGGATTGGGCGTTATTTGCTGGCGGTATTATCCCAGCCCTTATCTTTGGTGTGGCGTTTGGTAACCTGCTGTTGGGCGTACCGTTTGAAATGGACAGCACGCTTAAATCAACTTACACAGGCTCGTTCTTTGGCCTTTTAACACCGTTTGCGCTGGTGGCAGGGCTGCTATCTGTGGCTATGTTGCTGAATCACGGTGCAACCTGGCTACAAATGAAAACCGATGGCTTTATTGAAGTTCGCGCACGTGCAGTATCGGTTGTGTTAAGCCTGGCTGGTGTCACGCTATTTGTACTTGCAGGTCTTTGGGTAGCATTTGGATTAGATGGCTTCGTGATTACGTCGGCAGTCGATACCATTGCTACGTCAAATCTACTTAAGAAAGAGGTTGCCATTGAAGCTGGGGCTTGGATGAGCAACTACAGCAAATACCCCTTTATGATTGCAGCACCTGTGCTGGGCATTATTGCGGGTTTGGCCTGTGCGCTTTTCTCTAAGAAGGGTAATGCAGGTATGGCGTTTGTATCGAGTGCGCTATTTATAGCAGGCGTTATCTTAACGGCTGGCTTTTCTATGTTCCCATTCTTAATGCCAAGCATCACCATGCCAGAAGCGAGCTTAACCGTATGGGACGCTACGTCTAGCCATATGACGCTAAACGTAATGTTTATCGTTGCCTGTATCTTTGTGCCTATTGTACTTAGCTACACGGCCTATAGCTTTTACGTAATGCGCGGACGCATTAAAAACGAAGACCTCGACAAGTCTCACACCATTTATTAAGGAGAACGCTATGTGGTATTTCGCTTGGATTTTAGGAGTTTTGCTGGCGTGCTCTTTTGGCATTATCAACGCCATGTGGTTGGAGTCGACGGAAAATATGGATAGACCCGAAGACTAGGTGTTTTAAATAGCGCGGAGTTCATCCGTTTTCAAACACGCCGTAAACCCATCCATGGGGGCTCTTCAGCAGCGTCCCTGCTGCTGAAGGTTTGAAAACGGATGAACACCGCGCTATCAGTTTAATTGGCAGGTTCTTGCAGCCAGCCCACCACCACTTGGAAAAGAATGAAAAAGAAATGCGAGATTTGCTCTCGTTACTAAGTAACGAAAAAGAAGAGTCAAAACCACAGTGATCAAAGAAAAAGTTCCCAACCGGCAAACGCTTAATGCGTGGTGCAATAAGATGGATAAGGCGCAGTCGCTTGGCTTGCGCACTTCGCTTATGGCGCAAGTAGTGGTTAAGTGTTTGTCGCTTTTTTCTTTGATTATTGGGTTCTATTATTTTTCACATATTGCTCATGACTGGGTAGTAAACCAGACTCCTGCAACAGCGAGTGATGTCACAGGACTTGCCGTTTCTCTGGGAATGAGTTGGCTGCTTCAAGGCGCATTCAATGCTTTATCTAGTAGTGCAAAAATGCAGGTATTAAATAAGCTAGAACAGCGCTTGCAGCAGGTTTTCATCGAGCGTCAATATGCGCTTATTCGCCAGCACTCGGTTTACTATTGGCAAACGGTGTGGCTGCAGCACTTACAGGCTTTTGCTGACTGGGCACTTGAATATCGAGTGCAGCAAATGATTGCAGTTGTTGTCCCCTTGTTTGCTTTAGCCGTTATCTTTTATGTGAACCCCGTTATAGGGATTGGCCTATTACTAACATTGCCGGTAGTGCCGCTTTTTATGATCATTGTGGGCAAGGGAGCCGCAGCCCTACATCGAAAGCACTTTATCGCCCTTGAACGTTTGGGAAGTTTATTTACTGATAGGTTAGCCGCGCTGCCGATGCTGGCAAATTATCAGGCGCATCAAAAACAAACAGCCCTGCTTAAAGATGCCAGTGAAAATTTGAATGCGCGTACTATGAAAGTAGTGAGCGTAGCGTTTTTGTCCAACAGCGTGCTCGACTTCTTCGCAACACTCGCGGTTGCACTTACGGCAGTATTTATTGGTTTTTCACTGTTAGGTGAATTGAGTATTGGGCCGGAGATAGCGCTCCAGCAGGGCTTATGGATATTGCTGACTGTGCCATTGTTACTCAGTGAAATGAAAAAGTTGGGGCAGGTATACCATCAGAAGGCGCAAGCAGAAGCCGCCAAAGCTGAACTCGCGCCGTTATTCTCGTGCTTCACGCAAAATCTTGATGGTAGTGCAGTGAATCCGGTCAACGCTGACACAACCCACCATTATTCATCAGAACACGAGGTATTGCTTGCGGCTAAAAACCTTAAGGTTTTTGACATAAACGCCGGGCAAACTCACTCGCAAAGCTCTCACGCTACAACGGATGTGGATGAGCCGTCTGTGCTTTTGCACGCTGAATCTCTAGAAGTATCAAAGGGCGATATAATACTCATTAGCGGGCGCTCTGGTTCAGGTAAAACACTATTATTAGAAGCCTTAGGCGGTCAAAGACCTAGCACACATACATTCAGTGAACCGGTAATTTGGATTACCCAGCATCCCGTGATCACGCAAGGTACCGTGCGTGAAAATTTGTGCTTAAACGACAGCTTTACAGACGACGCGCTTACGAAAGCACTAGAAGCAGTAGAACTTGACGCGTGGCTGTCGTTATTGCCTTTGGGGCTTGATACGGTAATGACGGATTATCCGCTACTTTCAGGTGGAGAAGCGCAACGGCTGTCGTTAGCGAGAGCGCTGTTGCGCAAAGACAATATATGGTTACTAGACGAGCCTACAGCCCATTTGCCAGATTCCCAGCATGCAAGATTGGCACAGTTAATTGAACGTTTGGGTAGAGACAAAACGCTGATTTGGGCTTCTCACAAAGCACTCCCTGCAAACTGGTTTAACCGCTTTTGGACGGTATCGCGAAGTACGAATGAACAAGACGTTATTTCCAACTCAAACTTCAACTCAATGTCAAAATCAGAGGCAGGGCTTAAAAGCAAAATAGGCGCAGTACAAGACGGGCACCTACAAGGCTGTAGCAGCGTGACGGAAACGAGCTTTAAGATGAATGCCAATCAAAAGGAACGTAGCCTTGATGAAAAGTAAACCGGCTTATCTCACGCTGCTGCTTGCTCTTTTACACGGTGTGGCAGGAATAACCATTCTTGTTATTTCTTCGTGGTTTATTGCTATCAGCGCTATTGCACCAATAGGTTTTAATTACGTTATTCCCGCGGTGGTTATTCGCGCGCTAGCACTACTTCGCATTGCTTCGGGATATGCCAGTATGTGGGTGGGTCATAACGATTTGCTTACCCGTATCGCAGAGGGTCGCTTGCTTGTATTCAGTCAACTTAAAAACAGTAAAATTACCGACAAAGCATTCACAACAGAAGCATTAGCCCAGCATACCGAAACGCTTGCCAGTCGGTGGATTGCTTGGATAGCTCCGCTTTCTAACATCACATTTATATTCACTAACCTTTGCGTTGCTGCGGTATGGTTTGACCTTCCCGGCACCTCGTTTTTACTTACACTTTTTGTTATTTGGCTCTTCATCGTTGTGCTGCAAGGCTTTAGTGGTTTAAACGTTGCGAAAAAAGCGACAAAGGAAAATAAAGTGTTTCGCCAAGAGTCAGCCGACTTTCTTAACTGCAGCGCTATATGGCACTTAAATAAAGCAATGAACCACATGCCAAAGGAAGAGGGGAGGCATGTGATCAATAGTGTGCCGAGTGCTGACAGGGTGTGGCGACAACAAACTACGCAGAAAGACAAAGCGCAACGCGCGAGCTGGTGGTTTCAAGGCGCGGCATTTTTCGCGGTAGTGTTAGTTATGTCGGGCGCAGTAAGTCCAATATCTGACTTTTCGTATATGCCTATTGCTATTGTTGTGCCCATGATATTGATGGCTGCGCCTGATTGGGCTGGTGCAGCTTTTCACAGCATTACCAAGTTTGCACAGCACAAACAAAGCGCGAAAGCCCTTAAGAAGCTCAAAACCTCACCCATTAAAGTACTTGAACGCACCGAACTGCACCATTCACTTACGTTATCTGATTATACTGCCAAAAATAGACGCTTACCTTTGGTCAATGCTACATTCCCAGCCACTGGCATCGTATGTATATCCGGGCCGTCAGGCTGTGGTAAGTCATCTTTGCTTCAGTCAATTGCGGGGGTAGTGCCTTCTACTGGACTTAAAGAAGTGGATGGCATGCGTATAGCCGATGGCTTAATTAAAAACTGGCGCTATGTGGAACAAGAGCCAATAGTGCTTTCTGGCAGTGTCTCTTCAAATTTAGACCCTGCCGGAATGGGTATTCCCCTTGATGACATGACTAACCTGTTAGCTCAATTAGGGCTAGAGGCACTGTTGCCGTTGTCTATGTGGGTTGGCAAGGCGGGTAGGACGCTCTCTGGGGGAGAGCGTAAGCGACTAGCCTTAGCGCGCGCTATTTTATCTCACGCAAAAGTGTTGCTTGTTGATGAACCCTTCGAGGGCTTGGATGTGACTACTCAGCATAAAGTGTGTGAGGTATTAAATCGCTACGCTGCCAACCATCTCATCCTAGTTGCTTCTCACGTTACGCCAAGCGCGTTAAATGTATCATCAACACTACTATTAGAAGAGGCGAGAATGGATAACCTTTGTGCAGGTCAGCATGCTATCAGGTTGCCTTAATATACAGGATTGACCTCAGCTAAGCGGATCGCTCAAATTCTTCCGTGATTTCTTCCAACGTTCTTCCTTTTGTTTCTGGGAAGAACTTAGCAACTAATATCAGGCTGACTAAGGCAAACACGCCGTAAATTGCAAACGTGGCCGCGGCTCCCAAGTTGGCCAACTCCCAAGGGAAAACAACTTGAACTAGAAAACTGGTGAGTGAATTCACCATGCCCACTAATGAAATAGCCAAAGCGCGGGTTTGATTCGGAAAAATTTCAGCAAGCATTGCCCACATCACTGGGCCAAGAGACATCGCGAACGAAGCAACAAACGCAATAATGCCAAACAACACTAAAGGTGCATTCATATTAATACTGCTAGTTAGCAATGGTTGCTGATACGCATCGTATTCGTCGCTGGTAAGTGTGGTCTTTAGCGTGCGCTTAAACTCAACGTCTGAATAGTAAATATCGTTGGTTAGTGGAGTTAGCTTTATTGCCACACTCGGCGCATCTTGCTGTATTTCGTTTATGGCCGTTTGCTGTACTTGATATGTCGCCTGTTTAAAGCCATAGGTACAAATAGACATGCTGATCACTACGCCAGTTAAGCCAATCAGCAGCAGCGGTTTTCTTCCCCATTTATCAATAGTTAGCATAGCAACCACGGTAAATGCTACGTTAACCAAGCCAATCCATACAGCCTGCATAAATGCCGCATTGGTACCTACACCGCTTTGTTCAAAAATCGTGGGCGCGTAAAAAAAGATAACGTTAATGCCGGTAACTTGCTGAGCAATGGCAATAATAATGCCCACCATTAACGGAAATCGCATGGCCTTCGCCTTTAGAAAGCCTAGGCGTTCACGAAAAGGCCACGACTTTTCTTTAAGTGAAGACGCTATATCTTCAACAAGAGCGCTGGCTTGGGCTTTGTCGAATAAGCGGTTTATAACCTGTTCGGCTTCCTCGTGTTGGCCTTTGAGTACCAGCCACCTGGGGCTACGCGGAATAGTAAACAGTAAACCAAACCATAGTGCTGCGGGGATAACCTCCAAGCCCAGCATGTAGCGCCACAAATGCGTATCTATACTCCATTCAGTAACCCAACCTGCACCGCTATTGCTGAGCTGCAACAGGTAATAGTTGGTGAAATAGGATAGGGCGAAGCCAAATACAATGTTTAGCTGGTTCACCGACACCATTTTGCCTCGGTTTTCTGGGGCGCTTATTTCCGAAATATACAGCGGGGCAATGATCAGCGAACAAAACGCAATGCCGCCAATAAAGCGAGAAAGCACTAATAGTTCGAAATTAGGGGCTAGGGCTGAGCCGACAGAAGAAAGCAGGTAAAGGAAAGCGACAAGAATGAGTGCTTTGCGCCTGCCAATAGCGTCGCTAACGCCGCCGGCAAATAGCATGGCTATTAGCGCGCCTAGTGTCGGTGAGCTTACGACGAAGCCTTGCTGCCAATCGCTTAGGTTAAATTCGGCATCGATAAAGCCATTGGCTCCTGCTATTACACTGGCATCGAAGCCAAAAATAAACCCTCCAAGAGAGACAATGAGTGTGTAATACAGCGACGGAGACAGGGCTTTATTCATTTTATAATTTGCCTAATGTGTCCCTATTTACTACTTCGGGTTCAAATAAGTGCTCAATAGGAATAGGGCTTTTTATGTCATAAACATGTTGTAGCACCCAATAAGCAGCCATTTCTCCCATAGCGTGAATAGGGTTATTAATGGTAGTGAGTTTTGGATAAAGGTAGCGCGAAAACAGTACGTTATCGAAGCCAATGATAGAAAGCTGTGACGGTATATCAAATCCCGCTTCTCTTGCGGCGGTCATTGCACCAGAGGCCATTTCGTCGTTCGCGCATACCAATGCGGTAAAGTCAGAGAATGTTCTCTGAAGATGCTGCATGCCTTCTTGGCCTGATGACTCGTGGAAGTCACCTTCAAAGACACTGTTTTCACTAAAGGTAACCCCTGCTTCTTGAAGGGCTCTTTTGTGACCTGCCAGACGATCGCTCGCATCCTTTTTAAATAGCGGGCCGCTAATGTACGCAATCTTTTTGTGGCCTGCATCAATAGCAGCTTTCGTTGCCATGTAACCGCCTCTTTCGTTGTCCACAACAAAGCAGTTCTCGTCGAGAGCGTCCACTTTTCGGTTTATCACAACAACGGGGATCTTACTGTCTACTAGTGTTTTTAAGTAGTCATCGGAGACGGCTTCAGCGTGAAGAATCAAGGCATCGCAACGGCGGCTTTTTAAAAACTCAATAGCTTCGTGCTCGCGCTTTTCATCCACATGACCGGCGGTAATAATAACGTGCTTACCATTTTGTTTTAGCACATGTTCTACCGTACTCATCAGGTCGCCAAAGTATGAGCCGTGTAGTTCAGATACGAGCAAACCGACGCTGTTAGTGCGGTTTGACGCAAGAGATTGAGCGATGGCATTGGGTTGATATCCCAACGATGCCATAGCATCCTCTACTTTTTTGCGGGTGCGCTCGCTTACCTTCGCGTTGCCATTCATAACGCGAGAAACGGTAGCTAACGAAACACCTGCGGCCTCTGATACTTGGTAAATTGTTGCCATACGGTTTGGTACTTGTCCTTATTTGATACCGCTAATGTACCCATTTATCCGGCTCTTAACCAGTTTTGAATAAGCCAAAGCGCTTTGTTTTGGCGTACGTTTTTGGGTTTCGTAGTCGACATAAACTATGCCGAAACGCTTTGAATAGCCCAGCGCCCACTCAAAGTTGTCCATTAGGCTCCATGCAAAATATCCGCGTATGTCTACGCCTTTTTCTATTGCTTCATTTACCGCATTTAAATGGGTGTGGAAGTAGGCGGTACGCCCATTGTCCAACACTTCCCCATCTATGAGCTCATCATCCATTGCTGCTCCGTTTTCAGTGATATAGATAGGCGGTAAGTCGTAGCGTTGGTGCAAATCAACAAGCAGCTCGGTAAAGGCATCAGGAGTGATTTCCCAGCCCATTGCGGTTAATTCGGTTGTGGCTGGAGGCACAATTTCAAACCAACCATTGCCATCACTTTGATACACAGTGCGGGTGTAATAATTAATGCCTAAGTAATCGATTGGTTGGCAAATAATAGCCATATCACCTTCCGCAATGTCTGGCTTAACGTCGGGAGCGAGCTTATCGATAATGTCTGGATATTTGCCTTCAATAATAGGTTTTAAATACCATTGGTTTTGGTAATCATCGGCGAGTTTGGCGGCGTGTATGTCTTCCGGTGAATCACTTTTTGTATGGCAATTGCTAAAGTTAAGTACGATACCGTTTTGGCTTTTTGGGCAAACTCGGTTAAGCACCTTCAACGCTAAACCGTGAGCAAGCAATAAGTGATGCGCTGCCTTTCGGCCATTTGCCATGCCTGTCTTTCCAGGTGCATGAATGCCTGCCTCATAACCCAAATAGGCTGAACAAAATGGCTCATTTAATGTCGCGTAAGAGTGGACTTTTTCGCCCAACGCGTTTGCTACGGCTTCAGCATATTTTTCGAATTCATAGGCTGTGTTGCGATTAAGCCAGCCACCGTTGTCTTCAAGGTGTTGCGGTAAATCCCAGTGATAAAGCGTAACGAACACTTTCATGCCGCGCTTGATAACTTCATTGACTAAGTTTACGTAAAAGCGCATGCCCACTTCGTTTACGCTACCGTCCTGTTTCATCACTCGCGGCCACGAGATAGACAGTCTATAAGCATCAACACCAAGAGAATCAATTAGCTCTACATCTTGTTTCCACAAATCTATGTGGTTACAGGCAATGTCACCGTTAGTGGCATCAGTAATGGCATTTTTCTTTTCGCAGAACGTGTCCCAAATACAATCTAATCTTCCTTTTCTGTCTCCCTCTATTTGGAAACTTGATGTAGCCACACCAAACAAAAAGTCTTTCGACAACATCATTGAATTGGATGGAAGGTTAATTTCTTGCATCGTGGGTATGTCCTGACTATAACAATTTTTTCATATTAACCCTGCACTAGACAGGGCAAATAACATCATATTTACATTGAATTCGATTACGCTTCGTGTAATTATCTCTCCAATGTAAGCGCTTACAAAATTATTTAAAGTTAGATGTAAGCGCTTTCAAATGTAAATTTATCATTAAATAGAAAAATAGCAACAGAGGTTATTCGTGGACACACCAGTGCAGCCTAATATTTCAAGCGCTCAAGAGGCAGAGGCAAACGGTGGATACCGTTTTGCGCTTATCTCACTCACCACGCTGTTCTTCATGTGGGGTTTTATTACCTGTTTGAATGACATCCTTATTCCTTACTTAAAAGGTGCATTCAACCTTAGCTTCACACAAGCAATGCTGATTCAGTTTTGCTTTTTTAGTGCCTATTTCATTGTGTCACTGCCTGCAGGCATGGTGGTGTCGCGCATTGGTTACCAGAAAGGTATTGTACTTGGGCTCGCTATAGCCTGCGTGGGGTGCTTGCTGTTCTTCCCCGCTGCATCAAGTCAAATATACGGTATTTTTCTGTTAGCTCTTTTTGTATTAGCGTCTGGTATAACCGTACTTCAGGTGTCTGCCAACCCTTATGTAACGGCACTCGGCGACCCTAAAACTGCCTCGTCACGACTCACCATGACCCAAGCATTTAACGCTTTTGGCACAACCGTGGCTCCCTTCTTCGGTTCTTATCTTATATATGGCGCTACAGGAGAGCACGGAGGCGGTACGCCAAGTGCATCAGACGTGCAAGTGCCTTACTTAATTCTTGCAGCGTCATTGCTCCTTCTGGCCCTTATTTTCATGTATTTAAAGCTGCCGAAGTTAAATCACACCAGCGCAAGCACTGGAGTGTTTAAAGGAGGTGCATGGCATCACAAGCACCTTGTTTTAGGCGCTGTCGGCATTTTTATGTATGTCGGTGCGGAAGTGGCTATTGGTAGCATGCTAGTGAATTATCTAGCGAGTCCGGCGGTTGGCGGATTAAGTGAGGCAGGGGCGGCCAAGCTACTTGCTTACTACTGGGGAGGCGCGATGGTAGGGCGCTTTATCGGTGCTGTGGTCATGCAAAAAATCTCGGGTGGCTACGTGCTGGCGTTTAATGCTTGTATGGCTATTGCGCTTATTTTGCTATCACTTTCAAGCACAGGAGACATAGCGCTATGGAGCATTTTGGGAGTAGGTTTGTTTAACTCAATCATGTTCCCTACCATTTTTAGCCTTGCCCTTCACCAGCTAGGGAAAGACACCCCACAAGGTTCAGGCATTCTTTGTTTAGCCATAGTTGGCGGTGCCATTATTCCATTGCTTCAAGGTATGCTTGCAGACACCGTCGGCGTTACGCTGTCATTTTTACTACCCGCTTCTTGCTACCTTTACATTGCCTACTATGGCCTTGTAGGAAGTCGCGTATCTCACATTAATACCACTGAAAAGTAACGAGGATAAATAATGCGAAAAAGTATAATCGCGAAAGTTGTTACCGGTGCATTGGTTGGCGTTTTAGTTAGTGCATGTTCAGCTGAAAAAAATACGTCTTCAGTCGATAACGTTGAGCCACAGCCAAACAAAGCGGGCGAGGTATGGCCTAAACTAGATATTGAAGTTAAAACAAACGCTACTGTCGAAACTAAGGTAGATGAAATTCTGTCTACCATGACTATCGAGCAAAAAGTTGCGCAGATGATCCAGCCTGAAATTCGCAATATCACGGTAGAAGATATGCGCAAATATGGATTTGGTTCTTATCTCAACGGCGGTGGTGCATTCCCTAATAACGACAAGCACGCCACACCAGAAGACTGGGTAGCACTTGCAGAAAAGCTTTATCAGGCTTCCATTGATGACAGTTTGGACGGCTCGACAATTCCTACAATGTGGGGGACAGACGCTGTTCACGGTCATAACAATGTTATAGGCGCAACCTTGTTTCCTCACAACATTGGATTAGGCGCTGCAAATAACCCTGAACTGGTAGAGAAGATTGCGCACATTACAGCTAAAGAGGTCATGGCGACAGGTATCGATTGGGTATTTGCGCCTACCGTTGCTGTGGTACGCGACGATCGCTGGGGAAGAACCTACGAGAGCTATTCTGAAGACCCAGCCATTGTTAGAGAGTATGCCGCTTCAGTGGTTAAAGGTCTTCAAGGCGCGGCTGACAAAGACTTCTTAAGCGACCAGCGTGTAATTAGTACGGTAAAGCACTTTGTAGGTGACGGCGGTACGGTTGGCGGTGATGACCAAGGTGACAATGTTGCCAGCGAACAAGAGTTATTTGATATTCACGCCCAAGGCTATGTGGGCGGATTAACGGCGGGCGCGCAGTCTGTTATGGCGTCGTTCAATAGCTGGAATGGCGAGAAGCTTCACGGTCATAAATACTTGCTAACTGACGTACTTAAAGAGCAAATGGGCTTTGACGGGTTTGTAGTCGGTGATTGGAACGGTCATGGGCAAGTTAAAGGTTGCAACAACGAAGATTGTGCGCAGGCCATCAATTCAGGCTTAGATATCTTTATGGTGCCCAATGATTGGAAGGTGCTGTATGACAACACTCTTGCTCAAGTAAACGACGGCACCATTCCTATGTCGCGTATTGACGATGCGGTACGCCGAATTCTTCGAGTGAAAGTACGCGCTGGGCTTTTCGAAAAGCCAAGCCCGGCAAACCGCCCGTTATCTGGTGACCGTTCGCTTATTGGTAAGGCAGAGCATAGAGAAGTGGCGGCGCAAGCGGTGCGCGAGTCTCTGGTACTGCTGAAAAATAAAAATAAAACCCTCCCGATTTCTGCAAGCAAACGCATATTGGTAGCGGGCGATGGTGCGGATAACATCGGCAAGCAATCAGGTGGTTGGAGTATTACGTGGCAAGGCACAAATAATACCAACGATGACTTCCCTGGCGGCAGCTCTATTTATGACGGCATTAAAGCGCATGTAGACAATGCTGGTGGTAACGTACAGCTATCGGTTGACGGTAGCTTTGAAACTAAACCTGATGTCGCCATAGTGGTGTTCGGTGAAGAGCCTTATGCCGAGGGTCATGGCGATAGAGAAACCTTAATTTATCAACACGGTAGCAAGACGGATCTAGCGTTGCTCGAAAACTTGAAATCTCAGGGAATTCCCGTGGTGTCGGTGTTTATCAGCGGCCGTCCGATGTGGGTTAACGCAGAGCTAAATGCATCTGATGCATTTGTTGCAGCTTGGCTTCCTGGCTCTGAAGGTGCAGCGGTGGCAGACGTTTTGTTTGGTGAGCAGGACTTTAAAGGCAAGTTGTCTTTCTCGTGGCCGTCAGAGCCTCAGCAGATCGTTAACAAGGGCGATGAAAGCTATGAACCTTTGCTCCCTTATGGCTTCGGCTTAACGTACAGCGATGACAACGTTCTAAGCGATACGCTAAATACTGAAATTAGAGTCAGTACTGACAGCAACAAGCCGATGGAAATTCTAAAGGGCTCGGTTGAGGCACCTTGGGTATTATGGCTTTACTCTGGTGATGATTCTCTGGCAGTGAACGCTAGCACGCATACTGTTGGAGCAATTACTTATCGTACGGTTGATAAGGAAGTGCAGGAAGATGCGCGTAAAATCACTTTCGATGGCACTGAGTTCGCCGCTATGCGTTTTGCAAGCAAGAGCTTCTTCCGTGAAGATTTAAGTGCGCAATTACTTACGCATGGTGCCCTAAGCTTTAACGTTAGTCGTCACTCAGATATAAATGCACCTGTAACGGTAGGCATGAACTGTGAAGGCGAGGGAGACGCAGCGGGCAGCTGTTCAACTCAAATTGATATTAGTGAGCAGCTAAAGGCAATGCCAGCTGACACATGGACAAACATAAGTATTGACCTACAGTGCTTTGTTAATGAAGGTATCGATTTTACCGGCCTTGTTGTGCCGTTTGAGCTGGGAAGTTCAGGGAAGGCTAGCTTGAGTGTGGCAGATATTCAGTTTACCCCTGAGGCTGACAAATCGGCGAGTATAAGTTGCCAAAACTAAACAGTAAGTAGCTCTCAACGCTACTAGAAAAAACAACGCCGCCAACCTCAAAAACTGGCGGCTTTTTTTTGTTTGCACCGACCTTGAGCCTTCCGTTTATCGATCTATTATGCAGTTCATCCCGTAGCCAACCTGTAATATAAACAACAATCGTTGGTGAGATGAAAGTAGATAAGACGTGTTTCCGTCCTGCATTCATTCTTGTCATTCGGGAAAATTACAGGGTAGTAAAATGACAGATGAACAGCGTGCAACACCAAGTCTCTTACTTGCGTTAACAC
This sequence comes from Alteromonas sp. KUL17, assembly GCF_006538305.1. NCBI lineage: Bacteria > Pseudomonadati > Pseudomonadota > Gammaproteobacteria > Alteromonadales > Alteromonadaceae > Alteromonas > Alteromonas sp. KUL17. The sequence goes on from NZ_BJKJ01000006.1 coordinate 113,532, forward strand.
CTGTTGTATTGACGCTTTTAATCCTCGGCACCCAGATATTTTACTTCGGCGTGTTTGAGCCTCATATACCGCTTGCCATTGGCATAGCATTAACAAGTTTTGTTGGTACTTATCTTGGTCTAACGTGGGAAGAAGTGCGGGCAGGAATCTTTAAAGTTATCCATGTTGCGTTGCCGTCGGTAAGTGTACTTATTGTTGTAGGGATGATCATAGGTATTTGGATAGCCAGCGGTACGGTACCCACCATTATTTACTACGGGTTAAAGACCCTGTCTCCCCAAATTTTTCTGGCCGCGGGTATGGTTATCTGTGCAGTCGTTTCAGTTTCTTTAGGCACAAGTTGGGGCAGCGTAGGCACCGTTGGTTTAGCATTAATGGGTATCGGTGAAGGATTCGATATCCCCATGTACTGGACGGCGGGAGCAGTAGTTTCAGGCGCCTTTTTCGGAGACAAGGTATCGCCGCTGTCGGATACCACAAACCTTGCTCCAGCGGTTACCGGTACCGACGTGTTTTCACATATCAAGAATATGATGGCAACGACAATCCCTGCCATGGTGCTCGCATTTCTGATTTACCTTGGCGTCGGCTTCTTCGTTATCGATGCTCAGAGCGTCTCATTTGCAAAAATTGCAGGTATCACCAGTGCATTAGAAGATAACTTCACCGTTACGGGGTGGGCGTTATTGCCAGCGCTTGTTGTTATGGGGTTGGCCTTAAAGAAAATTCCACCCCTTCCTGCGTTATTTGCAGGAGCGGTTGTGGGAGGAGCTTTCGCCATGTTTATGCAAGGGCAGAGTTTGCAAGCCGTTTTCGATTATGCAAATAACGGATATGCCATCCAAACGAATATTGTTGAAATAGATAGTTTGCTTAATCGCGGCGGCGTTCAGTCAATGATGTGGACTATTTCATTGGTATTGATTGCGCTTGGTTTCGGTGGAGCGTTAGAAACGACAGGCTGCCTAAGAAGCATTATCAATGCAATAAAGAGCAAAGCGAAAACCTTTGCTGGTACACAGATAGCAGCGGTTGGTACGGCGTTTTCTACTAATCTGGTGGCTGGCGACCCGTACTTGTCGGTAGCCTTGCCGGGAAGAATGTATTCACCCGTTTATAGAGGCATGGGTTATTCCACGCTTAACCTGTCCCGTGGCATTGAAGAAGGGGGCACGTTAATGTCTCCGCTCATCCCTTGGAATGCCGGTGGTGCGTTTGTGATATCTGCTCTTGGCCTGGGTATTTCTGGCGCAAACTTAGAAAACCTGCTGTACATCCCTCTTGCCTTTGCTTGTTGGACGGCGCCCCTAATAGGGATATTTTACGCCTATGTCGGTTGGTTCTCACCCAAAGCCACTAAAGCTGAAAAAGAAGAATGGGAGTCTTCTGGCGCCGAAATAGCGAAATTTAATAAGGACGGAACGCCCGTTACCGAGTAACACCGTTTAACCAAGGGCAAGCCGGACGAGTTGGCAAACAAAAAAGGGCCTGAAAAGGCCCTTTGTGTCATCACTTAATTAGCTTAGAAAGTATATCTCGCACCTAGCGTGTAGCGAGGTCCGTATTGACGAGCAAACAAGAACTGCTCTTCGAAGCGGCCGTAACCACGCTCAGTTTCATCGTTAATGTTCACGCCTTCTAAGAATACGGTTAGATGCTCGTTAACGTCATAGTTGATGCTGGCATCAATTTGACCGAAGGTGTCGAACTGAGTCGCTGGGTTGTCTGCTGAGCCTTGCGCTTGACCAATACCCACAAGATAGTCTGAACGCCATGCGTACGTTACTTTTACCGATAAGCCTTCTTTTTCGTAGAACACTTGGAAGTTAGCTGAGTCACTAATGCCTACTAACGGGTTTTGCTGTTCAAGGTTGTACGGGTCGTATTTTACATCACCGTCAACAAGCGTTGCGTTTGCGCCAAAACCAAAACCTGTTTCACCAAACGTATGTTGCACTGCAAGTTCAATACCTTCGACGGTTCTTGAATCGCTCAGATTACGAGGCTTTACTACACTCCATTCCATAAGCGGGTCATCTGAGTTTGGCTCAATTACACCTTCAGTGGCATAACCCGCTGATAAGAAGTAATCGTAAATGTTGCTATCAGTAGCTTGGATTCCATCAGCCTCAAGAGTAGTCACAGCCTCTTGCCATCTTGGGCCCTGATAAATATCGTAAAGGCCGTCAAAGATTTCAAGTGCACCTTGCGTATCGATGTAGTTTTTCACAGACTTTCTGAATATTCCGACTGACGCATAGCTCGCTTCGTCGTAGTACCACTCGAAAGACAAATCTAGGTTAGTTGACTCGTAAGGCTTAAGGTCGGTACTCCCTTCAGACACTACTCTAGAGCCAATTTTGGGGCTACCGCTAAATGAGCGTCCGCCTTGCAAGAAGCCAATAGGTGCGCGTGTAATCGATTTACCCCAAGAGAAGCGGGCAACAATATCGTCCGTCACATCGACTTTTACGTCGAACATTGGAAGAAGAACATCATACTTACCGGTAAAGTCTTGCTCTTCAAAGCCATCTTGGAAAACAGTGATCCACTCGCCAGCGGCAACCCAGTTTACTTGAATGGGTACGCGAACTTCAGCTGTGCTTGGCACTTCAGATTCTTCGTAGCGAAGGCCCGCATTAATTTGAACGTAATAATCGCTAATTTCAAAGTCCCATTCAGTCTGCACGTATATGGAATCGGTAGTTTCTTCTACACTGCTCACCGTTGGATCGCCGTTAAAGTATGGGTTGATAGAGTAAGCGTTACTCTCGCCAACAACATCACCGGTAATGAATGCAAGTTGACGGGCAATGGCTTCATCAAAATCATAGGTGTAGTAGTAACCTGGATTCATACCTGCGCCGCCACCATCAAAGGCGTCTAAGAAGCCTGAGGTGTCGTTGCGAACGAACATACTGTCTGGGAAGATTTCCGTGAAAGATGGACTGAAACCTGGACCACCGCGTAACCCACTCCAAGCTTCAAAGCCTGTTAGTGACTGCTCTGTTCGGGCGTAACCAAAGTCAACTTTAACGAGTGGAATGTCGAACGTTGAGTTGTACCACGTGCCGTCAAGCTGCAGCTGCTCAATATCAGAACGACCCGGTGAGTAAATGAATTGGCTGAAGTTAGAGTCAATTTCACCCGGCATAATTTCATTAGTGCCGTTATTCCAGTTTACATAGACCTGAGGGATTTCACCTTCACGGTAGTCATAAACTTTAGACTCTAACTGGTTTGAACCAAGAATGATCTGCCCGGCGCTACCCAGTCCTTCGTCATAACCATTGTCGGTTTTGTTGTAAGAATCATGGTAATCCAAACGTAAATGCCAATCGTCATTTATCATCCAGTCTAAGTTTACACCAAGTGAACGTGCGTCAACGCGGGTAGTATTGCGGCTTGCGGTAAATGAGCCGTCATCGCCACTGATATCTGCATAAACAGCCGTGCCATTCTCATCCAGTTCGTAGGCATTGATATTTGCGCCAAAATTATTCCATATACCCCAGCCCACAGTGTTAGTACCTGTTGTTGCACGAGACGCGGTATAGTCGATGGTTGCGGTAAACTCATCCACAGGGCGGAACTGGAAAGTTACCTGACCATTTGAACGCTCACGCTGAACGTCAGTAATGCTGTAGTTCATGTCTTTAGGGAAGAACGCAGCGTCGGTAATATTGGTGCGGTTATCAACAACATTGCTTGGGTCTATATTTTGAGGAAGGTCGTCATTCTCTTGAAGGACCCAGCCTTGGATGCTAGCGGCTTGTTGTTGAAAATCACGCTCTTGATGAGAGAATGAAACACCGAACCCGAACATGTCATCGGCAAACGTATTGGTGTATACACCCGCAATTTCAGGGGTTACGTCATCACCTGCTTCGTTAGACGAGTCGTAAATACCTTTCACTGACAACGTGGCATTTTGCCCTGATTGCGCCAACGGCTTCATAGTAATAATGTTTACCGTTGCACCTAGTCCCCCGCTGGGATTTTCTGCTCGGGCAGTTTTGTGAAGCTCAAGCGTGTTTACACCTTCAGAAGAAAGGTTGGCTAAATTGAAGGAACGGGTAAAGCCCGTCCCCGGCATTTGTCTACCGTTCAGGGTAATTAGGTTGAACTCAGGACCAAAACCACGAACGGTAATTTCACTACCTTCACCGTTTGAACGACTAATACTTACACCTGTAATGCGTTGAAGTGCCTCAGCCAGGTTGGTATCAGGAAATTTACCTAGTTCTTCAGCGGATATGGCATCTACTACGCCGCTTGAGCTGCGTTTCAAATCCATAGAGCGGATCATACTGCCGCGAATACCGCTTACTTGAATAACTTCAACTTCGCCCTCTGCCGGTGTTACCGCTTCTGATTCTTGTGCGTAAGAGGGAAGAGCTAGGGTAGAGCCCATCAACAAAGCCATTGATGTGGCAAGCTGGGTCTTTTTAAATGGTGTGTTTTTCATAATTGCCCTACTAATTCTTATCAATTGGTCACTGCCGCTTTAAAGGCTAAAGCGGCATTTGCTTTGTTACTGTGCTGCTATTTCTACATTGTCGATGCGATAAACTGCACCTTCGCCTTGTCCCCATGCTGGGAACATCATGATGACGTTGATAGCGCTGATATCTAAGCCTGCGTCATATAGGGTTTGTAGTGGGAAAGTGTATGTTTGCCATTCACCTTCAACCGGATCAGCACCTTCCAAGCTGGCCGACATTGGAAGTTCAACAGCAGAAGAGACATTAATGGACTCTACTTTGAACAACCAAGGTGCAGAGGCGTCGTTAGGCATTGAGCTTACTTTCATTTCAAACTTAATCGCGCCATTTGAAAGTAGTGATGAAGCATCGAATGATACGGTTTCATCAGCTAAGAAACCCATCACCGTTGGTGTAGCGCCAATGCGAAATTCTGCTACTGTGCCGTGTTCCGCGTCGTCTACTTCTTCAGTTGGCGTTGAGCCACCACAACAATCCCAGATTGACCATTGTTCAGCTGCTGTATCAGCAAAGAGCGTGATGCCCGCACCTGACGCATCTTCGCCGCTGTCAGGGTGGTAAAATTTCACATTGTCTAAGCGATAAACCGCGCCTTCACCTGTGCCCCAAGCTGGGAAAACCATAATGACGTCGATAGCACTTACGTCCAAACCACGTGCCTGCAATTCTGAAATAGTAAATGTGTAGGTTTGCCATTCACCTTCCACAGGCTCCTGACCCTCAACGCTATCAGAAAGTGGCAATTCAACAGCAGTAGATGCGCCATTAGACTCGATTTTGAATATCCAAGATGCTTCGGCGTTACTAGGCGCACTCACTACGCGCATATCAAACTGCAATAAGCCACCGTCGGTAAGTGCTGTAGCATCGAACGGGGTGTCACCGCCGCCAGATTCAGGACGCGTGATAAAGCCCATTACAGTCGGTTCTGCGCCAATTCGAAATTCTGCAGTTAGACCGTGTTCTTCGTTGTCCATTTCTTCAGTAGGGGTAGAGCCGCCACAGCAGTCCCACATAGGCCAGTTAGGGTTTTGCCCATCTTCGAAGATGACTAATTCTGGGTAGCTAGCTCCGCCTTCTTGCGAAATTTCAACATTAGCCATGCGATAAACCGCGCCATTGCCGGTATCCCACGCAGGGAAAACCATGATGACATCGATAGCACTTGTATCTAAGCCTGCTGCTGCAAGCGCGCTAAGTGGAAATTCGTAAGACTCCCACACACCCTGTTCAGGCGCAGCACCAGCGGTGTCTGCGGGTCCCACATAGCCGTCCATCAGTGGAAGTTCTGCGGCAGTTGAACCTTCAGAACTTTCAATCTTAAATAGCCAATTAGTTGTCGCATTTGCAGGCAGCGATGTAACTTTCAGATCGAATTTAACACTGCCAGTTTCTTCCATTGGAGACGCATCAAACGGAGACGCTTCACCTTCTGGGTCGGTAATGAATTGAGCTCGACTGATAAAGCCCATTACCGTAGGTGTTTCATTAATAGCAAATTCGAAAACCTGTCCTTGCTCTGCATCTTCTACAAGTGCTGGTGTTGACCCACCACAGCAGTCCCACGCAGGCCAGTTTGGATTAGGTGTTCCGTCGAAAATAGTAAGGTTTTGTGCAACACCGGTTGACGGTGGTGAAGGGATAGGCGCCTCGCCTTCCACTAATGCATCGTCTAGTGAGTTGTAACCTGGGCGAACAGTTTCACAGCCCTTGCCGGTGTCTGGGTTCGATGCACATTCGTACACTCGAACATAATCGACCTCGTAAGTCTGACCTTCGGCAAACGCTTCAGCATCAATACCTGTTTCGTTTACGTTAGCTGGCCAGTCGCCACCTACTGCAAAGTTAAGGATAATGTAGAATTCTTGATCGAATGGCGCATTGTCCCAGTGAGTGGTTAGCTCACCTGTGCCTTGCTCAAAGTATTCCGCATACCAGCCGCGGTGAGAAAGTCCAGTTGCGTCACCGTTTACGTTATAACGAACTTCTGAACGACGCTGCGTAGCGTAAAGGTAATCGTCCATGTACCAGCGAATTTCGCCTTCTTGCCATTCAACGGCGTAGGTGTGAAAGTCGTCTGCTGGATTCGCTCCATCAGGAAGCGAGTAGGCTTTGCCTGAGCTATCGTTATTTGGCCATTCTTGACCATAGTGAAGGGTGCCGTGAATATGGCTTTCAGGATTGCCGTCAGCATTTAGTGCCTTAAGGTTTACGGCTTCCATGATGTCAATTTCGCCAGAACGAGGCCAGCCACCGTAAACCTCATCAGTAGGCATCATCCAAAACGCCGGCCAACTGCCTTGACCAGAGGGTAATTTAGCACGCATTTCAATACGGCCGTATTTAAAGTCTGCTTTGTAGCGCGTGTTTAGACGGGCTGACGTATAAGGCTTTTGCGCTCCTTCTTCCGCGGGTAGAGCAACAATTTTTAGGCTACCGTCAGACACAAATGAATTGTCTTCGCTGTCGGTATAACACTGAGATTCATTATTGCCGCCACCGTCGCAGTTTACTTCGTGAGTCCAGTTGTCATCGTCAATACTGTTCCCATCGAATTCGTCGCTCCATACCAGCTCCCAGTCAGAAACGGGTGCCGCAGGATCAACAACGTCGATGTCTGTAGATGTGGTTGCTCCGCCTCCACAGCCAAATAGGGTTGCGACTGAGATCGCGGCAGCTATCCGCGAAAGTTGAGATGCTTTTTTCGTCATTGTTTTCAGCCCTGATCTAAAGAAATTGGGTTTTTATGTAGTGGCAAATGCCACGTAAAAAGCTTTTTGTAAGCGCTTACAATTTAGGTCAAATAAAAATGGCTGTTTGAAAGCGCTTACATTACATTAAGCGACTGACACATAAAGATCAATACTGTTCTCAAAAAATTAACATTTGGCTGTCGGTCTTATTTTTGTTGTTTTTCGTTTATTTTCAAATAAAACAATAATATAAGGTTGTATTAGAGGGTGGGTTAAAATTTAAAGGTGCTTGTTTCACTCACTATTTACAAATTATCTCAGGGACTTGTTAATGATCTGTGCTCGATATTTTGTTCGCACCTGGGTACACATCACGTTAAGCTCAATATACGATCTCATGTGAGTTGTTATTATGCATCACCACAATCACAGCACTACCGCCTCCAATCATCATAAAGGTCAGCATCACGGCCATCACCACGGTGCGCATGCTGAAGCGCTAGGCACAGATTCCACACGCATTGGATGGGCGTTCTGGCTAAATTTCATCTTTACTATTATTGAATTCATCGGGGGTTGGCTTACTAACAGTGTCGCCATAATGGCAGATGCTGTTCACGATTTAGGAGACTCTCTATCCATAGGTCTGGCGTGGTATTTAAGTAAGCTCGGGAATAAAGCATCTACCGAAAAGTATACGTATGGCTTCAAACGGCTAAGCCTTATGGGAGCTATGATCAACGGCGTTATCTTGGTGATTGGCTCAATTTGGGTGTTGTCTGAGGCCATCCCTCGTTTATCTAACCCCGAAATGCCCGTTACAGAGGGTATGATTGGATTAGCGATCCTCGGTATTGTCGTGAATGGATTTGCAGCTTATAAACTCCACGGCGGTCATTCGATGAATGAAAAGGTGCTTAACTGGCACTTAATTGAAGACACGATGGGGTGGGTAGCGGTACTGGTAGTAGCCATTGTGCTCCATTTTGTTGAATGGCCTATACTTGACCCAATTTTATCTATTGGTTTTACGCTATTTATTTTGGTCAATGTTGTTCGGTATGTTGTGCAGACCATGTCTTTGTTTCTACAGGGTGTACCTGACTTGGCTACAAGGAATGCTATTAGCAACACGCTTTTGAAAATCGAGCACGTTGAAGAAATTCACCATGTACATTTTTGGTCGCTTGACGGAGAGCAGCACGTGCTTACTGCACACGTGGTAATAAACTGTGCAATAGACAATGACAAACTGAGAGCACTCAAAAAGGAAGTTCACGAGCGTTTAGCCCCCTTTGAACTTGCTCATACCACGATAGAGTTTGAGTTGCCGGGTGAGCCATGTCGTGATGATAATGACCATTTACACGCCCACTCTCATGAACACCAGCACGAAGAGATAAATTAATACTATTATTTGGTCAAAGGCGTTTGTTTTGATTTTCAGGGACTAACAGTCTGTAGTTGTGCAAAAAAGAGGGGCGTTCACACGCCCCTTTCAACACACACGTTTTTTAATTTATAACGAGATTAAAACCTTGCTTTAAATGCTACGCCGTAATAGCGATCTGCATCGCGCGGTATTTGATAGCGGAAGTTGTCGCCGCTATATGTGGTCGCGTAGCTTTCATCAAGCAAGTTCTTCGCAATCAAAGATACGCGGAAGGCATCGTCTTTGAATGAGAAGCTAACGCTTGCGTTAAGCATGCTGTAGTCAGGTAACAATGAGTGAGGATTGAATACACCCGTGTTGCCTGGCAAGTCAGAGTACTGTTCATCGGTATAGATGTAAGACGCGTTGTAGTAAACGTCAAAACCATGCTCTGTTTCCATGAAGTACTCCGCTGACAGTGAGTATTTCATGTCAGGTGAGAATGGAACATCCAATCCCGAACGGTCGGTACACTCTGCCTCTTCAGGACAATTAAATCTATCGATCTCAGCCTTGGTGTACGCAGCGCCACCGATTAGCGTTAGGTTGTCGGTTGCGTTCCACATAAAGTCTACTTCAACGCCTTGGGTCGTCACATCACCAGCATTGGTAAGGCGCGTGATACATGCGCCGTCAGAACAATCAAAGTTGTTTGCTTGGAAGCCTTCAATGTCAGTGCTAAATAGCGCGATATTTAAAAGTAGATCGCGACTTGCGTACTTATAGCCAATTTCGTAAGCGTCAGATTCTTCCGCGCCAATAGGGCGTCCGTCATTCTCTGGGTTGAAGTTATAGTAAACATTGAAACCAGGGCCTTTGTAGCCTTGAGAATAGGTTGCATAAACCATTTGATTTTGGTCGAGATCGTATTGAACACCAAGGCGGCCAGACAAATTGGTTTCATCTACCACACCTTCTGCATCGGTGTTCTCGGTCGCAGGGCGAACGCCCACACCACGGCGTCCATATTCGTCGTTACTTATACGACGGTGAGTGTAAGACACTTCATCATCGGTATAGCGAAGACCGAAGATAAGGCGTAAGTCATCGCTTAAGTCGTAGGTGCCATCTCCGTAAACGGCCCAGTTATTAAACTCAGTGCTCATGAATGCCGTGGCAGACACAATGTCGTTGGCATTACATGTCGCACCTAGCGAATTAGCGTAAGCGTCTAGGTCAGAAAGTGCGTCTGTCAGCGCGTCTCCAGACAGGTTATTCTGCGCATAGAATGTCAGTGCTTGGTCAAGTTGAAGGTTATTGTTTTGGCAACTTGCATCACGAGTGAAGTTACGCTCTGAATCCATGTTCCAGTAGAACATACCGGCTAAGAAGTTGAATGGGCCAGCTAGGTTTGATGCAACACGGAATTCTTGAGAAAACTGACTCCATTCTTGCTCACCTACGTCATGCAGCTGAAACGGCACTCCAAATACTGGCTGGTCGCTGTCGCCAGCAATAGACGTAAAATCACCTTCGCGGAATTCTGTATTTTCCCATGAGCGCTGGGCAGTGATCGACGTGAAGGTGTAGTCACCAATGGTTTTGTCCACTTGTACGGAGAAGGCCGAATGGTCGTCAATAGTGCGAGATTCGAAGTCATGATCAATTTGTCGCTGTTCTAAATCGATACCGTCGGCAATGGTTTCACTGTTGGGCGCTGCCTTTGAGTCGGGATTTCGACCGCTAGATACGCCTTCTAAATCAGCACAACAGTCGTCATCCGCGCTGTAAATTTCGCTAATGAACTTTACTTTTAAATCATTGGTTGGCTCGTAAACCACAACTGCACGGGCACCTTCACGGTCATAACCGTTTACTTTTTCATTGTTGTAAACGTTGTCGATATAGCCGTCGAATTTACCTTGGAAGACGGTTAAGCTGGCTGAAATGTCGTCGGTTAAGCCACCACTTACTGTGCCTTTTAAACGGTATTCGTTATCTTGATAAAACTCGGTAGAAAGGCTGCCTGTGAGCTCCTGAGAAGGATCTTTTGTGGTGATGTTTACCACACCAGCAGAGGCGTTCTTGCCAAATAAAGTACCCTGTGGACCACGTAATACCTCAATTCGATCTACATCGTACAAATCGGCAAACGCTTGACCAGAACGCCCTAATACAACGCCATCTACCACCGTGGCTACGCTTGGCTCTGCGGCGATACTAAATGAAATTGTTCCAATACCACGAACGGTTAAGGCTGAATTTCGAGTTGTTGTCCCTTTGCGGAAGCTCACAGAAGGCACAAGCGCTTGTAGATTTTCAACATTGTTAGCAAAGGCAGATTCTATCTGGTCACCGCGTAACACTGATACAGCAACGGGCACATCGCTGATGCTTTGAACACGCTTTTGCGATGTAACGACAATTTGTTCAAATGATTTATCATCTTTTGAGGCGTCGACTTGCTCTGTATCTGCCTCTTGCGCAAATGCATTGGTGTGAAGTAGCAATCCAGATGTCATAGCAAGAGTTACCGCCTTGCTGATGAGTGATCTCTTTGTATTCATGTTGTTCTCCAGGGTGTTTCGCTTATCACGCCCTCACTTACACCTTGCTACCTTTAGTCGGATACAAAAGCATTTGAGCAAGTAATCGGCGTTTCGTTTTTATTCTGGCTGCGTAGGGTACAGCGCTACGCGTATTATTCTTTCAATAGCAAAATTCAATAGCGTAAAAATACGGTCTTCTATATAAAAGATATCTTGCATCTGATGTCTTATATAAGAGTAATTAAGTTAAACAATTGTTAAGCCGTTTGCAAACGTTATGTTAATTTTTTGTGTTTTTTCTATACAAAAATGATGAAGGAGAGTTAGGCGTGCTGAGAAGCAAGGCGCTTCAAGCCTTGCTCATACTTTACTCGCCACCATTTCAGACTTATACCAATTGCCACGAAACATGTTGCCCACAAGCCGACTAGTGCAGGGACAAACGCGTTGCTTAGTCCATTCACAAAGCCTACAGGAGAGAACATCAGGTAAAGCGTTGCGATAAGGCCAACAAGCACGATGGCGCAGGGAATGGCATAGCGCCATGGCGTCATATTGACTTCAGCCTTTGCAGTGAAATGCCATGGAGTAGTCATTGGGTAGAGCCTGCCTATAGTCAACATAATAGCCAATTCAATAGCGAACAAAATGGCGTAGATATGGATAAAGTTAATATCGACTTCCCATACGAACTTAAGCAGCCCATAAGCAATTACGTGGAAGATAATCGCGACTTTTGCCGCCAGCGCAGGAACGCGTTTTGTAAATAAGCCAACAAGCACAATAGTGATAACGGGAATATTGTAAAAGCCGGTAAATATGCGAATGATTTGCCACAATCCTTCAGGGGCAAACATAAGTAGCGGCGCCGTGATAAAAGAGAGCACAGCAATAACAATACTGGTGATCTTGGCAACGCGAATAAGCTTTTCGTCGCTCACTTTGTCTTTTTTGAAGGGTTTGTATACGTCTAAGCAAAATAGGGTGGCAGCACTGTTAAGCAGTGAATTAAAAGAGCTAAACACCGCACCAAGCAATACTGCTAAAAAGAAACCCGACAAATACTGTGGGAGTACATCTTTAACTAAATGAGGGTAGGCAAGATCGATGGTTTGAAGATTTTCATCTTGATATAAGTGATAAGCAATCACGCCTGGTAACATCATCATAAAGGGCACAAGCACTTTAAAATAGCCAGAGAACAACACCCCTTTTTGGCCTTCAACCAGATTTTTAGCGCCTAAGGTTCGCTGAATTACGTATTGGTTAGTACCCCAGTAAAACAAATTGGCTAAAATCATACCCGTGAAAATAGTACCAAAAGGAACAGGGTCGTCGGGACCACCTATAGCATTGAGCTTTTCAGTTTCCGTTGTAGCAATAGTAGATAGACCTTGGCTAAAGCTGCCGTCGCCTAAGGCCACCAAGCCAAGAACGGGAACCAATAAACCCACAATTAAAAGGCCAACTCCATTAATCGTGTCTGATACGGCTACCGCTTTTAAACCACCGAAAATGGCATAGAGAGCGCCAATCGTACCGACTATGACGATGGTAAGTACCAGTCCCACCTCATAGCTTACGTTGAAAAGCCCGGGTACATCAAAAAGCCTAAGCACGGCAATAGAGCCAGAGTAAAGCACCGATGGAATGGTAACTAACGAATACCCCACCATAAACAAAACTACCGTCATTCTGCGAACGCTATCGTCGAAACGGTCGCGTAAAAACTCAGGTAGGGTGGAGAAAGCGCCTGCTAAGTAACGAGGCAAGAAAATAAGCGCCATAATAATGGTAGAGATACCAGCGGTAACTTCCCACGCCATAGCGCTTAAGTTATACCCAAAGGCAGAGCCATTTAATCCAATAAGCTGCTCTGCGGAAAGGTTGGTAAGGATCATGGACCCAGCAATAAAAGTGCCGGTCAACCCTCTTCCTGCAAGGAAGTAACCGTCTTGCGTGTTTACTTCCCCTTTTGTTTTCATGTAAGAAATAACGGCAACCAGTGCCATAAATGCCATGCATGACAATAGGGTAAGGGTGATATCCATGAACTGCTCCTATGCGCTACGCTGGCCAATGTGTGGTGTTCGACATATCCATATCGGTATGTTGAACATCTGGACCCATTACAATGCGACTGCCTTTTTGGATGAACACCGCCACATCGTTAAGCGCAAGTATTTCTTCTCTGTATTGCTCACCCTGCACGACTTCTTCGGTACCAAAACGTATCCATTCACCTTTTGGTAAGTAGTATTTAATTTTCCCGCCGGGCACCACGCAAGGCACAACAAGTAGGTCATCACCGCACATAAATTGTTGTTCAAAACCATGCGAGAGCGGCTGTTCAGGGAAGGCTAAAGCCATGGCGCGCTGAACCGGAAGTCCTGTTTGTGATGCTTTTTCTGCGGTTTCCTTTAGGTATGGAATAAGCTTATATCTTAGCTTAAGGGCCTCAAATACTGCATTGGAAGCGGCATCGCCGTAGGACCAGGGTTCACGAGGGCCAATACCGTGCAATCGCATGTGGGCACTAAACACTGACGCTTGTGCCCATCTTACGTAAAGTTCTGCATCTCGGGTGTCTTTGTAAAACCCGCCTATATCGGTAGCGAAAAACGGCCCGCCTGACATCCCCCAGGACAAACTGCCACGAATACTTGCGGCTAGGCCATGCCAGTCGGCTTGCGGGTCGCCGCCCCATTGTGATGGGTAGCGCTGACTTCCTGTCCAAGCTGAACGGCTAAATAGGAAAGGACCTGTTTTACAGTAAGCTTCTGCGGCTTCGTAAACACAACGGTTGTAGAGCATACTGTAAACGTTATGTAGACGATTACCTGAATCACCGCTATACGACAGCATGTTGTCGTCTTCAAGTTGTTCGCCAAAATCGGCTTTTATCATGTCCACGCCAAGGTCAAATAAAGGCTTGTGCGAGGTTTTCCAAAATTCGTAAGCGTCTGGGTGGGTAAAGTCTAGAATACCCGAGTCTGGTAGTGGCGTAAGCACTTCGCCAAAAGGGCTTAAATCCCACTCATACCGGTAAGCTTCTCCGGTTCGTTTGTCCTTTATCAGCCAACCCTTTTCGGCCGCCTTTTTGTAAAGGGGGTTTTTCACTGAAATCATGGGGTATTCCCATACGCAAATCTTAAAGCCTAACGCTTTAAGTTCATCAATAACCGGTTGAGGATCGGCGTAGCGTTTAGGGTCCCACTCAAAAGCAAAGCGGGTATCTGTGTCTTGCCATGCGCGGCCATCAAGGGTAATAACATCGCAAGGCATATTCTTTTCGCGCACTTCGCGGGCAACGGCGAGTAGCTCGTCGGCGTCTTTATAATACGCTTTAGACAGGATTACGCCTAAGCTCCAAGTTGGAGGTGTTGGCGCAAAGCCTGTTAACTCACTGTAGGTTTGAAGGCATTTAGCTGGCGAGTCTTGATGGAACAAGAACATGTCGAGTAGGTTATCTTCTACTAAGCACACGTAAGCTCGCTGTGACCAAAGTGCGTAGCCGACTCCATGGGTGACGGGGGCTGGAGTGTGCACAAACAAATTCCAGCCTTCAGGACTCCATGCGTAAGGTGTGTTTTTATAAGACTTTTCGGCGTTTACGCCTAAAGCGTCGTGGTTGTATGAGCGAATTAGCTGGCCGCGTTTATCAAGCTTGCCCCATTTCTCTCCAAGACCATAAACGGCTTCGTCGTAGCTAAGCTCTAAACTTACTAACCAACCTTTGTCGGTTTTAGCGAATGGCGGTAAGCGATGCTGACGTACAAAGTGGCCGTCGGTGGCGCTTTGCTGAACTAAAACGTCATTTTTATACAGCTTGAAATGAAGAGGTGCGGCAAAAACTTCTAATCGATAATCGCCTGCTGCCAGGGTGCTGTGAGACTGATCACCGGAAAGTACTAGCGATAGCCTCTCCGGCGCTTGAGTAAGCATACCAAAATCATCTGCTGCATTTACGTCACTTTGAATGCGTAAACCAAACTGACTAATACTTAGACTCAACTCACCATATTGGGTGGGGATAATAAGTGTCTTATCATCCGACAAAAAGGGCTGCTCAGTAATGTCAGCGGCTTTAATATCGTTCCATTCTGGCTCATTTACACAAAACGCGTTACTCATTTCTACATTACCCTTCATGTCTTATATAAGACATAAGTTAATGAAATGTAACTTGGGTGTCAATCTGCAATTAGAAAATTATGAAGATTTAGATCCGCGTTCACTATCAAGCCGTCTTATATACTGACATTTTGGACAATAAGGGTTACGCCACTTAATGCAAGCATGGTTAAGGCTAACAGTCGAACAGCGGCAGCGGATACGCGAGCAGCGAGAATTCGTCCTAATCGCGTGAAAATTAAAATGACGGGAATGGCGAAAACAGCAGACAGAAACACTTCTGTTGAAGGCAAAGTACCAAACGGTATTATAGCAAGGCGTATAAGTGAGGTAACACTAAATACGGCCAGCAGCGTTATCCTGATTTCATTAATTGGCCAGGTTTGTCGATAACACTGAAATACCACAGGTGGGCCAAAGGTAGAAAAAAGACCACCTAGCAATCCACCTAGAGCGCCAGCGATAGAAAAACCGTATGCGCGACCAGATGGCTGTGTCCGCTTTCTTTTTATTAATAAAAGGCCACAGCAGCTGAGAATAGCCAAGCCAAGCAGTAAATTGAGCCAAGTTGCCATCCCAACGGACAGGTATTCCAACAATGCGTAGCCTACAGCCATAAATGGTATACCGCTAACCAGTATAATAGTGAAAGCACGTCTATTTATTTGCTCCGTGTTTTTCACTACTAAGCTGATGGAATTGAAAAGACTTAGAAAACTCACCATAAAGGTGGTCGCCGTAAGCGGCAAGATGCCGAATAACGTAAAGCTTGATACAACCATAAGGCCAAAACCAAACCCGCTTAAGGTCTGTAGCAGTGTCGCAAGCCCTAATAGCGCAAACATGGGAAGCAGTGTTTCCAAAAGCATCACGTGTAATTCCTGCAATGTATGTGATTTATATCAAAAGTGCGCTATAACTCTTGTGTATGATATAACAACAAAAATTAAGCGTTTAGGTTAGGGTTCATGTCTTCATCTCAATTCGATCACAAACTCAGCGGTCCAAGTCTTGCCTTTCAGCCACTGTATCAACAAGTCGCTGAATACATAAAGCAGCTTATTGTCGAGCGCCGTTGGCAACCAGGCGAGATGCTACCTAGTGAGTTTAAGCTTGCTGACGAATTCAATGTTAGCCAAGGAACCGTTCGCAAAGCGCTAACATTGCTGACAGATACCAAAATTGTAACCCGTCGTCAGGGGGTCGGTACATTTGTTTCTGAGCATACGGCACAAGATGCGCTGTTTCGTTTCTTTCCGTTACAAGCTGACGGAAAAGGTGCTGACCTACCCAAAGCTGAACTGTTAAGTAAAGAGCTGGTCGAACCAATTGAAAGTGTCCAAACTGCACTATCAATTACCGCTAAAGACAAAGTAGTGAAGCTTAAGCGTAGGCGAATTCTCGATAACGAATTTTGTATGCTTGAAACTATTTATTTACCGTCTAAGCGATTTCCTGACATCGAGAAGCGAGAAGATATTCCGCATACTCTGTATCATTTTTATCAAACGGACTACAACCAAACTGTATTTAAGACCCGTGACAGCATTAAAGCGGTTTTGGCCTCAAAAAGTGATGCAAAAAGCTTAGGTATCGAAAAAGGAATGCCGTTACTTATGGTTACGCGCGTCACTGAGTCTATTGACGGTAAACTCATTGAATATCGTGAAAGCAAATGTAGAACTGACCACTACCATTACCAAGTTGAACTTGATTAATCCTTTGCTATCAGCGCCAAACTGTTCAACCACAACGTTTTAAACGTCCGTTCCTATCAAATTGTTTCTTACCGACTCTCGAACACCTAGCATAACAAGGTAACGCTTTATCTTGTTATGCCACCGCTAGACATTTCTTTTTGTTGCACTTCAAACTTTTCATTAAGTTTGTTAACACTTTGTTGACATCAGTATATCTGTGTAATAACTTATGTCTTATACAAGACTAAAGTTTGAAGCTAAAGTTATACAAGAGCATACTGCAAAAGTAAACCGCGGCTTTTTATCTTTGCAGTACGTTTAAGAGAAAGTCCGTACTAGCTTAAAGCAACGAATTCTAAGGTGAATGAAACAATGAATAAGATACCAGAGGTAGGTTTTGGTTTTTGGAAGGTCGATACTGCCATATGTGCGGAAACCACGTACCAAGCGATTAAGGCTGGCTATCGACACTTAGATTGTGCCGCTGATTACGGCAATGAAAAGGAAGTGGGTGAAGGCATTAAGCGAGCGATTGATGAAGGCTTGTGCACCAGAGAAGAGCTTTGGGTTACTTCTAAACTATGGAATACCTTTCACGCCCCTGAGCACGTGGGTCTTGCTTTAGAAAAAACCTTGTCAGACTTACAGTTAGATTATGTAGACTTATACCTGATCCATTTCCCGATAGCGCAGAAATTTGTGCCTATCGAGACCCGTTATCCACCAGAATGGTTTTACGAACCTGATGCTGCCGAGCCTAAAATGGAACTCGCGCCTGTACCTTTGCATAAGACATGGGAGGCAATGGAGTCGCTTGCCGATAGCGGAAAAGCAAAACAAATTGGTGTGTGTAATTACAACACCGGTTTGCTTAACGACCTGATGAGCTATGCGCGTATTAAGCCAGCCATGCTGCAAATTGAATCTCACCCGTACCTTACGCAAGAGCGACTAATTCGTTTGGCAAAAGACTATGGACTGGAGGTGACGGCCTTCTCTCCGCTAGGTGCCTTATCTTATCTAGAGCTTGAAATGGCTGATCAGACGGAATCAGTGCTTGAGCAAAGCGTAGTAAAAGCCGCGGCAGAAGCCCATGGTAAAACGCCCGCGCAGGTTGTCTTGCGTTGGGGAATTCAGCGCGGTAACGCCATCATTCCAAAAACGTCAAAAGTTGAGCGTATGAAAGAAAACCTCGCACTTTTTGACTTCTCACTCAGCGACAGTGAAATGCAGGCAATATCTGCATTGAACGTAAATCGCAGATTTAACGATCCAGGGCACTTCTGCGAAGCTGCCTTTAACCGTTTCCACCCTATTTACGACTAGGAGTTAGCTATGAAAAACGTCAATGACAGCTCTGCGGTAGCCTACGCAAGTGTACCTACTCAGCACAATTATAACGGCGGTGTGTTCCCTGAAATAGTCGTGAACAACGAGGGTTGTACAACGGTAGAAGAGACCGTTGCATTTGTAAAAGCAAATCAATCAGAGCTTGAAGCAAAACTTGCAAAGTCGGGAGCACTACTTTTCCGAGGGTTTCCAATTGATTCCGCAGAGACCTTTGACGTTTTCTCAGCAGGCTTCGGCTATCCTAACTTTACCTATCAGGAGTCGTTGTCTAATGCCGTGCGTATTAACTTTACTGAGCGCGTATTCACAGCAAATGAAGCGCCGAAAGACGTAGAAATTTTTCTACATCATGAAATGGCGCAGACGCCTATTTCACCTAGCAAGCTGTTTTTCTTTTGTAAGACTGCAGCGGATGAGGGGGGAGCAACGCCTTTGTGTCGCTCCGACAAATTGTTTGAAGCATTGAAGGAAGAAAATCCTGCGCTTGCTAAAGACTTTAAAGAGAAAGGCCTTAAATATACGACTACTATGCCAGCAGCCAATGATGCCAATTCTGGCCAAGGAAGAAGCTGGAAAAGCACGCTAAGCGTTGAGTCATTAGAAGAGGCAGAAGCTAAATTAAAAGAGTTAGGATACACCTGGCAATGGTTGGAGGATGGTAGTCTAAGAGCCATTACGCCTGTCTTACCTGCGGTTATCGAACTTAGTGACGGCTCAGAAGTGTTCTATAACCAGCTAATAGCTGCGTATATGGGATGGAAAGGCGTAAGGGAAAACCCGTCGTCGGCAATTACTTTTGGCGATGGAAGTGCAATTCCTAAAGCCGGTTTAGAGCGCGTTGCAGAACTGTCTGAAACTTACACCTTTGACTTAGAGTGGCAAGATGGTGACGTGGCTATTGTTGACAATTACCGTGCAATGCATGGCCGCCGCCCTTATTCTGGCGAGCGAAAGCGCGTAGTGCTTGTTGCGCTTGTGGCCTCAGAGCGATAAAAGAAAATGAACGATATAGCAGTAAAATGTAAAAATATTTGGCCCGGGCTAGGAATTGCAACCATTACCGGTATGGCGGCGCTCTTTTTGAGTGAGCATTACAATGCCCCTGCTATGTTGTTCGCATTACTTTTGGGTATGGCCGTATCGTTTTTGTATCAGAACGATACGCCCTGTGCGTGTGGTATCGATTTCACGGCAAGTACTCTTCTTCGCGCTGGAGTTGTTCTGCTTGGTCTACGCATTGCGCTAGGTGACTTAGCGGTACTTGGGTGGCAGACCGCTCTTATGCTGGCCGCTGCCATACTCACAACAATTATTGTCGGAGTGGGTCTCGCCAAATTACTCGGGTTACAAAAGCGTTTTGGTGCATTAACGGGAGGCTCAGTAGCCATTTGTGGTGCGTCTGCGGCTCTCGCCATTTCCACCATTCTTCCCAAGGGAGAAAACCACGAAAGAGACACGTTGCTGACGGTTATTGGCGTAACCGCTATGTCGACCATCGCCATGGTGCTCTACCCAATTGTGGCGGCGCAGTTGGGCATGAATGATACGGAAGCTGGCATTTTCTTAGGCGGCACTATTCACGATGTGGCGCAAGTTGTGGGGGCAGGTTACTCGGTGTCTGACAGTGCAGGCGACATGGCGACACTGACCAAGCTGGTACGAGTAGCCATGCTAATGCCAGTAGTACTCATTATGATGATTGCCATTAAACACTTTTACAAAGCCAAAAGTCAGGCTGACGGGGCGCAAGTGCCTAAAATGCCGATGTTTCTAGTTGGCTTTATTGTACTTATGTTACTCAACAGCTTTGTAACCCTACCCGAAGTAGTTATTGAAACGGGGACCCAGATATCACGCTTCTTCTTAGTCGTTTCAATTACGGCAATCGGTATGAAGTCTAACCTTGGTAAGTTAGCCGAAGTCGGTATGCTGCCAATTGTGATGATTGTGGCAGAAACGCTGTGGATTGCACTGCTTATATTGGGCTATTTGTTCGCAATATAGTGGGATTTTTTGCGCGATTTATCACAATTATTCTTAATGCACTCTTAATACACAAAGCACTCAATGACGAGGTGGTAGCAGTGAAAAAACATGGCCTTCACGAACTGTACGCTAAGGACCCTGTAAAGGCCGACGAGCAGGTTTTTCAGCGAACTAGCAACGCGCTGACTCGGCGTGGTTTTATCAAAGGTCTGAAGTCTCTGTCTTTGCTACTTGGTGCTGAAGTCGTTTACGGTCAGTTCATGCCAGCAGGACTTATTCCCGCTGCATTTGCTCAGTCGAATACACCTTTTTCTATCAAGGGAAAAGACGGGCTAACAATACTTAACGACCGGCCAATTAACGCTGAAACGCCAGCGCACCTACTTGATGATGCGGTTACGCCTGCCTCTCGATTTTTCGTAAGAAATAATGGTATTCCCCCGCAAAAGCCAGACGCGAGTACGTGGACGCTTACTATTGAAGGGGAGTCGGCCGAGCAGTCAAAAACCTTCACGTTGGAAGAGCTCAAAACCCAATTCAAACATTACACCTACCAACTAACGCTGGAATGCGGCGGTAATGGACGTGCCGAGTTCTCGCCAGCAGCGACGGGGAACCAATGGGCTACCGGAGCTGTGGGATGCCCTAAATGGACAGGTGTAAGGCTTAAAGATGTACTCACGTCAGTGGGCGTAAAAGATAACGCTGTTTACATTGGCTATTATGGTGATGACCAGCATTTAAGCCGTACACCGGGCAAAGCGGCTATTTCTCGCGGGGTGCCGATAAACAAAGCGATGGAAGACGAGTCGTTGATTGCATGGGCAATGAATGATGAACCTCTGCCTTTAATGAATGGCTATCCGCTCCGACTGGTATTTGGTGGTTGGCCAGCGTCTACGTCTGGTAAGTGGCTTAAGAAGATAGTGGTCAGAGACCGCGTGCATGACGGTGCAAAAATGCTGGGCAAAGCGTACCGACTCCCTTGTAAACCCGTTGCTCCGGGGGCGAAAGTAGCCGATGAAGATATGTGTATCATTGAAGCTATGCCTATTAAGTCACTCATTACTTTTCCACAATCGGGCACTGATCATCCTTTGGCCAAGAAACTAAGCGTGCGCGGTCATGCATGGAGTGGTGAGGGTAAAGTGGCTGAAGTGTACACATCTATTGATTTCGGACAAACGTGGCAAATAGCAGAGCTCACGCTACCCGTAAATAGACATGCATGGCAGCAGTTCACTACAAAAATAGCCTTTCCTCAACAAGGTTATTTCGAAATATGGGCCAAAGCCGTAGATGAAAATGGAAAAGCACAACCTATGGTATTGCCGGGCTGGAATCCAAAAGGCTACTTAAACAATGCCTGCCATCGCATTGCTGTGCGGGTTGTGTAAAACACATGGTACCGAGTAACGTGTTTGAGATATGGCGCGCTCGCATGCGCCGTCTATTCGTTTTTGTTTCTATTATGGCAGGGTTAGTTAGCACACCACTGGTTGCGGCCATCAATGAAAGTAGCGATAAAAATAGCGGCTCAAGTATGCATTCCGCTGACGCCACGACTGTGTCTGTTGACCCCCAGTCAGGTCTTACTGTAGCGCCCGGCTATAATCTAGTGGTTGCACACTGTAGCGCATGCCATTCGCCTTCACTAATTACACAGAACGCAATGAGCAGAGAGAGATGGCTTGAAACTATTCGATGGATGCAAGACACGCAAAAGCTATGGCCATTAGGTGATGCAGAGCCCGCTATCCTAGACTATTTGACGTTGTGGTATGGTCCTAAAAAAGGCGCCCGTCGCCCGCCCCTAGAGCCGCATCTACTGCCACAAAAATAAAGCTCGTTTCAACCGAGCGTTTTATTTCATCAGTTTTTCAGTTTTCCGCCGATACTCATAGCATAACGCTACTTCAGACTAATAGTTAAATGGTCTGGATATCTGTTAATCTGAACAAAATAACTCTATAAAAAACATATCGGTAACCACACATGTTTGTATCTCGCAGTAAATACGAAGAAAAAGAAGCGCAAGTACGTAAATTAGAAGCAAGAGTGCAAGAAGCCTTAGACAAAATTGACGTTTTAGAGGCAGAAAATAGTGAACTCATTAATGCCATTGAGGCTGCGAACGGCCAGCATGCATCGTCGAACGATTCCGTTGTAATGAAGTGCATCGTTGATGCAATGCGTCAATTAGAAGGTATTCGTGAAACGGTGTTGGCTACTTATCAACGTATCGATGCTGAGAACCAGTCTGTTGCTAATATTAATGAGTTGTTTAGTGATTCTGCGACTACATTAAGCAAAATTGTTACCGACATGAGCGGGCTTAATGTCCAAATGGGCAGCATGAGCGAACGTATATCGGGGCTATCAACAACAGCAGATAACATTAATAAATTTGTTACTACTATTACGAGTATTTCTGACCAAACTAACTTACTTGCGCTAAACGCTGCAATCGAAGCTGCGCGAGCAGGCGATGCAGGCCGCGGGTTTAGTGTTGTTGCTGATGAAGTACGTGCATTGGCGACAGAAACCAACAAATCAGCAACAGAAGTATCTGAGTTGGTGAACGGTATAATTCAGTCTACTTCCAAAGCGGTTTCAGGTGTCAATGAACTGCGCGGAAACAACGAGCAGCTAGAGACCGGCATTAATCAGCTAAATGGCAGCTACGAAGTTATGGTGCAACACTGTGACAGTATGAAGTCCACCATTAGCGAAGGCGCAATTGCTACGTTCATTCAAACAGTAAAATTGGATCATGTAGTGTGGAAGGCCGAGGTTTATGCAGTGCTGTGCGGCTACAGCAATAAATCTGTGGCGGACTTTGGCGATCATAAGAACTGCCGCCTTGGGCAGTGGTATAGTGACAATGCTAACAAAGCGATTGGCCAGACAACGGCATTCAGAGAGATTGAAGCGCCGCATGCAAAAGTGCATAGTAGCGGTATCGCTGCCGTTCTAGCTAAACAAAATGGCAACAATGCTGAGGCAGATGCTAAGCTTATGGAAATGGAACAAGCCAGTGAGAGAGTACTAACACTACTTGATAGGCTAGTTAATTAGCGCCCGTAGAGCCTTGCGGTTCAACTGGCCCTATTGAAAAGCGTGGCGCCCGAATTCATAGCGGCGCCCTAAACGGAGGGCTTTTTGGTGAGTGAAACATCGTATTCCACCGAACAAGAGCGCATTCTAGCGCTGGAAGCCCGCGTTAACTCTTTAGAACGACAGCTTAAACGTCAAAAAATAGCGCGTAAAAACGCAGAGTCTTTTCTTGAAACCTACTCACAAGATGCTTACTTAGCGAATCAAGCGCTAAGAAAAGCCTTAAAAGATTCAAAACAGCGGGAAAGGGAGTTGTTGTACCTTAACCGTGCTGCATCACAGCTTTCAAATGCTCAGCCGGGTAAGAGTTTTATATTTTCTGCGCTGGAATCGGCGGTCGAATTTAGCGGTGCTCATTGTGGAAAAGCATTTATTGTAGAAGGTGAAGCGCTAACGGTGGGGGATGATAGCCAGGTGCTATCTCACGAAAATGGATGGTATAGCTCTCCCGAGCTCGCCAAACTTCTCAAAGACGAAACCCCTCTGACATTGCGTGAGAGCTATTCCCACTGGTGCGTTAATGCAGTGGAGCGACCAGATACAAAAGAAGAAGCAAGGCTACTTCACTTTATGCATGAAATGGCAGACGGCGAATTCGCTTGGCTCG
The DNA here is from genome assembly GCF_006538305.1 of Alteromonas sp. KUL17. Taxonomy (NCBI): domain Bacteria; kingdom Pseudomonadati; phylum Pseudomonadota; class Gammaproteobacteria; order Alteromonadales; family Alteromonadaceae; genus Alteromonas; species Alteromonas sp. KUL17. Next base: position 137,545 of record NZ_BJKJ01000006.1, read on the forward strand.
TGTTGCTTACCAAAGACGATCACTTAGAAGAAGAAACGCTACACGTTCTTGATACCACCAAACATTATCTAAACATTACGTCTCGTTACCAGAACAAAAAAACTGAGCTCACCAGTCGGCAAATAGAATTGAGTTCGGTTAAAAAAGACAGAGACTTTCTAGAAGAAAGGCTGGTTAGTGCAGACAAGATGGCGATGTTGGGACAACTTGCTGCGGGTATAGCACACGAAATCAATAACCCTATCGGTTATGTTCGAAGCAATACGGTGGTTGCAAAAGAAATTTTTAGCGATTATCAACACGCGTTAGAAGAAATAGGCAAGCTTTGTCGCACTGCTGGTGGAGAGGTAGAGTCGCAGTTCGAGGCGCTGGAAAAACGCTTTTCGCTACAAGAAAGTGCGAGCGAAATTACAGAGATGTTCAATGAATCTCACGAGGGCATTGAACGTATTATTGAAATTGTAAAAGCGCTGCGAAGTTTTTCGTATCCTGGTTCAGGAAAGCATACACAAATTAGTGCCATTGACGCCATGAACACGGTGATCAAGCTCACGAATAACCTGCACAGGTACAAAAACAAACTTAATGTAGAAGTACCCGATAAGGATGTCTATTTCCTTGGTAATGCAGGACAGATTCAGCAGGTGTTGGTTAACTTTGTGACCAATGCTATTTATGCAACCCCAGAAGGGAAGTCCATAACACTAAAAGTGCAGCAAGATGACAAAAGCGCCATGCTTATCGTAGAAGACGAGGGTATTGGTATGTCGAAAGAAACGCTGGATAGAATATTCACGCCCTTTTTTACAACTAAACCACCCGGCGAGGGAACAGGGTTGGGAATGTCTATTTCCATGACTATTGTTGAAGAGCACAACGGAAAGATAAATATCACTAGCGAAGAAGGAAAAGGTACGCGCGTTACCGTTTTGTTACCTCTAGCCTAAAGTATAAATTGCTTTCCTAAATAGCTGATAGAATATAGAATTTCTCTAATTTTTTCTTCCTGCTAGACAGAATTTGTTTATGTTCTAGTCTTAGGAGGTAAGCAACATTTCCTACGATTAACGGATGATTGCTTTGCTACATGGAGAAAGCACCCAATGAGAAATAATCAGCCAGTTACCCAAAAAGAGTACAAGTTTCCCGCACATCATCGTCTTATTTCATCTACCGATAAGCGCGGTGTAATCCAGCATTGTAACAGCGCATTTGTAGAAGCAAGTGGCTTCAGTCGCGAAGAGCTCATTGGCAAAAATCACAACATTATCCGTCATCCAGATATGCCTGCTCCTGTCTTCAAAGAAATGTGGCGTACTTTGGAATCAGGGCAAAGCTGGATTGGGTTAGTCAAAAACAGAAGAAAAAATGGCGATCACTATTGGGTTTCGGCGTTTGTGACTCCCGTTTATGAAGGTAAGTCAGTAGTAGGCTACGAATCTGTTCGAGTGCCGGCGTTAAATGACGAAATAGCACGCGCATCTAGCGTTTACGCCAGAATGCAGGAAGGAAAATCTGCGGTATCGCCGATGTCGCGACTGGGGCAAGGCCTCATGCACATGGCGCCAACAATACTGTTAAGCGCCCTACTTGTTTTAGTACTCGCGTTTACCCATGGTTGGGCAGCGGCAGGCATTGCGCTGCTTGGCGCTGTAGTTTTAATGATTGCTCAAGAAACCAAGACAAGAAAAGACTGGGGCACGCTGCTTTCTCTTAGCCCAGAAAGCTACGCTAATGAAACTGTGGCACAAACCTACTTCCCAGACCCCCCTCACATAAGCCAAGCCAAACTTGCACTGGGGTGTGAACTTGCCAGAAATCGCACGGCATTAACCCGAATTAAAGATGCGTCAGCGGGGCTCGAATCAATTGCTAGCACTACGCATCAACAAGCAGAAAGCACCAGTGCCGCGGTTGTTCAGCAAAATCAAGCTACACAGCAAATTGCGTCTGCGGTAACGCAAATGAGTCAAGCGATTCAAGAAGTTGCCGAACGAGTAGAAAGTAACGCAAAGAGCGCAAGGACAGCGGCATCTAATGTAGAGACAGGCAACCAAAAAGCAGAACAAGCCATGCAGGCGATTGTCGCCTTACGCGAGGCGGTTGAGTCTATCTCTACCACAGTGACAGAGTTGGCTCAGTCAACCAGCGATATTGGCGAAGCGGCCAATATCATCTCGACCATCGCTGAGCAAACTAACCTGTTAGCGCTTAATGCTGCGATCGAAGCTGCAAGGGCTGGCGAACAAGGAAGAGGTTTTGCGGTTGTTGCCGATGAGGTTCGTACTTTAGCTTCGAAAACTCGCGAATCGACCGATAAAATCCACAACATCATTAATGAATTGGCTGAGCGTTCTGATCGAGCTGTAAGGGTATCGACGGAAGGGCTAGCTTCAGCTGAGCACGGCAGCGCTATAGTAGAAGAAACCCGAGGTGCATTGTTTGAAATTAACAATGCAGTGAAAGGTATCGCTGATGCCACGGTAGAGATGTCTTCAGCGGTAGAAGAACAAAGCACGGTGGCAGAGCATATTAACCAGCAGTTAGTAGAAGTCGCTGACGGCGCGTCTGAAACCCAGCGTTCATCTGAAGCATCGCTTGCAGCAAGCCACGATTTGCGCGCAACGGTTAATCAGGTTCACGAGCTAATATTGCGTTTCAGTACAGATAAGCGAGTGGGAGAGTAATACTCTCTCCAGCTCGCTTAAGCTCGCTCCATTAAAAGACCTATTGCCTATTGGCGCACAGATGTGGGGCTAAATAAAAGCCTATAAAACCGGAAACAACGCTGTAGGCATGGGTATTTATGAGTTCGCGTTTAGTCCCGCGTGTAGGCCGCGTCTGTAGGCCGCCACAGCGGGGAATAGCGAAACCAAGTATGTGCACCCCAGTATCAGTAAAATGATAATGACACTGCTTTGTCCAAACAGCGGGCTGCTTAAAAACAATCCATAGGTACTGCTTAACCAAGGTTTTAGTGCGCTCATAAGCCCAGCTACCAAGCCTAAACTCAGTGCGGCACTCAAAATCGTAAGCAGCATCGCTTCAATCTGTATGAGTAGCAGTAAGGTAAACGGTCCTGCGCCTATAGTTCGTAAAACGGCGATTTCTTGATAACGCTCTCTCATCGTTGCCAGCAGCATAGTCGCAAGCCCAATTAGCGCGCAGATGACGATAAGACCGGAAAGGCCAAGCAATAGCGATTCAACATTTCCCATAATTTGCCAAAGTTCTGCGAGTGCCATGCCCGGTAGAATAGCCATTAGCGGCTCTTTTTTACTTTGATTAATTTGATACTGAAGCTGCAGTGCAGTTACCCGATGTTTAAGCCCCAGCATCACCACGGATACTGACTCAGGCGTAAACGCTTCGCTATTGTAAACTGCATGTTCTTTTGTATGCTCGTCATGCTCATGCTCATGCTCATGCTCATGCTCATGCTCATGCTCGTTCGCCTTGTCAGCAGATTTACGGCCTAACATTGAGGTGGGGGAATGTTTAGGTCCTGTGTGGGCTTCTTCAAGTCCCTGTAGGGTAACGTATACGGCTTTATCTACGGGCGTACCGGTTTTCTTAACTATGCCTGAGATAGTGAAAGGGTGATCATCATGGTTGTTGAACGATACGCTACCCAGACCATGGGAAATAATAATCTTATCTCCTACCTTGTACCCCAATGATTTGGCGATGTCTGCGCCAATAACGGTAGACAGTGGCTGCGTAAATGTCGAGCCTGCTGCCATTTCAAGTGATTGCATATCACCGTATTTAAAGTGGTCGAAAAAGCTGTTGGTCGTACCTACTACTCTAAAACCTCTGTGGGTATCACCCAAAGATAGTGGGATAAGCCACGATACCTGCTTGTTAGATTGAAGCGCCGCAATACTTATATATTCAATACCTTTGGTGGGAGTGCCTATATTAAACACTGACGACAGGAGTAAATTAAGCTGTCCACTTGGTGCGCCAACGATAAGATCAACACCAGAAACGGTGCGCGTAAAACTGGTTTTAACTTGGGTGCGAATAATGTCCACGCACAAAAGTAAACTAATGCTGATGGTAATGCTTAAAAGTGTGAGGATTGCCGTTGTTTTCCTGCGCTTTAAGCTTTCAATAGCAATGGTACTTAGCATTACGCACGCTCCTGTGCTTTTGGGGCCTCATCGCCTCGCGTTTTTATGTGGTTTGTACTTGGGCTTAATTCACTCATGCTGAAGTGGCGGTCAAAATAACTCTCCATGGCTTTATCGTGACTAACAAAAATCATGGTGCTTTCACCTGCAACGTCTTTTAACAGCGACATAAAACTATCTCTGGCATCGGTATCTAGGGCAGAGGTAGGTTCATCGACAATTAATAATTGTGGGTCGTTAATCAGTGCTCTGGCAATGGCAACGCGCTGCTGCTGACCAATACTCAATGCGTCAGCTTTCGCATGCAGCACGTGAGAAGGCAACTGTAGCTTGTCCAGTAAATGACGAAGCTTTGCGTCTGATGCTGTCTTGCTGACGTTTGTACTTGCAAAATACACCGCCGCATTAATGTTCTGTGCCACAGAAAGGTAGGGAATAAGATTAAATTGTTGAAAAACAACGCCGATATTGCGTGCTCTAAACTTGTCCCGCTGTCGGTTCGATAATGCGGAGAAAGGCTGCGCTAATAAGGCAATGTCGCCCTGAGTTGGAGCTAATGTTCCGCACAGCAAATTGAGCAATGTGCTCTTTCCGCTACCCGAAGGCCCTGAGAGAAAAACGTGCTCACCTTGCGAAACTTGCCACGCTTTAATGTCAATGATGGGGGGGCTTTCTTTGGTGTACGAAAACTGTAAATTGCTAACTTCAATCGCTGTGTTACGCCCTTCAGACACTGCGTTGCGCTGGGAGTGAGTGCTATTTTTTTATTGATGGTATTCACGCTAAGCCCGACCTGTATTTACGTCTTATGTTCACATTAGCAAAAGCGACACGTCTGTTCACCCAGTTAAAAACCAGAGAAAACACATTGCCGCGTTGAGGTAATGTTATCAAATAACATTTTTGCGTATAGCTATGCTATCAGATCTCATCAGCCTAAAGCGGCAATTGCTCTTATTAATTGCTCATCATAACGACGCAAAAGAGAGGCGCGCCTAAATTATCAGCCGTTAGCTTGTAGCTTTACCACTTCTGCGCTTTCATCTTCTAATACGCTTTCTGCGGTAGCGCCTTTGAAAATCTTACTGATTTTATCTTTGTTTTTAGACAGCATGATGGTGAGCTCTTCCACTACGCTATCGTCTAGCTTGATGCCCTTCGCATGAATGTAGTCAGCAAGGTTATCTGCTGCATCGAGCATTTTGTCATACTGATCGGCTTCTTTTTTGTCGGTAGTTACCAATTTTTCTACCCCTTTGTGCGTAACAACATACTGTGTGGTAATGGCCATGGTAGGTCCCCTGTTTATTAAAGACACAAAAACTGTACAGTATTTTACTGTATAAATAAACAGTATTTTGATTAAATGTCTGAGCGTAGTGTTTGGGGAAAGGGCAAATGATTGTTCTAAAGGTGATTAATGCTTGTGCAATTAGTAACTGCTGCGTATAATGCGCGCCCTTACAGCCATCCCAATTCGTTCCTTGTCTCCATACAGTCGGCTGTACTGTCGAGGCTACAACCGTAAGGAGCTATAATGCGTCATTACGAAATCGTATTTATGGTTCACCCTGATCAGAGTGAACAAGTACCTGGTATGATCGAGCGTTATACCACAATCCTAAAGCAAGACGGTGGTCAGATTCATCGTTTAGAAGATTGGGGCCGTCGTCAACTGGCTTACCCAATTGAAAAGCTGCACAAAGCCCACTACGTACTAATCAATGCTGAAGCGTCTGCAGAAGCTGTTGATGAATTGGAAAATGCTTTCCGTTTCAACGACGTGATCCTACGTAACATGGTTATGCGCACTAAGACTGCTGTGACTGAGCCTTCTCCAATGATGAAAGAAGAGCCTCGTCGTGAGCGTCGTGACGATTCTGCTCCTCGCCAAGATCGCGCGGAAAAGAAAACTGAAACCACTGAAGACAACGCTTAAGGAGATCACCCATGGCTCGTTTTTTCAGACGTCGTAAGTTCTGCCGTTTCACTGCAGAAGGTGTGACTGAGATTGATTACAAAGATATCGCTACTCTTAAGAACTACATCACTGAGAGCGGTAAAATTGTCCCTAGCCGTATTACTGGTACAAGCGCAAAATATCAGCGTCAGCTGTCTTCTGCGATCAAGCGCGCACGTTTCCTTGCGTTGCTTCCGTACACTGATTCACACAAGTAATTTGGCGAATATAAGGGTTAGCTAAGATGAATATCATCCTACTAGATAAAATCGCCAACCTTGGCGGCCTGGGCGACCAAGTGACTGTTAAGTCTGGTTACGCTCGTAACTTCCTTTTCCCACAGGGTAAAGCGGTTCCTGCAACTAAAGACAACGTTGAAAAGTTCGAAGCACGTCGTGCTGAACTTGAAGCGAAAATTGCTGAGCAACTAGCTGCTGCTAACGCACGCGCTGAAAAAGTTGCTGAGCTTGCTGAAGTTACAATCGCAGCTCCTGCTGGTGACGAAGGTAAACTATTTGGCTCTGTTGGTACTCGTGACATCGCTGATGCAATCACTGCAGCTGGCGTTGAAGTACAAAAAGCAGAAGTTAAACTACCTACTGGTACTCTTCGTGAGACTGGTGAGTATGACATCGACTTACAACTTCACTCTGACGTTATCACTTCAATCAAAGTGATCATCATTGCTGAAGCGTAATCGCTGACGTATTTGAAAAAAGCCGCTCCTAGAGCGGCTTTTTTTTGCTCTAAATTTTTGTTCGATACTTAAAGACCAATACCAATCCGCATAGATGATTGCCCACCCAGAAGGCGCTGGCAAGTTTCCTAACAAAGCGTGGGAATGCAGGAATGGCCGTTGCTTTTTAAATTCCCAGAGTGAAGCTTGCCAGACCTTCCCGAAGGGCGAGTTTAAAATATCCCTACCCTCACTCCACGTCGCGACGCCTAATTAACGGTGGGTGTAAGCAAATATGTCCAGCGCCGACAAATGGTGTATTTTTGAGGTCCACTCATCTGCGATAAATAACGTTTTTTAAACGGTATTTAAACAAAATGTTAATAATCGCTGAAATTCTTAGTGTCATGGCTTTAAACTTTTTCTGTCATTCCTGCGACCTATAGTAAACCAAACAATAAAAAGCATAAGTGCCATATTATGGACATCACTAAGCAAGCAATAAAAAACGCGACTGGGGTAGGTATAGGAATAATACTGCTGGTATTTTTAGGGCTATATAGCCTGTTTAATTTACCTGTACAGCTGTTTCCTGACATTGAAAGACCGAATATTAATATCCAGACCTCGTGGCGCGCTGCGTCGCCCCAAGAAATTGAGTCGGAGATCATTGAACCTCAAGAGGAAGTGCTGCAAGGGATCCCTGGCCTTGAGTCGATGAATGCATGGGCAAACCAAGGTAATGCGTGGATTAATCTAGAGTTTGGTTTAGATACGGACATGCAGAAAACGCTCATTGAAGTGATTAGCCGCATGAATCGCGTACCGCCACTACCTCGCGATGCCTTGTCCCCTAATATAATGCTTGCTGGAAGTGGGGGAGACGCCCCCGCTTTGACCTACTTTTTTCTTCAGCGCCTTCCGGGCAATCCAAATGAAATTAATACCTATGTAACCTTTTTTACCGATGTCATTAAACCTCAGCTTGAGGCTATTCCAGGCGTGGCCAGAGCACGTATGGAAAGCGGGGTTGGCGGCGTTGAGGAGTTTCAAATTGTTTTCGACCCGTTTAAAGCGGCGCAGTTAGGCATTGACCTAACGGCAGTTGCCAACGAGTTGGGTCGTGCGAATGATATTTCAGGCGGCTTTGTCGATGTGGGCAGAAGACGCTATACCCTGCGTTTTGAAGGTCGCTACGAGCCTACGCAAATGGGTGAAATGATCCTTGAATGGCGAGACGGCAGCCCTATCACGCTAAATGACATTGCCGAAATTAAAGTCACCCGCGCTGACGGTGCAAACTACAGTGTGCAAAACGGCAATCCGGCTATATCTATTCGCGTAGACAGACAAAACAACGCCAATGTTTTAGCTACCTTAGAAGCCGTAAAAGCAAAAGTTGCACAAATAAACGAACAGGACTTGGCCCCTGAACAGTTAGTAATGGCGCAAAGCTTCGATGCCTCAGTGTTTATCTATAGAGCGGTGCAGCTAGTTACCAGCAATTTATTTATAGGCGTGCTGCTTGCCATTGCCGTGCTTTGGCTCTTTATGCGCCAGCTGCGGGCAACGCTCATTGTGGCATTGGCCATTCCTATCTCACTACTTAGCACTTTTGTGGTGCTTCAACTTACCGGTCGCTCGCTCAATATCATTTCACTGGCAGGACTCGCCTTTGCGGTAGGTATGGTGCTAGATGCCGCTATTGTCGTGCTGGAAAACATTGTAAGAACGCGCAAGAGCGCCGAAGCCGAAATCGAAAATAAAGACCCAAATTCACAAACGCACATGGACGATTGTGCCCATCGGGGAACGAAAGAAGTGTTTGGTGCCCTCATGGCGTCAACAGCCACCACCGTTGCTATTTTTATTCCCGTCATGTTTTTGGAAGATGTTGAAGGGCAATTGTTTGCTGACCTCGCTCTTACCATTGCCATTGCAGTGTGTATGTCGCTAGTGGTTGCGGTAACGGTATTGCCTGTTGTTGCCGCTCGATACCTTAATGGCAATATGCCAGCTGATAGCTTACAGCGGGTATGGGCAAAAATAACCCGCGCTATTATGTCGCTATCAAGTACGCCGCTTCGCCGCCTCGTATTAGTCATAACACTCATGGGCGTGCCTATTACAGGTAGTGTTCTGCTTATGCCTTCCATGGACTATTTGCCACCCGTAAAACGCGATGCCGTTGACGCCTTCTTAAGTTTGCCTGCGGGTGCCAGTGAAAACTTTATTAGCGAAGAAGTGATGCCAATTATTGTTGAGCGATTGCAGCCTTATATGGACGGAGAAAAGCAGCCAGCGCTGAAGAACTACTACATTATTACGTGGCCAAATGGCGGAAATTTGGGTGTGCGCGCTAAAGATCAATCTAAGGTCAAAGAGTTAGAAGCCATTGTTCGCGATGAAATTTTAAAGGATTTGCCGGATACACAGACCTTTTCACAACAGGGCAATTTGTTCGGCGGCTTTGGAAACGGTCGCTCAATCGACATTCATCTTCAAGGTACCGACCAAGCCATGCTCGGCATCGCTGCGCAAGCAGGTTTAGACAAATTGAGAGAAGTTTTCCCTAACGCTAATGCGCGTTCGAATCCTCCACTAGAGCAAGCTGAACCAGAGCTTCGCTTTTACCCCAATGATAGCCGAATGATGGAAGTCGGGTTAAATCGCGGCAGTATGGGGAACCTGGTACGTGCCATGGGTGATGGTATGTATGTGGGGGAGTACTTCGATGGCACCAAACGCATGAATATTATCTTTCGCTCAGCACCTTGGTTTACACCCGAAGACTTAAACAGCACGCCAGTCATGACGCCATCAGGCGAGGTGGTACAATTAGGCGAACTGGTAGGTATTGAAAGAGCCGTAGGACCAAGCCGTATTCAGCGCATTGATGGTCGAAGAACCCTTACGCTAAACGTAAATCCGCCAGAGGGGATGAGTTTAGAAGAAGCCATGAAAGTGATTACCTCTGAGGTTGAGCCCGCCATTATGGCCATGATGCCTACCGATGGCGCTATTAATTATGGTGGTAGCGCGGATAGCTTAAAAGGCGCTATTGCCTCGATGGCTGATAACTTTCTTTTTGCCATGGTGTTACTACTGCTGCTAATGGCGGGGTTGTTTAAATCGTTAAAAGACAGCGTGCTGGTAGTACTTTCTATTCCGCTAGCCACGGTGGGCGGGGTGATTGCTATTCGTATCATGAACATCTTTACCTTCCAGCCCATGGACCTGTTAACCATGATTGGCTTTATTATTTTGCTAGGGCTTGTAGTAAACAATGCCATTTTACTCGTGCATCAGACTCGCCTAGGAGAGCAAGAAGGGCTGACCCGTGATGACGCGGTAGAACAAGCCATCAAACTACGTTTACGGCCTATCTTTATGAGCACGCTGACTTCAATCTTTGGCATGCTGCCCCTGCTGTTACTACCAGGTGCAGGCAGCGTTATTTACCGAGGTCTTGCGGCTGTTATTGTGGGAGGAATGACGGTGAGTACCATATTCACCTTGCTATTACTGCCTACCTTGCTGCGTATGACGGCTTCAACGTCACCTGTAAATATACTCAAACCCCTGGCCGAGCGCATAGAGAGCACTGGCGCTTCGCCGACTACCTCATCCACCGTAAAACAAAATAAATACAACGATCATGTGTAAGGAAAAGACAACCATGAAAGCAATGACTTCTACTCTCGCCCTTAGTGTGTTTGCCTCTAGTTTTCTTGCTTTGCTTATAAGCAGTGTGTCGTTGAGCGCGCAAGCACAGGATAGCAATCAACCACCGCCAGTGCTGGTTCAAATAGATGAAGCCAGAGAGCAAGCGATTTCACAACTAACCTGGGTTCCTGGAACGGTACTAAGCGTTATCGATGCAAACCTTGCTTCTGAGGTAGACGGTCGCATCACTTGGATGGCAGATGTAGGTGATGTGGTGAAAGCGGGGGAGCCTTTAGTTAAAGTCGACGATACTCGCTTAAGCATTACCCGCAATCAAAATGCCTCAAATATTGCCAGATGGCAGTCGCAGGTTGAACTGTTTACCAAACGACTCGGGAGGTACAAAAACCTTCAGGCCAGTCAAAACACGTCCAGAGGCGAGTTAGAGGAAGTGGAAGCAGACTTAGAGAATGCTAAGCAGGAGTTAGCGCAAGCCAAATTGGATTTAGAATTCACCGAATATCAGATAGCACAAAGCAGTATTCGTGCTCCCTTTACGGCTTTGGTGGTTGAAAGGCAGCAGTCGCCGGGCGAATACACTGGGGTAGGGCAAACCCTGCTTCGCGTGGTAAACCCTGATAGCGTTGAAGTTCAAGTGCGCGCACCGCTCAACGTATTACCCTATATTGCTAACGGCATGAGCGTTAGCGTTCACAATAACGTGAACCAAGTAGAAGAATCTATTCGTGCCATTGTACCGGTAGGCAACAGTACATCGCGCATGATGGAGCTACGAATTGCCATCAACCCCGGTGACTTTCCTATAGGCAGTGCAGTGCGCGTGGCGCTGCCTAGCAGCGATACTCATGATGGTGTCACCATACCCCGCGATGCACTGGTACTAAGAAAGTCGGGCACCTTTATCTATCAGCTCAATGAAAATAATGAAGCGGAGCAAGTTAAGGTGACAACCGGGGTGGGGATGGGCGATAGAATTGAAGTGTTTGGCGATGTGAACCCGAAGCGCTCGGTTGTGGTGAGAGGAGCTGAACGTCTGCGTGCAGGCCAGAAAGTACGTTACAACAGTGAGCGTGAGTCTTTGACAGCGAAGAACTGAGAGAATTGTAACAAATGTAAAAGTGCTATCCATTTAGACTAAAGTTAATGAGAATGTTTCTTATTTGTAATTGTTGATTATCAAATGGAGACATCCTTGAAAAAGTTAGTTTTAGCCAGTGCAGTATGCACGCTATCCAGTCCGGTAGTATTTGCGCAATCCCTAGAAAACCAGAATGAAGAAACCAAGTCTATAGAGCGAGTTGCTGTGGTAGGCGCAGCAACTAACTTGAGCATTACTGCCGAGGATATTGAGCAGTTTCAGGCAAACGATTTAGCTGATGTTTTTAGAGAGTCTCCGTCGGTCAGCGTTGGCGGTTCAGTAGGTGTAGCGCAGAAAATCTTTATCCGTGGACTAGAAGATGCCTACCTGAATGTAACCGTAGATGGCGCGCAACAAACCTCAACCCTATTTCACCACATTGGCCGCGTAACGCTAGATCCCGATCTTTTGAAGCAAATCGATGTGCAGGCTGGTGCAGGTGAAGCAACCAGTGGCCCAGGTGCCATTGGTGGTTCAATCCGCTTTAAAACCAAAGATGCGCAAGATTTATTGAGAGGCGACGAACAATTTGGTGGTCGAGTAAAAGCGAGTTATTTCTCAAACGAAGGCACGCGATATAGCGGCAGCCTTTATGGAAAGCTAAGTGATTCATGGGGCTTGCTAGGTTATTACAGCACGGTTGACAGAGATAACTTTGAAGACGGCGACGGCAACGAAGTGCTGGGTACTGCTGCAGATCAAGATCTCATGTTCCTTAAAGCCAGTGGTTACATTGCGGATAATCAATACCTTTCAATAAGCGCAGAGCAGCGCGATGAAGAGGGTGAGTTTTCGGCAAGACCTAACTGGGTAGTACTAGAAGGTGCTCCACTTTATCCTAGTGAAGCAGAGCGTGATACCTACGTAGCGAACTACCGCTTTGACCACAGCGCATTGGTTTTCTTAGAGGCCACTGCATACCAAACTTCATCATCGTTCCGCGGCGGCCGTTTCGATTTCTTGTCTGATATCGATACCTATGGTTTCGATATTAGAAACACCACTGACATTTCAAATCACGTATTCACCTACGGTATCGACTATCGTAAAGATGAGGTAGAAAGTGGTCCTGGCGTAGGTCCTGTGCAGAACGCAGAAGAAGGCAGCGTAATGGGTATTTACGCGCAAGCTCATAGCAATATCACACCAGAGTTGTTGTTGAGCTACGGTGTTCGTTATGACGACTTTGATTTTCAGCAACAAATCTTGATTGATGACTATTACGGCACACCCGTTACCGATGAGCCATCTGGACTAGACGACAATGAACTTAGCTTTAACGTCGGTCTTGAATATCAGCTTACCGAAGCTTGGACCCTTGGTCTTGGTTACGCAGAAGCGGCGCGCGGTAAGCAAATTGGTGATGGTTTCACGCTTGACGAATACTTATATGATGGTGAGGACGTTCCCGTTGTAGCCAGTGACGTGGTGCCTGAAACTGTCACCAATATTGAAGCGTCAATCGAATACAGCGCGAATAACCTTAATGCGCGTCTTAGCGCCTATGAATCTACTATTGATGATGTGCTATTTAGCGGTTATCAAGGCAACTCGGTATTTAATAATATCGGTGACCTAGAATCATCTGGCGTAGAGTTTAACCTTGCGTATCGCTGGGACTCTGTTGACGTGTACTTTGGGTTTTCAAGCGTAGATGTTGAATTGATGCCTCGCGAAGGTCTGTACAGCGTACCTTATAACAGCATCGATATTAACGGATACGAGTTTGTTGGCTTAGGCAATAGTCGCGGTGATACGTGGGTACTTGGTGCAGATTACACCGTTACTGCAGACATTAGCGTCGGCTTTAACATCACTATGGTTGACGACATCAACATAGATACACTACATCAGGCCTTGGAAAACGGTTGGACCGACTCGCTTTATTCACTTAACAAAGCAGACTATACCCTAGTGGATATTTATGGCGAGTGGGAAGTCACAAACGACCTTCGCTTAAATCTGGCGGTAACGAACTTGTTTGATGAAGCGTATATCGACCATTCAAGTGTGGGTGACTACAGCGAAGTATTCCCAAGCGTTATTGGTCCGCAAGAAGCTGGACGAGATATTCGTTTGTCTGTGACTTACGATTTCTAAGCAACGCCTTTAAATGAACTTTTCCACGTTTAAAAGGTGGGTCTTTTGGGCCCACCTCTTTGCTGGCTTATTGACCAGCATTGTCGTTTTCATTATGGCTTTTACTGGTGTATTACTCACTTACGAGCGCCAGTTCAAAGAGCTAAGTGAAATGGCTTATGCACAAACGATTGATATCGAAAAGTCGGTAATCTCGACTGAGCGGGTTGTATCAATACTTCGTGAAAAGCATCCTAACGAAGCGCATATTTTTGTTCGATGGGTCAATAGCGAGGGAGCGGCAATTCCCGCATGGGCCGGCGAACACAGCTATCTTATTCACCCCTATACCGGAGATATATTAAGAGAAGGAGAAGGGGTCGTTGAAGAAGCATTTCATGTCATAACTGACCTGCATCGATACCTTTTAATGGAAGGGGATTACCAATTAATTGGCAAAACCATAACGGCTTATAGCAATCTTATTTTTATTTTTTGCTGTTATCGGGAGTCATCATATGGTTGCCCAAACACATATCGAAAAAATCCTTAAAGCAGCAAATGTGGTTACGGCAAAAGTACACTAATAAACAGCACCGTCGCCGACATTGGCATTTTGTTTTTGGTATGTGGTCACTGCCTTTTTTTAGTTGTGATTGGACTAACGGCTACCCTGTTTTATTTTGAGTGGGCAAACAAAGCATTGTATGGAATGTACGGTGAACAAGTCCCTACTCGCGAAAAGAAAGCTACGCCTGAGACGCTAGACGCCGACGTTGTCAGTTACGACACGCTATTTACCAAAGCTCAGCAACACGCCAATGAAAATGGCTATCAGGATTGGTATTCCATGTGGATGGAAATTGGCAAAAGTGAGGGTGTTGCACGGTTTTATATCGATAAAAGTATAGGGCACAGGCAAGAGTTAGCGTATTCACTGTATTTCGACACGGGAACCGGTGACATTATTAGGACACTGTACAAAACCGATTGGCCCAAAGGGAGTCAGGCTTGGGGTACTTCCCGCTTTTTGCATACGGGAGAATACTTTGGCTTTATAGGGCAGACCATCGCAGGGCTGGTAAGCTTGCTTTGCTGTATCTTAGTTTATACTGGCACACTACTTGGTGTGCAGAGACTTCTCAATTTGCGAAAGCAGCATTAAAAGACTTAGGCAGGGTAATGGTAACGACTAGCCCTGTTTGCTTTGTAGCACTAGCGTCTCTATGTAATGCGTTGCCTTTGATTAGTGCAGCGCGATTTATCGCCGAAATGTCGCCGCCCACAGCGGCAATTTGACGTTTCGCCAGTGCAAGCCCAAGACCAAAGCCAGAGCGCTTTGCGGCATGTACGTAGTTTTTGGCTGCCCGTGCCTTGTCTACCCTGAAAAAGGGTTCAAATATGGCGTCTAGCATTGATTCAGGGACGCCAGTGCCCTCGTCTGTAACCGTAATAACATAGTTATTGTTATCGCTGGTCAGCGTTAAACTCACTTTGCTTTGCTCAGGGGTATGACGCAAAGCATTACGAATAATATTTTCTAACGCCTGCCCCAAAGCAAGCTGGCTGCTCTTTTCAATATTCGCGCATTCAGGTGTGTCGACATGCAAGGTTCTATCAGGGTATTCAAACCGCGCATCTTCACAAATAACATTGATAAGTTCTACCAAGTCAAAGTCATCGCTGTTCAATTGTGGCGATTCTGTATTTAGCCATGCAAAGGTTAGGGTATCTTCAACAAGCTCCCTCATCGTGCTCGCTTCATAACGCAGGCGTGAAAGTGCTTGTTCACGATTAATGTCTTGCTCTACAAAGTCTATTGCCATATCAATGCGGGCAAGAGGCGTGCGAAGCTCGTGAGAGAGATCAGCAAGCAAACTTCTTTGATTATAAATGAGACTGCTGGTTCTTTGGGCCATCTTGTCGAACGTTTGGGCAAGCCCAGTAAGTTCGTCATTTCGCTTGGGCATTGCAGCCATTGCACGGGCTTCTAAATTCCCATTTGCGAAATCTTTTGTGGCATTTTCTAATTGCTTTAGTGGCGTCATTAGGTGTCGATACAGCATAAAACTCAACAGACTTAATATCACTAGAGGTAATGCAATTTGAAGCGTTAAGCGTGTGGCGAGCAATAACGAACCTGGGCGCATACGCTGTGGAAGTTAATTTAAAAAGTGCGTATTGTCATCGACGAAGGGGACTTCCATCACAGGGTTTTCAGAAAAGTATAAATGTATTTTCCATTCGGGGCTGCGGCCTATTTGAAATCGGTCAACAAACTCATCTAACATTTGGGTGTTAGCGAATGTGGTCATTTGGGAGTTAACTACGGCAAGCCATGTGTCCTCTTTTGTCTTCACTTCTTGCAAAAAAGCAGCTAACGCTTGTTCTCCATCCTCCAGGTAGATTTTCTTCGCTTCTTGACCATAGGAATAAAGGGTTTCTTGATGAGCTTTATCGATAAAACTCATGCTGGTCTCGGTATGATTGGTAAGCCACGCGATGGCCCAAAATAACAGAACAGTACCAACGGCAATAAATGCGCACAGTCGCCATAGCAGTTTATTTTTCACGAAAAGCGATATCCTTGGCCGTGGACAGTGGCAAGGCGTTCAGGGGGCATGCCAGTCTCAACGAGCTTTTTGCGTACTCTAGACAAATGCATATCTAAGCTTCGGTCGTACCTCGAAAAGGGTTTGTTAAGCACGCTGTGATAAAGAAATGCTTTGCTCAACGTTTCCCCTTTGTTATCTACTAACATCCAAAGAAGCTTAAATTGTATTGGCGTGAATTCGAGTAGTCTTGAGTGGTATTTGGTAACTTGCTGAATGCGATTTAAATAAAGCACATCAACAATGATTTCCGACTTTTGCGTGCCTGAGTCGTTTAGTGTTTTGCTGCGTCGCAACAGTGCGTCGATGCGAAGCATCATTTCAGTAAAATTGAAGGGCTTGGGTAAGTAGTCATCTGCGCCCTTACGGTAGCCTTCAATCCTTTCTTGCTCGGCACCTGACGCGGTGATCATCATCACCGGTGTTTGCTTTATTTGCCTTAATTGGTTTAACAGCGACAAGCCGTTTAAAGAGGGAAGGCGTATGTCGAGTAACACAAGGTCAAAGTTCTCCTCAAGCACAGCTTGTAATCCAGCATTACCGTCACTTTCGTGGCGAGTGTCAAATCCTCGAGACTGCAACAGCTGTGTGACTTGTTCACTTAACGTCGCGTCATCTTCAACAATGAGTATTCGGGTTTTACGCATAATGGCTTCAGGAAAGAATTTTAAACATACTATTAATAATAGTTATCATTTGCAACTAATCGGTTTGTGACGATAAATGGGGCCGCTAACGCGCGCTTTTATATTGTTACAAATTTACTGTGGTGCTGATGGTTTCTCGCTTTACAATAACGGTTAACAGCTATCTTAGTGCTTGCGCTAAACTGCGGTGCTCTTGATGTCTGCACAATTGAGTAAATAAAGCATAGACGCAGCAGTCAACTAAGCGCTTTGCCTCCTAGGTTGGAGCTACAAGGACACGATCTTAAAAATGGTAATGAGTTTAAAGAAGTTAACGACGTTGTCGGCGTCGTTAGTAGTAGCAGGAAGTGTCGTGACTGGTTGCGCCAGCTCTAACCATGTTACTCAGATAGAAGGTGAAAATGCTGTAATCAAGCACGCCAATGAGCCTGGGTATGAGGACAGATTCAGCAATATTTACGACAGTTTTAAAGCATACCCTGTCACGTGCACTAATGATTGCTACCCAGCGTCTGCCGATATTGAATGTGAAAGTGACATGCAAAATTGTCAGTTCGTTGGCAACAACCCGAAAGTGAACTTGCACACCGGCTTTAATGTCACCTGGTTAGGGCACGCAAGTTTTTTACTTAACACCGCAAGTGGTGAGCAAATACTTATTGACCCTGTGTTTGGGCAGTTTGATTGGCCCGTTAATTGGGCTTTTCGATTGGCGGAGGGGTTCAGCCGCAACGAACCCGCTGAGGTAGGTGAAGACAAACTCGCACAAACCGATGCTGTGGTTTATTCCCATATTCACTATGATCATTTCAATAAAGCCGATATTGCCGAATTAGGCACAAAGCCCGAATATCTTGTTCCGTTAGGTTTCGCAGAGCACTTCCCTAATAGAGGCTACACCATTAAAGAAATGGCGTGGTATACCAGCAAAAACGTAGGCAAAACCTCTATCCACTTCGTGCCGGCCCATCATTTCAGTAACCGAATTTGGGTGCCTTATTTGTACGAGGACGACAATGCGACACTGTGGGGGGGTTGGGTATTTGAGAGTGAAGGCAAAACATTGTTCTTTGCGGGGGATACGGGATATTCACCGCACTTCAAGGATATTAAAGCGCGCTTTGGTGAAATAGATGTTTGCCTGTTACCTATAGCGTCTTATTTCAGCGAAACCTCACCTAAATGGTATCGCAAGGTACATACTACGCCAGAAGATGCCATTGTTGCGGCCCAAGACCTAGGCTGTAAAGCCGTAGTGCCTTGGGGCTATGGAAATGCCAGCTGGATGATGGGTGACAAGACGTCACATTCTGCGCTATTTCGTCTTATGAAAATGAAGAAGCAGATAAACCCTGCAATGCCTTGGATTATTTTGAATGAAGGTGAGCAGGCGTCTTTTTAATTTAAGCTACGGATAAATGGCCTATTTATCCGTAATCTTATCCGCAATTTTTTGGCATTTTCCGCGCCATTCGTCATCAAGCGCCTCAAGATTCGCTAGCTTTTGGGCCAGGGCTTTGTCTGCTTTGGTATGGGCGCATTGCATTAGGGTGTGAACATTAACGGTATCGTCCTCACGGTGCAGTAGTGTTACTTCGTCGCCAACACTGATGGTTCCTGTTTTAACAACCCGGTAATACCAGCCAGTGATACCTCGTTCTCCGACAAATCTATCTAAATTGGGCACTTCGAAGCGTTGCGAGATTTTATTGCAAGGGGCACGGGGTGCACTTACTTGCAGTTCTACCTCGCCGAACTTCCATATATCGCCGATATAAACGGTAGCATCGTCCATGCCCTCTACACTGATGTTTTCGCCAATGCTGCCCAGCGAAAATTCGCCTTCAGGAAAATGCTTTCTTAATGTCAGATAGTTGGTCGGGTTGAACTGATGCAGCACTTTCTCCGGTCCACCGTGAAGACGTTTGTTGGCCTGTTCGTCTTCATCGGTTCGGTCCATATGCACCGTTAACGCATCGACGGGGGCTTTAACAATACTGCTTGGTGCCCCACGAGGGCCTAGCGGCTGAGGTTTTCCAGCAAACAGAGCGTTAACAGAAAATGAGGTAGACATGGCATCTCCAAAAAATATTTTTGTGCATTTAAACCTTTCTACTATAGGGTACGACTAACCTTATAACACTAACAAGTGCTAATGCTAATCAGCACCACAAATAACAAAGAGAAAAGAATGGAACACACACAACAACGTGTTGTACACGCCAATGTGGTGTTTGGTAATAAAAGCGAAAATGAGCTGATATCTAAAGCGAAAAAGGGCGATAAGCAGGCATTTCGGTCCCTTTACGATGAACATATTGGGCGAGTCTACGCGCTTTGTTACCGGCTTACAGGTGAAAAGGGAATGGCAGAAGATGCTTCGCAAGAAGTCTTTATTCAGCTATGGAAAAAATTGGGTAATTTTGATGGGCAAAGCCAATTTTCCACGTGGTTACACAGCGTTACGGCAAACATTACCATCTCTTATATGCGTAAGCAGAAGGGGTGGGTGCAGCGGATGTTTAACTTGGAAAACAGCGGCATTAACGAGATGCCGGCTGAAGAAAACAGCACCGATGTGGATTTAGAAGCATTAGTTATTCGCTTACCCGAGCGAGCCAGAATGGTTTTTGTCCTCCATGCAATTGAAGGTTACAGACACGAAGACATTGCCAGCATGTTGAACATGGCAGTGGGCTCAAGCAAAGCACAATTTTTCCGTGCTAAGCAATTATTGAAAGATTTTATGGGAGTCGATGATGAGTAATTTTGACGACAAGCTTGCTCAGCATATTTCTGGGATATCGAAAGAGAAGCAGCCAGAACGAGATTTGTGGCGAGGTATTGAACTCGGCATAACATCGCAGCAAGGCGACGCTTCACAAGACGACGCTTCATCATCTACGGTTACATCAAAACAGTGGAGGGCAATAGCCGCAAGCGTTTGTTTAGTTACTGTATTGTGGTTCGCGGCTCCTTTTGCGTTTAAAGCTGATGAAAGTCGAAGCGATGGCTATGCCCTGATTGACGCAATGAGTATGCAGCAGCAACAACAAGTGAATAGTCTTCTTGCTAGTTATGAAAGTACCACGGCGCTAACTGAAGATTGGCAAGAGCAATTAAAAGAATTGGACGATGCTGCAGATGTTATTAAAGCGGCATTAAAGGACGATCCAGACAACTCAGCATTAATCAAAATGCTGCATCACGTATATCAACAGCAGATTGCCTTAATTGAGCGAGTGCACGCGCCAAAGTGGCAGCAAATTTAATAAGGGTTTAAAGATGAATATAAATACGAAAAGCACATTTTTGCACACGTTCATGGCACCTTTGGGGGCCAAGGTATTACTTACTACTGCGCTGCTAAGTATCGCTACTGCGGCGTTTGCAGGAGAAAAAGTAGATAAGACCATCGACACATCGTCTTCGCCGAAAGTGGACATTGAACACATCAACGGAAAAGCAGATATCCGAGTTTGGGATAAGTCTCAGGTTCGTGTCACCGGTGAACTGGGCGATCAAACTGAAGAGTTTATCTTTGAAAGACGTGGAGATGTCGTGGTTATACACGTTGAAGTCGAGCGCCACTCAAAGAGCTGGTTTAATAAAGGTAAAGATGGCGACGACCTTGTTATCTATATACCTTCAGCAAGCGACCTTCACTATACCGCGGTCAATGCTGATCTTATTGCAGAAGGTATAACAAAAGCAGTAGATGTTGAGGTGGTAAACGGCGACGTAACCCTTAAAAACATAGGTGAGCGGGTTGAAGTTGAGTCGGTTAATGGCGATATCGTGCTTGAGAATGTGAGAGGCCGTTTAGAGGCGGAAACAGTGAATGGCGAAATTGAAGCGTCACACTCAGGAAACACGCCAGTGAGCTTTGCGTCAGTTAATGGCAAGCTCGACATCACTTCCGATAGCCCAGACGTATCAGTAGAAACCGTCAACGGTCGAATCGATGTGTCTCTTCAAGCGGTGGACGTACTGCAAATCAATACGGTTAATGGAAGGACTTACGCAAGTTTAGGTCTTAATAAGAACGGTAGCGTAAAAGCGAATTCTGTAGGCGGTGCGATGGAATTTGTCTTTCAAGATGGCGTATCGGCACAATTTGATATTGAGACGCACGCTGGCGGCAACATTGTAAACAATATCAGTGATGAAAAGTCGCAAAAGCCTAAGTATGGCCCAGGTAGCTGGCTACGCTTTATCCACAACGGTGGGGCTGCAAATGTAGACATCTCTACGGTACACGGGCGAATTGAAATAGACCAAAAGTGAATAAGCTATAGGCAACACAATTGAAACTTTAGGTTGAAAAAATGAATTTAGTCCACATTTATTAATCAGACATGTGGTGATTAATGAAAAGCTGCGAATGATCGCAGCTTTTTTTGTTTGGTCGCTAAAAATGTGTAGCTGAGCGTTTGTAAGTAACAAAAGTGCGTTTTAATGGCTCTTAGTTACAAGTTAGCGGACCTGCACGCTTCACCCACATCATCACATGGTTTGTTATTTTTTGATTGGAGGTTACATTGAGTATTGTTGGACACGTCAAAAGGTTTTGGCGATTTCATAGTCTAATTATTGGTGCGTTTGGAATATGCGCATTTACGCTAGGCTGTGCTGTTCATGAACCCGCTTATTACGAAGGTACTTGGGTGGTGACTAAGGCCTATAATGTAGGTGTTTCAGCTCACTCATCAATAGAGTCAGAAAAGTTCTTGGGTCGCTCGGTAACCTATGCTTCAGACTCGGCTAAACTCGATCAGGCATTTTGTGAGTCACCGGTGTATTCAACGAAAAATATCAGTAATCAAGATTTTTATGCTGCTTTCAAAGCCTCTCCATCATCGCTCGGCTTTAGCGACGACAAGATTACTAAAGTAAGTTTGTCGTGCCTTGATAATTCGGCAATCATGGGTTCTACACTCATTTTTCAGGAAGGTGGCAGCGCCTACACCTTGGTTGATGGTACGTTTTTAAAGCTGGAGAAAACGCTTTAAACGATGTTGTCTTTTTGCGCTTTCGCAACAAAATGACGACTTCCTTTGTTGAGTGATGGACGTTAAAAGCGCATAATATCCAACTGACTTTTGTGCATTGGAATAGGTTTCACTCGTGGCGTCTGCGTCTAAAAACGATAAGAATGTTGAAAAATTGAAGGTTCCACCTCATAGCATTGAGGCTGAGCAATCTGTTTTGGGCAGCATGCTTATTGACCCTGAAAGCTGGGACAAAGTCGCGGAGCTTGTTACCGATAACGATTTCTACAATCGCTCACACCAAATTATCTTTCGTGCTATCACTCGACTACTAAACAGTAGCCAGCCAATAGATCTTATAACAGTATCAGAAGAGCTGGAAAAGCATGATGAACTGGAAGATGCCGGTGGTTTTGCCTACTTAGGTGAACTTGCCAAAAACACGCCAAGTTCTGCGAACGTTGTGTCTTATGCGCAAATTATCAGTGAGCGCGCGATAACCCGAGAGCTTATTGGCGTGGCGCATGAAATAGCGGAAGTTGGGTACAACCCCGAAGGCCGTGACAGTGCAGACATTCTTGATCTGGCCGAAAGTAAAGTATTTGAAATTGCCGAGCGAAGAACTGGTGAAAACGAAGGTCCTCGCGATGTCGAATCTATTTTAGGGAAGACCATTGACCGTCTAGAAGAATTGGTGAAAACCAATAAAGACGTTACCGGTGTTACTACCGGCTTTACCGACCTAGACAAAATGACCAGTGGTATGCAGCCCTCTGACCTTATTATCGTGGCGGCTCGTCCATCGATGGGTAAGACCACCTTCGCCATGAACTTGATTGAAAACGCCATGATGGCAGAAGATAAACCTGTACTTGTTTTCAGTCTTGAGATGCCCTCAGAACAAATCATGATGCGTATGTTGGCGTCATTAAGCCGCGTTGACCAAACCAAAATTCGTACTGCACAGCTGGATGATGAAGATTGGGCACGTATCTCCAACACCATGGCTATGCTCAAAGACAAAGATTGTTTGTTTGTTGATGATTCATCAGGCCTTACACCAATGGACGTGCGAAGTCGCGCAAGAAAACTCGCTCGCGAACGCGGTGGAATCAGTCTAATCATGGTGGATTATCTTCAGTTGATGCGCGTACCTTCTCTTAGCGATAACCGAACATTGGAAATTGCAGAGATCTCTCGCTCATTGAAAGCATTGGCTAAAGAGCTTGAAGTGCCGGTAGTTGCCCTTTCACAGCTTAACCGTACGCTAGAACAACGCGCCGATAAACGTCCTGTAAACTCTGACCTTCGTGAGTCTGGCTCAATCGAGCAGGATGCCGACCTTATTATGTTTATTTATCGTGATGAGGTTTATCACGAAAACAGTGAGTATAAGGGCATTGCAGAGATTATTATTGGTAAACAGCGTAACGGCCCAATTGGTACCTGTCGACTTACGTTCCAAGGCCAATTCTCACGATTTGACAACTATGCAGGCCCTGCCATAGCCGACGAATATTAGCCCCTCTTATAGCGACTAAAGGCTTCGACTGCGGCCACGGTCTACATTTTAAAGGTTAACAAGTTAAAGTATTTCAGACACAAAAAAGGCGCCGTAAGGCGCCTTTTTCAATTCATTGTATATGAATTACTTTTCTTCAGCTACTTTCACTGTGTCTTTAACTGTCACTGAAATGCGACGGTTAACACGGTGTGCTTCAGCATTCTTACCATTGTCTAGAAGCTGAGTTTCGCCGTAACCGATAGTCTCTAAACGAGAACCTTCGATACCGTACATGTCTACCATTACTTCTTTGAAGTTCGCAGCACGACGCTTAGAAAGGTCCATGTTGTAAGCTTCACTACCTGGTGCAGAAGTGTGACCTTCAATTACCGCAGTTGTTGAAGGATACTGCTTCATGAACTCAGCAAATTCAGAGATTTCTGGATCTTTTGGCATTTTAACTACAGCACTTTCGTTGTCGAATAGAACGCGTAGTGTGATTTCTACTGTCTCTTCGTCAAATACTGTACAACCTTTTGCATCAACTTTTACGCCAGCTGGTGTATCAGGGCACATATCTTTGCTGTCTACAACGCCGTCGTTGTCCGAATCTTTAATTGCACAGCCAGTTGCATCTACTTTAGTGCCAGCTGGAGTGTTAGGACACTGGTCAACGTTGTTTAGAACGCCATCGTTATCATCATCGATGCTACAACCATTTGCGTCAACACGAACACCCGCTGGTGTCATTGGGCACTGGTCTTTGCTGTCTACAACGCCATCGTTGTCGCTGTCTTTAGGTGCGGCAGGAGTGCCTTTACCAAATGGGATCGCGATACCAACTTTAACACTGTAGTCATTGTAATCTTCACCGAAGTCGTGATAAGCGGCGATTTCAGTAACAAGTTTAACATCTTCGTGGATGTCCCAGTGTTTACCGATACCGATGTTACCAAGCGTAGTTGATTCGCCTACTGCTTGACGCTTAACACCACCAAAAACGAACCATGCATCATTTGGCATGAAGTATAGTGCGTCAACACCAACCATTTCACCGCTTTCATCACCGCCGCCTGCATAATCAAGGTCTAGGGCTGTAAATTCAACACGTGCTGCCCAGCTTTGAGTAAAACGGAAACCGTATTCAAAAGCTACGCCACGACCATCGTCGTAAAGGCCGCCGTCAGTTAGATCTAACGGACGTGAGTCGTCAGTGTTGTAATACATGCCAGACAAACCAAACCAGTTTTTGTACTCTGGCTCAGAAGAGTCTTGTGCAAATGCATTAGTCGAAGAAATTACAGCAAGAGATAGCGCTGCCATTTTAAAGTGTTGTTTCATAGTCACATCCTGTTTAACGTTGAGTGATTATCGATTTTTGATAATTTTGTGTTGTGCTTAACGTTTAACGCTAGCACAAATTGTGCCATTTATAATATGGGTTAGGCTGCGATCCCTTGTAATGTGGCAATAATTGTTCGTCTTCCACCATGATCTCGGTGTTCGCCGAGCATGATACCCTGCCACGTGCCAAGTGCAAGCTTGCCTTGTTGGACAGGTATAGTAAGTTGACACCCTAGTATACTCGATTTTAAGTGAGCAGGCATATCATCTTTACCTTCATAAGTATGCCTGAAAAAAGAAAGCTCTTCTTTTACACTATGGTTGAAGAACGCTTCCATATCATGCCTCACTGTAGGGTCGGCATTTTCATTGATTGTCAAACTAGCGCTTGTATGCTGAAGCCATAGGTGCAAAAGGCCGACTTCAACATGACGAATACTGGGTATTGCAGATTCCACCTGCTGTGTTATCAGGTGAAATCCTCTCGGGTAGCTGTCGAGTGTAATTTTTTCAGACTGCCAGAAATTATTTGTCAAAACAGATTTCCAAATGCGCTAATCCTTCGTCGCACATGAAAGGAAGAATAATTTTAGCACCATCAACCTGGTGACTAATCGTATGTTGCTTTCCTGATACAACGATGGGTGTTGCCATTCCAAACTCGTAACCCCGCTCAGCAAGGTCTCGCTTTGCGTTACCGCAAATCATGTTGGTAACTTCGCCAACCATGTCGCCTACTTCTGCATCAAGCTTCTCAGGGCGCTCGCCAACCATTCTCTCCATTATGGTCAGAGCCAAAGACTCGTCAAAAGTAATAGACATAGAGCCGCGAACGTCAGGGCCCACCATGCCAATTAGCCCCGATACATCGCCTTTGGCGATATCACTTTGTTTGCGCTTGGGCTTGCCCGGGGTCAATTTAGTTTGAGCCATGGTTTCAAGCACGTTCAAAAGACCAGCAATAAACGGGTTCACAAAATCAGCATTCATGTACACTCTCCTGGGCAGCGTGATCTTCCGTTTGTTGACAATCGGCACATAATCCATGGGCCTCTATAGTTTGTTTCGATACTTTGAATCCGTGTTGCTTTGCTTGGCTATCAAGGGTCTCTTGAAGACCTTCAGATTGAATTTCAGCAACATCACCACAGCTGTCACAAATTAGAAACTGAACAGGGTGGTTACAACCAAAATGATAGCAGGCCACAAACGCATTGGTAGACTCTAAACGGTGAATAAACCCAAAATCGAGAAGAAAATCAAGGGCGCGATAGACTGTCGCAGGTTTGGCACTAGACTCTGTTTCTTTCAGTGAGTCGAGTAGTTCATAAGCACCCATAGGGCCGTGCTTTGAAACAAGAATTTCGTACACCTTTTCTCTAAGCGGTGTGAATCTGGCGCCGCGTTGCTCGCAATAAGCCCGTGCCTTATGAATAAGTGTGGTTTTGTTCATTGATGATAACCGTAAACTCGACTTTCATTGTTATATTAAAGCGTCACTTCTGGATCACGTTTTTTAGTGTGTACATGAGCTATTAACTCATCTTCCAAGGCAAAACGCTCTTCTAATGTCTCACCAAGCTTGGCTAGCGCTGAGTCAAATTCAGCTGCCTGCTCGGGCGTTACTGCTTGTGCAAACGTATCATTAAATGCGAGTGCTGCGTCAGTGGTTTTTGTCAATCTGGGGTAAAGTTTATCTCGTAGTGCAAGGCCTTCATTGTCGTTTTCAACCAACATATCGAAAACCTCAAAGTGTCCTACCGACAAATAATCGAGTAATGCGCTGCAAAAGTTGTCTATTTCATCTGGGTCAGGTAAACACTCGCTTCGCTTGTTAATACCTGCTAGTTCACAGAAAGAAACTAACAGTGCCTGTCTGTCCATTAACCAGCGGTCAATAACCTGGCTTTTCCCGCCCCATTTTGATTTAACGCTTTCTAACTGTTGCAACATTTTGATGTGTTACCCGTTTAGCGACAATAAGTTTCAGTATAACACTGTGCACTAGCGACACAAATTTTGCGCGAAAAAGTTCGTTTCAAAATGTATGGTGGCGATCTATACGCTCAGTATTTAGTGTAGTATGAAGCATTAAAGAACAGGAGTAATGTGCAATGATGATAAAGTTGGATGAGGCGAAACTAGCTGCTCAGCAAGCCCTGTGGGTAGTTTTTAGTCGCGGCAAAATTGTAGTACAAGAATCGTCTGAGTCTATCCCAGTTGCTTACCTGAGTGATATTCCTTTCTTAGCATCTTATGTCGATGAAATTCATCAACTTCCGCCGCTCAATGAGACGGCGCATAGAGACCTGCCCGTATATGTTGTTGATTTGGGCGCTGAGCATGTTGACGAGCCCGGTTGGGAACGGGTAACGCTTAGGCAGCTTCTTTTTGCCGAATACGATATTGCCTTTTCCGTCATTGGGCGAGCCTGGCAATACATCCATTTCTTGCGTACTCATCAATTTTGCGGGCAATGTGGAGCCAAGACTGAACGCGTAGATTGGGAAATGGCAATGCATTGTCACCGCTGTCAACATCGCAGTTATCCAAGAGTGTCTCCCTGCATCATTGTTTCTATACACGACAACGAAAAAATACTTTTGGCCAAAGGCGTTCGCCACCGAGAATCCAATATGTATTCAACCCTTGCAGGCTTCGTAGAAAGTGGTGAAAGTCTGGAGCAAGCGGTACACAGAGAAGTTTTCGAAGAAGTTGGCGTTAAGGTTAAAAACTTGCGCTATTACAATAGTCAGCCATGGCCATTTCCACATTCCTTAATGGTCGGGTTTATTGCCGAGTATGACGAAGGGGAAATTCGTTGTCAGGAGAACGAGATAGATGATGCGCAATGGTTTGATATAGATGCGCTGCCGACTATTCCACCTAAAGTATCCATCGCTGGACAGCTAATTGCTGAAACGGTGTCTCTAATCGGCGACAAATAAAAAACCCTGCCGAGGCAGGGTTTCAATAAGTTTAGCACGGTCCCATGTAGGGCTTCTTTTCTTTAACGGTTATAGTAATAGCAAACACTCACTTTAAGTGCAAGCGTCTTTTTAAAGTAATGTTCAAGTATTGTTTGTCTTTAATAATCGACACTACACCGATTTGTCGTTAAAACATTGATTTTTTAATACAGGTTTTAGCACACCTTAGTTAAGAATACTGGTATACTTTCGCGCTCAAATATCTTCAGTAATTTAGGTGAGTTATATGTCGCAAAATTTCCCCAGTGTTGATAAGCCCGCGTTAAAGAACGATCGTTACTTACGTGCGTTACTTAAGCAGCCGGTTGATGTCACACCTGTATGGATGATGCGACAAGCCGGGCGCTACCTCCCAGAGTACAAAGCGACTCGTGCAGTAGCAGGCGATTTTATGTCGTTGTGCAAGAATGCAGAACTTGCATGTGAGGTGACGCTACAACCTTTACGTCGTTTTCCTCTCGACGCTGCAATTCTCTTTTCGGATATTTTGACCATCCCAGATGCGATGGGTCTAGGTCTTTACTTTGAAACAGGTGAAGGCCCTCGCTTTAAAAATCCAATCACGTGTAAAGCGGATGTGGATAAAATCGGCCTTCCTGATCCAGAAGGTGAACTACAGTACGTAATGAATGCCGTTCGTACTATTCGCCATGAGCTTAAAGGTGAAGTGCCATTAATTGGTTTTTCTGGAAGCCCTTGGACACTCGCGACTTACATGATTGAAGGTGGTTCAAGTAAAGCCTTTACCAAAATCAAGAAAATGGCATTTGCTGAGCCAGCAACGCTTCATGCGTTACTAGCAAAACTGGCTGATTCTGTTACTGAGTATTTAAATGCTCAAATCGCTGCGGGCGCGCAGTCAGTCATGGTATTTGATACTTGGGGTGGCGTGTTATCTCCTCGTGACTACAAAGAATTCTCGCTTCAGTACATGGAGCGCATTGTAAGTGGGCTGACCCGTGAAAATGAAGGCCGTAAAGTACCTGTTACCTTGTTCACCAAAAACGGTGGCATGTGGCTAGAATCGATTGCGGCGACAGGCTGCGACGCAGTAGGTTTAGACTGGACTATCGACATTAAAGAAGCGCGTGCGCGCATTGGCGATAAAGTTGCACTTCAAGGTAATATGGATCCATCAATGCTGTATGCTCAACCGCAAAGAATTGAGCAAGAAGTGGCGTCCATTCTAGAAGGTTACGGTGAAGGTAGCGGTCACGTATTTAATTTAGGTCACGGTATCCATCTAGACGTACCACCTGAAAATGCAGGTGTGTTTGTTAATGCGGTACATGAACTTAGTAAGCAATATCACAAGTAAGCGACTTCGATAAAGGAAGTAAAATGAAAACGTGGCTTGTGTTGTTGCTGATAGCGTTTGCATTGATAGCAGGGTATAAATTTTCTGGCTATCAACACCAACTCAGTGAATCCAATGCAGATAAAGAGCGACTAACCAATGTGTTAGCGCGCTCTCGTGCCACCGAAACGAGTGAGCTGAAAGTTATTAAGCCCGCCGCCAAGTTGGTTTCAAATGAAACAGGTGCGGTGCTCTTGGATACAAGCGTTACGAAAAACGGCGAGATGAATGTTGCCCCCGTTGCTGAGAATGTCCAAATCATGGCGCCAGAGGTTTTCTACACTAAAACCGAAGGCTCACTCAATACGTTTTTTGCGCTGCCGCCTAACAACGAGCGCTTTGTTTTAGACTCGGTAAAATGTGAGAACGGACATTGCGAAATAACGGGTGAGTATGACGGTTCTGAAACTGAGCTGTCGCGAGTTATTGAAGCATTGGAACAGGAACCGTGGTGGGAATTCGGCTCGCCTATCATAACCACGCAAGTGGCACAGCGAGGCCTCAAACTTAACGTTTCTTTCGCCGCATCCCATTCGCCAAATGCTCGTGTGCGTTATCGGAATAGCACTCAGGCCGATTTAAACAGTCAGCTTGCCTCAGCGGGTTAACCCCAAAACGTGTATATCGCCAATTGAATTCGCGGTATGCCTTATTCAAACGTGTACTGGCGTTAGGCGTCTCTTGGTAAACCTTTTTCAATTACGCGAATAAGCCGCGCTTGCTGCCTGTTTTTCGCATCAGACGCTTGTTGCTTCTCTTGCTGCCGCTTAAGAGCCCAATCAATATGTCTGTCCACCAAGTCACTCACGCTCCCTCGTCTTTCTTTCAAAAGCAGAATGCTTTGTTCATCATACGGAGCGTTTCCTAACGCAACGGCAATATTACGCTGCCACTTCTCAAAGCCAATCCGCCTGATGGGAGAGCCTTCCGTATTGCGTAAGAAGGTTTCTTCAGACCAGCCGAAAAGCGCATTGAGACTTTGGCCGTGAAGCACTTGTCGCGGGTGGAAATCTTCTTCACTGGTAACATCGGCAAAGCGATTCCAAGGGCAAACAAGTTGGCAATCGTCACAGCCATAAATGCGATTGCCCATCATGGGACGTAAATCTTCGGGAATATCTTTGTCTGATTCAATGGTGAGATAGGAAATACAGCGACGGGCATCTACTTTATAAGGCGCAACAATTGCATTGGTCGGGCAGATGGTTAGACACGCCGTGCAGGTGCCGCAACCCTCTTCAATTGGTGAGTCAGTGGGTAATGGCAAATTGATGAACAGCTCACCTAAGAAGAACCAAGAGCCGGCTTCTTTGTTGAGTGTCAGGCTGTGTTTCCCCGTCCAGCCAATACCCGCTTTTTCAGCAATAGCGTGTTCCAATACGGGGGCTGAGTCTACAAACGGGCGATATTGGGTATGCGCCAAGGATGCGGTGATTTTCTCTCCCAATTGCTTCAGACGTTTGCGCAGCACTTTGTGGTAGTCACGGCCCAATGCATAGCGGCTGATGTATCCTATTTCTGCCTTTTTTAAATGCTTAGCAAACGAGGCGTCAGGAGGTAAGTAGTTCATGCGAACGCTGATAACCCGTAATGTCCCTGGGACCAACTCATCAGGCCGGGCACGCTTCATCCCATGACTCTCCATAAAGGCCATGTCACCGTGATACCCATTGTCTAACCATTCCTGAAGGTGTGCCTCGTGCTGATGTAGATCAATATCGCTGATGCCAACCTGCTGAAAGCCTAGCGCTGTACCCCAAGCCTTGATATTGTTGGTTAATTCAACAAGGTCGATAGAACTAAATTCGGACATGTGCTCATGCTAGATACTCAATTAACGTCAAGTTTATCATACAAATTATTTCGGGCCGATCAGGTTAGGGAAAATGAGGGACAAGCCGCCGCGAATTCGGGCTGCGATATGTTCACGTTGATGCAACGAGCTGGTGATGTGGTGTTTAAGCAGTGTCTTGAGCTTATGCCAAACTCAGACGTTTACTTAGTGCTGGTGGGCCAAGGTAACAATGCGGGTGACGGCTACATTGCAGCAATAAACGCAAAACTTGCGGGTAAACAAGTGCATTTATGTGCGGTTGAGCCTGAACGTACGCTGGATGGTGATGCTGGCAAAGCACAGCAGCGCTGGCTCGATTCAGGAGGCAGTATCAATGGGTTTGACGCTGCGCTCCTCGAGAAGTCTGACGTAGTGATAGATGCGCTTCTTGGTACAGGTATTAATAGCTATATTCGCAATGAGTTTGCAGACATCATTGATGCGGTGAATGCGTCATCAACACCGGTTGTAAGCGTTGATGTGCCGTCAGGGCTTGATGCAAATACAGGACAGAGCCTGGGGCGATGTGTTCAGGCTGATATCACCGTTACTTTTGTGGGCATTAAGCCGGGGCTTGTTACTGGTGCGGGTAAACAATCGTGCGGTAAGTTAGTGTATGCGGACTTGGGTATCGGCAAAGCGTTCCAAGCATTAGCTAAAGCGAGCGCGACCATGCTAAATATCGACCACTTTAATGGTATGGGGCCACGGGAGATTAACAGTCATAAAGGGACTTATGGTCGACTGTTGTGCATTGGCGGTAACCGCGGAACAGCAGGTGCCATTCGACTCGCCAGTGAAGCCGCGCTGAGAAGTGGTGCGGGCATGGTACGCGTGTATACCCATGAGTCGTCAGTCGTTCAGGTCAGTGCAGGCAGACCTGAACTCATGGTCACCGACTTTAATTTGGAAGATGCATTAGCTTGGGCAACCTGTGTGGTTATTGGACCGGGTCTTGGGCAAGATGAATGGGCAGAAAGCGCATTTGAAACCACCATGAAGCACTGTCAAAGCCAAAATAAGCCTGTGGTCATTGATGCTGACGCGCTAAATCTGTTGTGTCAGCAGTCAACCGCGTACACCTTGTCTGACAGTATTTTAACCCCTCACGCGGGCGAAGCTGCGCGTTTACTCGGTGTTTCTATTGATGATGTAGAAAGCGACCGTTTTAACTACGCAAGGCAGTGCTCACAGCGATACCATGCGGTCTGTGTACTAAAAGGGGCGGGCACGCTTATCGACAATGAAAAGAAAACCTGGGTTTGCCGTCACGGTAATCCTGGTATGGCTACCGCAGGAAGTGGTGATGTATTAAGCGGAATATTGGGTGCGTTGCTCGCGCAAGGTGTAGAAACAGACATTGCAGCAAAATATGGTGTGGTGCTTCATGCAAAGGCCGGTGATGATATTGCCCAACTGTATGGTCAACGTGGTATGATAGCGAGCGATTTGTTCGACGCAGTACGTGCGCTTATCAACCACTAAATAGGTTGGTTTTGTCTTAAACGGGCAGGCATCTACTGTGTTTCTTTGTATTACTGTGGAATATTGTCGATGTCTTACCCGCATACCTCTTTTTTTGCTAATGAAGTAGATGATACTGCGCAGCTTGCCAGAGATTTAGCGCAGGCTGTTTCGAGTCAACTCCCTACCGATGCTGTTATTTATTTAAACGGCGACTTAGGTGCAGGGAAAACGACATTTAGCCGATATTTCATTCAATCTTTAGGTCATTCAGGTAGCGTTAAAAGTCCAACCTATACATTGGTTGAACCTTATGAGTTGGACGGCGTCAATATCTATCACTTCGACCTGTATCGCTTAGCCGACCCAGAAGAGTTAGAGTTCATGGGAATTCGCGATTACTTTGGTTCGGGCGCTATCGCGCTTATTGAATGGTCGGAAAAAGGGGGCGAATACTTGGCATCCCCAGACTTAGTGATTAGTATAAATATTACGCCATCGGGTAGGCAGTTTAATTTGGAAGCAAAAAGTGCCCACGGTGCGAAATTGCTTCAGCAATGCAAGCGCGTTTAGCGCAAATGCGAAATGAAAGAAAAACTGAATAAATAGCCGCTCCGGAGTTGACGAGAGCAGCATAACAATAACAGAAAGGCTAATTATGGTGCGCAGTATAGTTTCGGTATTATTATTGTGTTTCGTCGTGCAATTCGCACACGGTGCGCAAAATAACATCGACGGGGTTAGGATATGGCCGTCGCCGGACAATACGCGTGTTGTTTTCGATATGAAATCAGCGCCAGAGTTCACCTATTTTACGCTCAAAAATCCGCTTCGGCTTGTCATCGATCTTAACAACACCAGCGACACCGCTAAGCTTTCTGGCATTGAAAACAGCGGTGATTTGATTAAAAAGCTGCGCTACTCCACACCGAAAAACAAATCATCTGCCAGAGTGGTTGTTGAGCTTAATAGAAATACAAAGCCTTCGTTATTTGCAGTAACCCCCGATGGTGCTTACGGACACAGGCTGGTTGTCGATTTACCAGATAGCGCGCCGAAGCCGTCGCCAACGTTATCAGCGTCGGCATCAACTGGCTCTGTCGTTATTGATGATTCTACCAGTGCCCGAGACCGAGACATTATCGTCGCCATCGACGCCGGGCATGGTGGACATGACCCAGGTTCAATCGGTCCGGCTGGTACCTATGAAAAGCACATCACCCTGAGTATCGCCAAAAAACTGGAAGACATGATAAACCGGGAGCGAGGTATGCGCGCCATCATGACTCGTGGCGATGATTATTATGTTTCTCCTAATCGACGTCCTGAAATTGCGCGCGAGAAAAAAGCCGATTTGCTTATTTCCATCCACGCCGATGCGTTTAGTCAGCCTCAACCGCGAGGTGGTTCGGTGTGGGTACTATCCATGCGAAGAGCAGACACTGAATTAGGCCGCTGGCTAGAGAAATCTGAACGTCACTCTGAATTACTCGGTGGTGCAGCTGAAGTGATCAATGATAAATCAAGCGAGCGATATCTTACTGAAACCATACTGGGTTTATCGATGGATCACAGCATGGCGACCAGCCACGATTTAGGTAATAAAGTGGTTGAAGAGCTAAAGCAGGTGACCAGTCTGCATAAAAGAAAACCACAAGCCGCCAGTTTTGCAGTTTTGACCGCGCCTGACATCCCCTCTATTTTGGTCGAAGTTGGTTTCATTTCTAATCCGCAAGAAGAGAAGAATCTGAACTGGTCTAAACATCGCGAACGCTTAGCGAACGCCATGTTTAATGCGACTAAGCGTTACTTCAAGCAAGTTCCCCCTGATGGTACACTGTGGGCACAAGAAAGGGCGAACAACCGAACGCACAAAGTAAGAAGCGGCGAGTCGCTCTCGTTATTAGCACAGCGTTACAATGTAAAAGTAAGCAGCATCAAAGCAGCGAATGATCTTTCAAGTGATGTTGTACGCGTAGGGCAGGTACTAAATATTCCGAGAACATAAACCAAGGTTTTGTTTCATCGGCTTTTTCAGCACTCATTGCACTTACATATCGTATCGCCACGAATCCATATAGTTAATATCATAGGGTAGTCCTTTGCCTATACAGCTTTTATCTCCCCAACTTGCAAACCAGATTGCCGCTGGTGAAGTGGTTGAGCGCCCCGCGTCTGTGGTTAAAGAATTACTAGAAAACAGCCTTGATGCTGGTGCCACCAAAATAGAAGTCGATATTGAAAAAGGTGGCCACAAGCGCATTCGAATAAAAGACAATGGGTCAGGCATTGTCAAAAGTGAACTGCAGCTGGCATTGAGTCGCCATGCAACCAGCAAAATCACCACTCTGGATGACTTAGAACAAATTCTCTCTCTTGGCTTTCGTGGCGAAGCGCTGGCCAGTATTAGCTCGGTAAGCCGGTTAACACTGACATCGCGCACTGAGTCTCAAGGTGAGGCGTGGCAGGCCTATTGTGAGGGTAGGGAAATGGCGGTAAATATCCAGCCAGCGGCCCACCCTGTTGGCACCACAATTGACGTGGCAGATCTGTTTTACAACACGCCAGCAAGACGTAAGTTTTTACGCACCGAAAAAACCGAATTTCAGCATATTGAAGAAGTCATAAAACGCATAGCACTGAGCTATCCCAAGGTTTCATTTGTTTTAAAACACAACGATAAAGTAGCAAAGCGCTTTATCGCCGACAAAGCAGGCAGTTTAGCCACCCGAATTGGCGCTGTGGTTGGACAAAAGTTTGTTCAAAACGCCGTACATATTAGTACTGAGTATGAAGGTCTTCACATTGATGCTTGGCTAGGTAATGAGGCCATGCTTCGCAGCAGTAATGATTGCCAGTTCAGTTTTGTTAACGGCAGAGGCATGCGAGATAAGCTTATTATGCACGCTATTCGCCAAGCGTACGAAAGCGTTTGGGGGGTGGTGGAGCAACCAAGCTTTGTGGTGTACTTAACGGTTAACCCTAAAGATGTGGATGTAAATGTTCATCCCGCCAAGCATGAGGTGAGGTTTCAACAAGGCAGATTGGTGCACGACTTTATCTGTAAAACCGTGAGTGATGCGCTGCACGCCATGACCGACGAACAGCCTTTATCAGGAATGGACGCAAGCCGTCCTTCGGGCTCAGATTTCATGTCTTCTCAGGTAGAACACGATTACATTAGGCCTTTACAGAATCAAACGTCGGATAATGCACAGGCGTTCAACGAATCTTCTCGATACTCAACGAGTGGCATTTCTCAAAGCGGATCACAGTCTTTTGGGCAAAATGCCGGAACTCCAAGAGCGACATCGGTGGGGAGTGTAGCTGGAGGTCGAAGTGGCGGAGCAGCGCAGTTCCGCAGTCGAGGGCCGAGCGCAGCGTACCAGTCAAATTATAATGCTTTGATGACGCCAAATAGTGACATGAGCGGCATTGATACAGAAACTCACCCCCTTGTTGAACACCTTAATCTTTCATCTCTGTGTAGAATTTACCCAAAATCTGAAGAAATTTACCTTCTTTGTGCAACTAAAGTTGCAAGTATTTGGTTAAGCGAACTATTTTTAAAAGCGCAGCATGGACAACCGCTGTTGATGCCTGTGGCGGTTACCCTAGAAAACGTAGACGATGAGTTTGTCGAGTTATTAAACGCATCGCATTTTGAAGTGAATAAAGTGGCTGGTAAATATCGACTGCAACAAGTACCAGCAGGAACAAGGCATTTGCCGTGGCTTAAATGGTTCGAATTCTTCTTGTCTATTAAAGGCATTGGGAATGCAAGCACGCTTGAAACTGCGATGACAAAACTCGTTTTGCCCGAGCAAGTCTTAGATGACGACGTATCAAATAACCTTTGGTACTGGTTGGATCAGCAAAGCGAAGCGAAACAATGGGAAATTATTGAGCAATTTGGTAAAGTGCGCCCCTTAAATTTAGTGCTAGATGTATGGGGAGAATAAAGTGTCCAATGGCATAAATTCTGCATTGCCTGTAATTGCAATTATGGGACCCACAGCATCGGGTAAAACCGGTCTGGCGCTAGATATAGCGGCTAAGGTTGACAGTGAAGTAATTAGTGTCGATTCGGCCCTTGTATATAAAGGCATGGACATCGGCACTGCAAAACCTTCGCAGGACGAGCAAGCAGGTGTAGTGCATCACCTAATTGATATTATCGACCCTGCTGAAAGTTATTCGGTGTCGCAATTTGTAAACGATACCAATGCGCTGATTGGCGATATTTTATCACGGGGCAAAGTGCCAATTTTGGCTGGCGGTACAATGATGTACTTTAATGCCTTGATAAATGGAATTTCGCCACTACCTAAGTCAGATGAAAAGATACGGGACGAAATAACACAGCAGGCACAGGGCTTGGGTTGGTCGTCGTTACACGACGAACTACGACGTGTAGACCCAGTTAGTGGTGAGAGAATTCACCCTAATGACCCTCAGCGAATAACCCGTGCACTGGAAGTGTATAGAAGTACCGGCAAGACGTTGACACATTGGCAACAGCAAGAGGGTGAAAAGTGCCCTTATAACATTGCACAATTTGCCATAGCGCCCGCAGACAGGGCAATGTTGCACGAACGTATCGCGACGCGCTTCGACATAATGTTGGAACAAGGTTTCGAGAAAGAAGTATTAAAACTCTACGAGCGCAGTGATCTTCATGAAGATTTACCTTCTATACGTTCTGTAGGGTACAGACAAATGTGGCAGTACCTAGACGGCCAGTTGAGTTATGCAGAAATGCGTGAAAGAGGCATTATCGCTACAAGACAACTAGCTAAACGCCAGCTCACGTGGTTACGGGGTTGGGAAGAGGTTACATGGCTAGACACATTTGCTAACGATAATTTGACTAAAATTACAGCGAAAGTCACACTTTAAATGTTTGAGTGTGGTATACATTAGACGTGCAGTGATAGTGAAATTTCTATCACGAATAATAAAAACTAAGGATATCAAATGGCTAAAGGGCAATCTTTACAAGACCCATTCTTGAACGCTTTGCGTAAGGAACGTATTCCAGTATCAATTTATCTGGTAAACGGTATTAAACTTCAGGGACAGGTTGAATCTTTCGACCAGTTCGTAATTTTACTGAAGAACACAGTAAGCCAAATGGTGTATAAGCACGCGATTTCTACTGTTGTTCCAGCACGCGCTATCACAATGCCTAGCGCAGGAGATTCTGAAAATACTAAAGGTGAATAATTTAAAAGGTAACGCGCTTGTTTGACCGTTATGAAGCCGGTGAACAGGCTGTACTTGTTCATGTTAATTTTTCCGACGAGAACAGTAAAGAAGACTTAAGTGAGCTTGAATTGCTTGTGTCTTCAGCAGGGGTTAATGCGGTAGAAGTTATTACGACTTCGCGCAGTGCGCCTCATGCTAAGTTTTTTGTTGGTTCAGGTAAGGCAGAGGAAATAGC
The DNA here is from genome assembly GCF_006538305.1 of Alteromonas sp. KUL17. NCBI lineage: Bacteria > Pseudomonadati > Pseudomonadota > Gammaproteobacteria > Alteromonadales > Alteromonadaceae > Alteromonas > Alteromonas sp. KUL17. The sequence continues at coordinate 175,407 of NZ_BJKJ01000006.1, forward strand.
AGCGGCAGTGAAAGCACACGATGCCAACGTTGTTATTTTCAATCACGCGCTTTCTCCTTCTCAGGAGCGTAATTTAGAAGCGGTGTGTAAATGCCGGGTGTTAGATAGAACGGGGCTAATTCTCGATATTTTTGCGCAGCGCGCAAGAACACATGAGGGTAAGCTTCAGGTCGAACTAGCCCAGTTGAGGCATATCTCAACTCGTCTCATCAGAGGATGGACCCACCTTGAGCGTCAAAAAGGTGGTATTGGTCTTCGCGGTCCAGGTGAGACACAGCTAGAAACTGACCGTCGACTACTTCGTGGTCGTATTAAAGCCATTCTTCGTCGTTTGGAAAAAGTGCAAAAGCAACGCGAGCAGGGTCGCCGCTCGCGCAAACGCGCTGAAATTCCAACGGTATCCTTAGTTGGCTATACGAATGCGGGAAAATCGACGCTGTTTAACACCATTACCGACTCACACGTTTACGCTGCCGATCAGCTGTTTGCAACGCTAGATCCCACGTTACGCAAAATCGATTTAAAAGACGTAGGGCCGGCTATTTTAGCCGACACGGTAGGTTTTATTCGTCATCTTCCCCACGACCTCGTTGCTGCGTTTAAAGCGACACTTCAAGAGACTCAAGAAGCAGATTTACTGCTCCATGTGGTTGATATTGCTGATGCAAAATATCGCGAAACCATGGATGAAGTTAATGATGTACTTGAAGAAATTGAAGCTGGAGAGATTCAACAATTACTAATCTGTAATAAGATTGATAAACTAGACGACGTTCAACCGCGTATAGAAAGAAATGACGAAGGCGTGCCTGTCAGAGTGTGGCTATCTGCACAAACAGGCGAAGGAACGGAATTATTGAGCCAAGCTTTAACCGAATGTTTAGGTAAAAGTATGGTGAATTACACATTAAAGATTCCGCCTGCACAAAGTCGATTGCGCGGCGTGTTGTACGAACTAAACTGTATTGCTAGTGAAGAATACGACAGTCAGGGAGACTGGGTAGTTGATGTAAGAATGCCCGCCGCTGACTGGAACAGACTTGAAAAACGTCTGGAAAACGGAATATCAGAGTATGTTGTGCGACATTAGTCAGTGCTAGTCACTGCATTGAGCATGCGAAATTCAAAAATATAACAGTAATCTATGGAGTATCAGCATGGCTTGGAATGAGCCGGGTGGCAATAATAACGACCCGTGGAAGAATCGCGGTGGGAAAGAGCAAGGTCCCCCAGATTTGGACGATGTTTTTAAGAACTTATTTGGTAAGTTTGGAAAGTCAGGTGGCAACGGTGGTGGCTCAGGCAAAAGCCTAGGTGGTATCGGCGCTGGTATTCTTGTAGGTTTACTTGTCGTAATTTGGTTCATTAGTGGTTTTTACACTATTCGTGAAGCAGAGCGTGGCGTAGTGCTTCGCTTCGGTGAGTATCACGAGCAGGTTGAGCCGGGTCTTCGTTGGGCGCCAACGTTTATTGACTCAGTAATTCCAGTTGATGTTCAGTCAATTCGCGACCAGTCATCTTCAGGCTCTATGCTCACAGAAGACGAAAACGTGGTAAGCGTTCAAATGGAAATGCAATTTCGCGTTGTAGACCCGTATCGTTGGACGTTTGCTGTTGAAAGCCCTGAGCAGAGTTTAAGCCAGTCTCTTGATAGCGCTATTCGCTACGTAGTTGGCCACTCTAAAATGGACGACGTACTTACCGACGGCCGTGAAGTAACGCGTCAGCGTGTATGGGAAGAGCTTCAAGCGATCATTGAACCCTACAACATGGGTGTTTCCATTATCGATATGAACTTCCGTGATGCCCGCCCACCAGAGCAAGTTAAAGATGCTTTTGATGATGCGATTGCTGCACAGGAAGATGAACAACGTTTTATTCGTGAAGCTGAAGCTTATGCGAGAGAGATTGAGCCACGTGCACGTGGTCAAGTAAATCGTATGAATGAAGAAGCGCAAGCCTATAAAGAGCGTGTAACGTTGGAAGCGCAGGGTGAAGTGGCACGTTTTGAAGAGCTGCTTCCACAATATGAGCGCGCACCTCAGGTTACTCGCGAACGTATCTATCTTGAAACCATGGAAGAAGTGTTGGGTAACACCAGCAAAATCATGGTTGATAGCAAAAGCGGAAACAACATGATGTACCTGCCTCTGGATAAAATTATGGAGCGTCAGCAGTCGTCGTCTAACGATCGCTCACGCAACACGCTAGAAAGCTTACAAACACCTGTAACTGATACTTCAGGCAGAAGCCGTAATTCGTCGCCAACCTCTGGTTTACGCGGTGACAGCTACAGAGAAGGGAGATAAGCATAATGAAGAATTTATTAATAGCAGCATTCGTTCTTCTTGTTTTGCTTGCATCAGGTTCTCTGTTTGCAGTTAAAGAGGGTGAGCGTGCCATTGTTATTCAATTTGGTAAGGTTCAGCGCGATGACGCGACCGGTGAAACTCGAGTTTTTGAGCCAGGTTTACACTTTAAACTTCCGTTCATTGACTCGGTACGCCATTTAGATGCGCGTATTCAAACGTTGGATGGAACGCCTGATCGCTTTGTAACAAGCGAGAAGAAAGACCTGATTGTTGACTCTTATGTTAAGTGGCGCATAGAAGACTTTGCACGTTACTACCTATCAACGGGTGGCAACAAGCTGCAAGCAGAAGCGCTACTGAAGCAAAAAGTAAACAACGGCCTACGTTCTGAGTTTGGTACTCGTACTATTGCACAAATCGTTTCTGGTGAGCGTTCAGCGCTTATGAACCAGGCAATGGAACAAGCTTCTACATCGTCTGATGAGCTTGGTATTGAAATTGTAGACGTACGCGTTAAGCAGATTAACTTACCCACTGAAGTGAGCAACTCGATCTTCCAGCGTATGCGCGCAGAGCGTGCCGCCGTAGCTCGTGAGCATCGTTCAGAAGGTCAAGAGCAAGCCGAAGTCATTAAGGCAAACATTGATGCGAAGGTAACGGTAATGCTTGCTGATGCTGAGCGTAATGCACGTCAACTTCGCGGTGAAGGTGATGCGATTGCGGCACAAATTTACGCTGACGCTTACTCAAAGAACGCTGATTTTTACAGCTTCCTGCGCAGTATGGACGCGTATAAGCAAAGCTTTAACAGCAAACAAGATGTCATGGTTATTGCACCAGACAGCGACTTCTTCAAGTATATGAACAAGTCAAACGGTAACTAAATAGCCGTAATTTGAAGCTTTAAAAACCAGTCTTTTTAGACTGGTTTTTTTACGCCTTTTGAAAGGCTAACGGTATGATATAGCGAGTTATATTTAATCTGTGTAGCCGGGCAATTTAGGAAAATGTACACTGACTTAACCCTTCATTTACCCTATCTACTGCCAAAATTTTACTAAATCGGGTAAAATACCGTCTGAATACTATTAAAACACGTCACTATTTATGTACAAGGTTGATGCCTTCCCAGCATTAACCTTGGTGTGGTAGACGTCAATAAACGACAGAGGGAAGATTTTGACAACGGAAAATACAAATACAGTGTCTGCCGATGATAGGGGCGGACAAGGTGGGTTATTCTCGCGATTTCTCACCACCGTGGAATGGTTAGGAAACCTGCTCCCACATCCAGTAACGCTGTTCGCTCTGCTTTCACTTTTCATTGTGTTACTTAGTGGGATACTTGGTTACTTTGACATTGCTGTAGCTGACCCTCGCCCAATAGGTGCAAAGGGGCGTGAAGAAGACGGTATGATTGAAGTTATATCGCTGATGAGCGCAGAAGGTTTGCAGCGAATAGTGACAGGCTTGGTTACCAATTTCACAGGCTTTGCGCCATTGGGTACCGTACTTGTTGCGCTTCTTGGTGTATCGGTAGCAGAACATTCTGGCCTGTTATCAGCAGCAATGCGCGCGTTGGTGATGAATGCCTCTAAACGTGCCGTGACCTTTGCTATCGTCTTCGCAGGTATCATTTCAAACACTGCATCAGAGCTTGGCTACGTGGTACTTATTCCACTGGCAGCGATGATTTTCCACTCGTTAGGTCGTCACCCGTTAGCGGGTCTGGCCGCCGCGTTTGCAGGTGTATCGGCTGGCTATAGCGCCAACCTACTGCTTGGAACTGTTGACCCACTGTTGTCGGGTATCACGGAAGCTGCTGCTCACATGATTGACCCCGACTATATGGTAGGCCCAGAAGTAAACTGGTACTTCATGTTCATCAGTACCTTCGTTGTAGCCACAATGGGCGCGTTGGTCACCGAAAAGGTTGTTGAGCCGAGACTCGGTAAATTTGACCCTGCTGATGCTTCCATAGATTTAGGCAAGCAATCAATGGACGCGCCTACGGATTTAGAAAAGAAAGGCCTGCGTTGGGCAGGTATATCGTTTGTTATTGTTTGCGCGATACTAGCGCTAACGGTAGTGCCAGAAAACGGTATATTGCGTCATCCAGAAACAGGTGAAGTAGCGGGCTCTCCGTTCCTTAAAGGCATTGTTGCATTCATATTTATCACCTTTGCTATTCCTGGCTTTGTTTACGGTAAAGTTACCAAGTCGATGAAGAACGACAAAGATGTTATTGATGCCATGTCTAAAAGCATGGGGGCAATGGGTCTTTACATTACGCTAGTATTCTTTGCTGCGCAGTTTGTTGCGTTTTTCAAGTGGACAAACCTAGGCACAGTATTAGCCGTTAAAGGTGCTGCGTTGTTACAAGCGGCAGGGTTAGATGGCCCAGCGGTGTTTATTCTGTTCATTTTGATGTGTGGTGTAGTGAACCTGTCGCTAGGGAGTGCATCAGCGCAATGGGCGGTAACAGCACCTATTTTTGTGCCAATGCTCATGCTCATAGGCTACGCGCCTGAAGTGATTCAAGCTGCATACCGTATTGGTGATTCAGTCACAAACGTTATCGCACCTATGATGAGCTATTTCGGACTCATCTTGGCCATGGCTGCAAGGTACAAGAAAGACTTGGGAATGGGCACGCTCATTGCCATGATGCTGCCTTACTCAATGGTGTTTATCGTAGGTTGGACAATTTTATTCTACATTTGGGTGTTCCTACTCGGTATGCCGGTAGGCCCGGGCGCAGCGACTTACTATCAGCCTTAAATAGATAGCTTTACGGGCTGCCTCACGCATAATGCGGCAGCAAACTAAGAAAGCGGCATGTGTTTTTGAAAAGTATTTTCGAACACCTGTCGCTTTTTTAATGTCCAAAATCTATTAACGCAATCGCACTTTTTTGGCGTTATAGCAGATCATAATCTAAGGTAATTCAGTATAATACGGATATAGCGCAGTACTTCTCGGACTATGAATACATGAAATACAAATCGAACAAAGGTTTTACTCACGGGCAACCAGATAAAATTGGCGTACTGGTAACGAATTTGGGGACACCGGAAGCGCCAACTAAGCAGGCGTTACGCCCTTATTTGAAAGAGTTTCTTTCTGACCCGCGGGTTGTGGAAGTGCCTAAAGCGATTTGGTGGTTTGTATTAAATGGTATCATTTTAAACTTTCGCCCTAAGCGTTCTGCTGAGGCTTATTCCACCGTATGGACGGAAGAAGGCTCTCCACTTATGGCTATTACTAAAGCGCAAGCATCAGCTATTGCTGAACGCTGTAAAGCCCAATATGGCGATGACGTAATTGTTGATTTTGCCATGCGCTACGGCAAGCCCGCCATTGGTGATACCATCGAGTCCATGTTGGAAAAAGGCGTACGCAAACTCGTCGTTTTACCGCTTTACCCTCAATACAGCGCGTCGACAACTGGCTCCACATTTGATGCTATCGCTAAGGATTTCACCTCTCGCCGTTGGCTCCCAGAACTTCGCTTCGTGAATCACTATCACGACCGCGATAATTTCATTACCGCGCTGGCGAACAAAGTAAAAGCGCATTGGGAAACCCATGGAAGAGCGGACAAGCTTATTTTGTCTTACCACGGTATTCCTAAGCGCTATTTAATGAATGGTGACCCCTATCACTGCGAGTGCCACAAAACGTCGCGCTTGCTTGCCGAGAAACTTGGCCTTTCACACGACGAATATATGACAACCTTCCAATCTCGTTTTGGTCGAGAAGAGTGGTTGAAACCGTATACAGATGAAACGTTAAAGTCTTTACCTGAAAAAGGGGTGAAATCCATTCAGGTTATGTGCCCTGGCTTCTCAGCCGATTGCTTGGAAACTATTGAAGAAATTGGTGAAGAGAATCGCGAGTACTTTATGGAAGCTGGTGGTGAGCGCTATGAATACATCGCGGCACTTAACAGTGACAAAGAACATATAGACGTGCTTTTTGACATAGTGCAAGAAAACCTGCATGGGTGGACAGTACAGTCGGACAACGGTTTGCGCGCAGGCTTAGCAAGAGCGTTAGGCGCTGAAAAGTAGCGTTTGAAAAGCTGACAGTAAACGTTTCGAGGAAAACCAATAGGGAAATCACCCTTGGTGGCGCATTTATTATATTGAAAGGGAGATAAGGTCGTGGAAGGCAAAGCACCAAAGGCACTACTTAAAGCGCAAAAACTGGCGAACTTGCTGGATACTGCTGTAAAGCTCCCTTTTATCCCAATAAGAATAGGCTTGGATTCAATCGTGGGCCTTATCCCAGGAGCCGGTGACGCGCTGATGCTCTTCGTTTCACTTCGAATAGTTTGGCTGGGAAAATCATTGGGTATGCCCAAAGCGCTAATAGCTCAAATGGTAAAAAACTCAGCAATCGACTTTGGCTTAGGTTTTATTCCATTTGTTGGCGACATTGTGGATATATTCTATAAAGCCAATCAGAAAAATGTTCGTATTATGGAGCGCTGGTGGATAAGCGAAAATAAACATGAGGTAGATAAAGTAACACAGAAGGCGCTATCCGAATGGAGTGCTGAATAACCTAGGTTTAGTTACCCAAATACCTGCGCTTTTTTCACTTTGCTTATTTACTGTGTAAAGCTACGTAAAGCTTGAGTAAATAAGAGAACCTTGTCCTTTAGCTAAATGTCTTTTTTGCAAAGACAACCAAGGGCAACGCACGATGACATCAAAAAAATTAACGGAAAAGCCGCTCAAGCGACGCCGCTTTATGAAAACAGCGGTGGGGCTTACATTGGCTCCTATTGCTATCGGGTTGTGGGGTTGTGGAGGTTCTAATTCCACCTCTACAAGTTCCACAGCATCTAACTCCTCATCTTCCAATAACGACACCGATTCAAATGCCGAACCTGAAGAAGATTTTGACGGTTGGGCAAGCGGTGGCACGTCAGCTATGACGTCAGACTTTCCAGACGATAGTTTATTTGACACTGCTTCTGTATGCAGTGTGGCTCTCACAGGTTCTCAAACGGAAGGCCCGTGCTATTTTCAAAGTGACTATCTTGACGACATCTCATATGAGCAAACAGGTTTGCCGATGATGTTGTGTCTTCAGTTAATTGATGAAGCGTGTAATCCCCTATCGGGTTATGAAATTGAAGTATGGCATTGCGATGTAGATGGCGTTTATTCAGGAGATACCAGTGATAGTGCCGATGCCAGCGGATTTAATTCGGCATTTTGCACGGGAAATGAAGTGGATGCATTAAGTGCGAAGTGGTTCAGAGGTATTGCGGTGACAGATGCTAGCGGAAGAATAAACCTAAAAAGCTGTTTTCCCGGCTGGTACAGCAGCCGAGCTATCCACATCCATTTTCGTATACGTCGCAACAATACTGATCAATTGGTTTCTCAATTTGGCTTTTCCGATAGCTTTTGCCAAGACATTTGTACCAATCATCCCGACTACAGTCACCGGGGTGAGCCAGACACGTTGCTGGGGCAAGATACAGTGTTTGGCAGTGACTACAATGAATATACATTTAGTGTGTCACAAAACGAAGATGGTTCTTTGCTCGCATACAAGCGCATAATAATCAGTGATTAGACTTCCTTTTTCTCTCCTATACACTATTTTTTAACATGCCCGTTAGCAACGGGCATTTTATTACGCACAGTAAACCCATTCGCAGCATTGTTTCGTAGCACAACTAATAAGAACTTTATTTTCTGCTCAAATTACAAGGAGCGTGCAGCACATGAAAGCGTCCGATTTATTTGTTAAAGCGTTAGAAGCAGAAGGCGTGGAATACGTCTTTGGTATCCCAGGTGAAGAAAACCTCGACTTACTTGAGTCGTTGCGCGAGTCCTCTATTAAACTGGTGCTGACTCGTCACGAGCAAGGCGCTGGCTTTATGGCTGCTACTTACGGCAGGCTTACCGGAAAAGTGGGAGTGTGCCTTTCGACCTTAGGACCTGGGGCCACTAATCTAGTTACTCCCGCGGCTTACGCTCAACTTGGTGCTATGCCAATGTTGATGATTACTGGGCAAAAGCCGATCAAAACCAGCAAACAAGGTCGCTTTCAAGTTATCGACATCGTTGACATGATGCGGCCGATCACTAAATTCACCAACCAGATTGTGAGTGGCGATAGAATTCCTTCTACTGTGCGAGAGGCATTTCGTCTAGCCCATGAAGAGCGCCCGGGCGCTGTACACATTGAACTGCCAGAAGACATTGCCGCAGAACAAACCAGTGCCCAAATACTAACACCTAGCATGGCCCGTCGACCTATCGCCGAATACAAAGCAATTGCTGCTGCGGTTACTATGATTGAAGAAGCCCAGTCACCTTTGTTATTGATTGGCGCCGGAGCAAACAGAAAGCTAACAGCGAAAATGCTCAGGGAGTTTGTTGATAAAACCTGCATTCCATTTGTTACCACCCAAATGGGAAAAGGGGTACTAAACGAAAGCGACCCGCGCTTTGCAGGGAATACTGCTCTGTCTGACGGTGACTTTGTACACAGGGCAATAGAGCGTGCCGATCTTATTATCAACGTAGGCCACGATGTGGTAGAAAAGCCACCGTTCTTCATGCATCACAACGATAAAAAAGTGATTCATGTCAACTTTGATTCGGCTGCCGTAGACCCTGTTTACTTCCCGCAACTCGAAGTCGTTGGAGATATTGCTAACAGCATCTGGCAAATAAAAGAAGGCATTACTCCCCAAGACAGTTGGAAACTCGACTTCTACAAAGATGTGCATCAAGCCTATGTAGACCACCGTGCTGAAGCAGAAGACGACAACCGATTCCCTATCTTACCAGAACGTCTTGTACGCGATATTCGTAAAGTTATGCCTGATAACGGCATTGTTACGTTAGACAACGGCGTATATAAAATATGGTTTGCCCGAAATTACCCCGCATATCATCCGAATACCCTGCTTTTAGACAACGCACTGGCTTCAATGGGAGCCGGTTTGCCATCAGCTATAGCAGCCAAACTAGTGAAGCCTGATGTCCCTGTGGTAAGCGTATGCGGCGATGGCGGCTTTATGATGAATAGCCAAGAAATTGAGACTGCCGTTAGGCTTAAGCTTGACCTTGTGGTGATCATCTTGCGCGACGATGCGTACGGAATGATCAAGTGGAAACAAGCAAACATGCAGTTCGATGAGTTTGGTTTAGATTATGGCAACCCCAACTTTGTTAAATACGCACAAAGTTACGGCGCACAGGGCTGGAGAGTTGACGACGCGGATGTACTTATTCACTTAGTTGATAAGTGTTTGAACACAAAAGGCGTACATATTATCGATTGTCCAGTTGATTACAGTATGAATGACAAAACACTAAATCATACGATTAAAGAGCTTAGCGCCAAGCTTTAAGCCAAACGTAACAGAAAGGTAAGGAGTAAAAAATGTTGAAGGAAAGCTATCCCTATTATTTAGCGAGTGAGCCACATTATGCCAATACCGACTTGGACGTGACTAATAAATACACCGGAGAGGTAGCAACCAAGGTGGCGATGGCCGATGCGGATACCATCGATAAGGCCATTGCTGCAGCAGAAGAAGCGCAGCCTGCGATGGCCGCCATGGCTCCTTTCGAAAGACAAGCGGTGCTAGAGCACTGTGTGAAGCGCTTTACCGAAAGAGCCGACGAGTTGGCACAAGCGCTTTGTATAGAGGCTGGTAAGCCAATTAAAGACGCTAAGGGCGAAGTCAGCCGCCTTATCGATACCTTCAAAATAGCGGCAGAAGAATCAGTGCGTATTAACGGCGAGGTGGTGAATTTAGAAATCTCGGCGCGTGCCAAAGGTTATCAGGGCATGACCAAGAAGGTCCCTATAGGTCCATGTTCATTTATATCGCCGTTTAATTTTCCTCTGAATTTGGCTGCGCACAAGGTGGCTCCTGCAATCGCAGCAGGCTGTACCTTTGTACTTAAGCCTGCCTCGCGAACCCCTATTGGTGCGCTTATTATTGGTGAGGTATTAGCTGAAACCGACTTACCCAAAGGCGCATTTTCTATTCTACCTTGTAGCCGCGACGGCGCTGACTTATTCACTACTGATGAAAGACTAAAGCTGCTTAGCTTCACAGGTTCACCTGATGTGGGCTGGGCGCTTAAAGCAAAAGCAGGAAAGAAGCCGGTGGTATTGGAGCTTGGCGGTAACGCCGCATGCGTAGTTGATGAAGATGCCGATATTGAAGACGCCATCGACCGGGTAATTGTCGGTGCTTATTATCAATCAGGGCAAAGTTGTATAAGTGTTCAGCGCCTTTTAGTGCACAGCAAAATATACGATGAGTTTAAGTCACGCTATGTGGAAAAAGTGAAAGCGTTAGTGTCTGGCGACCCGTCTAATGAAGACACCTTTATTGGCCCTATGATCTCAGAAGGCGAAGCAGAGCGCCTTCACGGCTGGATTGAAGAAGCAAAAGAGAAAGGTGCCACCATTCTATGCGGCGGAACGCGAGACGGCGCCATGCTTGAGGCTACGGTAATGGAAAATGTACCAAAGGATTGTGATGCCAGTGCCGAAGAAGCGTTTGGCCCTCTATCTATTCTGGTGCCATTCGATGACTATGACGAAGCGCTTGAAGAAGTAAATAACAGCCGCTACGGACTTCAAGCAGGTGTGTTTACCCGCGATATATATAAAGCGCACAAAGCATGGGACGTGCTTGACGTTGGTGGTGTGGTCATTGGAGATGTACCTAGCTGGCGGGTGGACAACATGCCCTATGGTGGCGTGAAGGACTCAGGTCTAGGGCGCGAAGGTATTCGCTATGCGATTGAAGATATGTCTGAGACTCGACTTATGGTTATTCGTACTCCTCAGCAGTAAATTGAACTTCACTGCTCAATCAAGCAATGTTCGCGCAATAGTGCGAATATAAGCATTCGAGGGCGAGGCGGCAGGTTTAGGTTAATCTGCCGCGTATTCTTCTAGCAGTGAAAGTGGAATAATGTCTAACGCTTTTTCATGTGTGGCTTCCAAGCGTACTTTTGGCGCTACACCTGCCTCATAGGCTTGTAGCCAGCGAGCGGCACACAAACACCACCTGTCGCCTGCTAACAAGCCAGGAAATGTCATACTAGGCCACGGCGTGATGAGGTCGTTGCCTTGTCGTAGCGAAAACTGAAGAAATTCGTCAGTGACAACCGCGCATACGCTGTGATTACCCACATCAGCGTCTGGGACATAGCAAAATCCTTCTCGCGTAAATCCAGTATTTCCACAGCATAGCTGGAGTGGGCGTCCATAAACATTTTTTGCGTTCGCCAAAATCAGAACCCTCTTTTACAACGTATGGTTTAATAGGTATGTCTTATTCAAATCGCCAATTAGCGAATTTAGGATGAATAGAACCTTATCTATCCACCTTATGACCCTGCTCGACAAGGGTCAACAATAAGCGCTACGGTAACTACGTTTTAAGGTAAAAAATCGTGCTCGATAAAAGCAAAAAACAGGCGACAGTAACTTTTCTGAACAAGAGATTGCGCGCTTCGATGCGCTCGCTGACTCTTGGTGGGATCCAGAAGGCAAATACAAAACCGCGCTGGATTTTAATCGGGCAAGACTAAACGTTATAAAAGCACAAATAGAAAATCATTTCGGTCAGGGCAACTTGCCTCCCGATTATTCCGCCTTATCAGTGATAGATATTGGCAGTGGCGGTGGGCTAATAAGCGAACCGCTAGCAAAATTAGGCGCCCAAGTTACAGGAATAGATGCCAGTGCGGTGAGCGTAGAAGTGGCAAAGCGCCATGCTCAAAATACAGGAGTGAAGGTAGACTATCAGCATAAACTCTCAAGCGAGGTAGTAGAAGAAGGTAGGCAATATGATGTGGTAATTAACGCCGAAGTAGTTGAGCACGTGCCTGACCAGCAGCAGCTTATGCGCGAGTGCGCAAGTTTGGTTAAGCCGGGTGGCCTGCTGATTTTGGCGACGCTGAACCGCACGCTGAAAAGTTATGTTGTTGCCATAGTGGGAGCGGAATACGTAATGCGCTACTTACCAATAGGAACCCATGACTGGAAGAAATTTGTTAAGCCCAGCGAATTAAAACGCTGGATTGGAAATGAGTTTACCCTTAAGTATCAGGTCGGTATGAGGCTAAACCCACTTAAAGGAGAGTGGCTAACCACTTCGAGCCTAGCCGTAAACTACATTCAAGCATATTCCAAACATAAATAAGCGACTATAAGTGTTATTTATGTCCTGAATGTTTAGTGCAAATGGTATGGGTTAACATACTTCATACCTGACGCTATCTTTCTGAATTAACTGACTAATAGTAATTAACTCCGTCGAAAATTTACCTATACACAGTAAAAGCCTTTATTAAAGATTTCACACAAAGGTTGATCTTCACATAGTGTTTACATAATTATAACAAAGGTCTGACCACAGACCACATATAACCATAATTATGGGACACACTCGATGACACTATATAACCACTTACGCTCTATAAGAATACGCTCTACAAAACCATGGCTCGGTAAATTCGCCGTGATATTAGCTTTGTTCAGTATGACATTAGGCTTGTCTGGCCAAGCCTACGCTGGCACCTACGCAAAAACCAAGCATCCTATTGTGTTAGTTCACGGTCTGTTTGGGTTCGAAGATATCTTATTTGTTGATTATTTCTATAAGGTACCGCACAAACTTAGCCGAAACGGCGCTGTTATCTATATCGCAGAGGTCTCACCAGCAAACTCGACCGAAGTCCGCGGTGAACAGTTACTCGATTACATTGATGAAGTTCTGGCGCTATCAGGAGCTGACAAAGTGAATTTAATTGGACACAGTCACGGTGGTCCAACGGCACGTTATGCCGCAAGCGTTGCCCCAGATAAGGTTGCTTCGGTAAGTTCAGTTGCCGGCGTAAACTGGGGAAGCAAAGTGGCAGATGAACTACGAGACGCTTTTTCTGAAGGTTCAGTGGGCGAAGGTGCTGCGGGCGTTGTAGTTAATGCGTTCGCCAATATCATCGAGATTGCCTCTGGGTCAGACCCGCGAGACAAACCTACAGATTCAATCGCTGCGCTTAATTCATTGTCTACGTCTGGCTCTGTTGCTTTCAATCAAAAATATCCAGAAGGGATGCCTACTGCCTACTGCCGCAACGATGGAAAAATGTTGGCTGAAAATGGCGTGTACTATTTCTCGTGGAGCGGAGGCAGAACTTACACCAATGCTCTTGATGTAGTTGACCCATTCTTAGCTATTACTGGCACCGCATTCAAAGAGCCAAACGATGGGCTAGTATCGACCTGTAGTTCTCATTTAGGCAAAGTACTTAAAGACAACTATAAAATGAACCACCTTGATGAAGTCAACCAGAGCTTTGGCATAACGCACTGGTTTGAAACCGACCCAGTTGACGTGTTTGTTCGTCAGGCTAACCGACTGAAAGGCTTAGGGCTGTAGTGGCGAAGCGTCAATTACACCGTGTTTTTCCAATACTAGGAGGGCTGCTCGCCCTCTTAGTATTCGGTGCTATTCTTTACAACCAGTTAGCGTCTGAATCCCAAACCTCTAATTCAGAAATTTTCAGTCAACGCTCATCCTCAGGTGCACAAGCGAAAGCCGGAGAATATGAGTTAGAAGGAGGCGGTGCAGTACATCAAGTAACTGATGTAGGTAGTCATCGGGATAGTGACACTGATATTGCGGCTGATCGTACAAAAGCTGATCTCATTCCCTTTGAACTCAATTACTCGACCAAAGACGCTTTCGATCGCTTCGTATTTGCACGCACCTCAGAAGTGCCGCAAGCAGTGAAACTTGCCTACACAACCCATGCTCATGAAGTATTCACACTCAGCACGCAAGGTGACGCAATCGACTTATTTGCCCGGTATGTCGATTACAAAGTAGCGCTGTCTTTGGTTGAATTGGACGTCGACCTTGCCAGTCACAGCTTGCAGGATGTGTCGTTTAAGCTAGATGAGCGAGAGGAAATCAGACGAACTTACTTTAATAATACTGAATATCACTATCTGTTTAGTCAAGAAGCGCAGGTAGATGAGGCGGCGCTAGCACGTTTAAGTGTTGCCCAAGAAAACACCTTGTCCAGAGACGAAAGAAAGGCCCTTATCGTCGAGTCAATTAAAGCTGGAAACTCCGCCGAACGTGAAGCCTTCCAGCCCACGCTTAATATGCATCGAATAAACGAAATAAAAAACAACCACAGCACTATTAACGATCGCTATAACGCAGTGGCGGCTGAATTTGGTAGCGAAGTTGCAGAACGCTTTTCCAAAACATGGGCACAACAAGCTCAGTGGCAAAACAGAATTGCCGAATACAAAACATTCCGCGATAACTTGGTTCAGCAATCTCTTGATTCAAACGCAATAGAAAAAGCACTGCAAGAGTATCAATCTGCCCATTTTACTGACAATGAAATAAAGCGTCTTAAAGTACTCACAGCGCTGTAGCAGCATCTAGATAGAGCTGGTTCAAGACCTGCAACTGGTTAATTATCTGCGAAAAATAGAGAGGTATAACCATAAAGGCGCTGAATAGTATGAGTCATATACAGAGTGATTTGAAAGCGTACTGCACAGTTACTAATCTTGGGTTATTACAATTCCTGACTAATCACCATAAGGCCCGTAATCATCATTATGAAAATCTACGAAACGAAGACTGCGCCCAACCCACGTCGAGTACGAATGTTTTTGGCTGAGAAGGGCATTGACGTTGACTACGTTCAGGTCGACATTCAAAAGGGTGAAAATCTAACTGCGGAAATGCGCGCGAAGAACCCGCTGGGAAAGATACCTATTTTAGAGCTTGATGACGGCACCTGTATTGCCGAAACCGATGCCATTTGTACGTATTTTGAAGCACTGCAGCCAGAGCCACCGCTAATGGGAACAACGCCCGTTGAAAAAGCGACTATTTCTATGTGGCAACGACAAGTAGAGTTTGCGTTTATGATGCAAATTGGTATGTGTTTTCAACATACTACAGGCTACTTTAAAGATCGTATGACGCCGGTTCCTGAATTCGGTAAGGAAGCGGGTATTAATGCGTCGAAATATTTGAACATTTTAGAGCGTCGACTTGGTGTTAAAGAGTTTATTGCTGGTGACACCTTTTCTATTGCTGATATAACCGCGTTATGCGCTATGGATTTCGCCCGTGTGGTAAAAATTCGTATGACTGACGAGCATGTCAATCTGGCGCGCTGGTATGAGGCGGTAAGTAACAGAGAGAGTGCAAAAGCCTAATGATAGATTTATACACCGCAGCCACACCGAACGGTTGGAAAGCGTCGGTAGCGCTTGAAGAAATGGGGCTTGAATACACCGCCCATGCCGTAAACCTGATGAAGGGAGAGCAGAAAACTCCTGAATTTTTGGCAATGAACCCCAATGGCCGTATTCCGGTAATTGTGGATAGAGAAGCCGATGGTCACATCGTGTTTGAGTCTGGCGCTATCATGATATATCTCGCAGAAAAAAGCGGTATGTTTTTACCCTCCGACGCAAAGCGAAAAAGTCAGGTTTTACAGTGGGTCATGTTTCAGATGGGAGGCATAGGCCCAATGATGGGCCAAGCTAATGTGTTCCACCGCTACTTAGAAGAAAAAATTCCAGTGGCGATAGCACGTTACCAAAACGA
Source organism: Alteromonas sp. KUL17 (assembly GCF_006538305.1). Taxonomy (NCBI): domain Bacteria; kingdom Pseudomonadati; phylum Pseudomonadota; class Gammaproteobacteria; order Alteromonadales; family Alteromonadaceae; genus Alteromonas; species Alteromonas sp. KUL17. Next base: position 191,373 of record NZ_BJKJ01000006.1, read on the forward strand.
AGTGCGCCGCCTATTTACTGTGCTTGATGGGAGGCTAGAAAATCGAGAGTATTTGGTCGACGACTACAGTATTGCTGACATGGCGAACTGGTGTTGGGTGCGTACCTATGAATGGTCTGGTGTAAGCATAGAAGGGTTAGACAACTTAACCCGTTGGAAAAACAGTATTGAAGCGAGGCCAGCCGCACGGCGTGGAGTGGAAGTCCCTAATAAAATTGACAGAGAAGCACTGATCAAAGGGGCTAAAAATGTTGTTACGAAATAGCGCTTTTAACTGAGTCGACAAACCGGTTGAGCCATCCCGATGCCATGCTAGGTTTGTAAACAAGTTCGAAGTGCTCCGTATGATAAAAGTCATAACCTAATACATCGACGCTAGTAAGGTTATGGCTTTTTGCTATGAAGTCAGGCACGTAGGCCAAGGCCAGTCCTTGTCGAACAATGGATATCAGCGTGCCAAAATCATTACATCGATAGCGAATTGAGCGGGGCACTTTGTCGTCTCTCCATCCATCAGAACCGATGCCGCGTTTTATTCCACAAAAGGGCGAAACATCAGGGCAGGCGAATGCGTAACCGTACAAACTTTGACTTGTTAATGCGCCGTTCTTTGCTTCAGTTACCGCAGCGTGGTTTTCCGCTGCAGCGACCACATATGTAGACGAACCTAGCGATATATGATGAAGAGAAGGGTCTTTCTCTCGTTCTTCCATCGCAAAAGAGGTGGCAATAGCGAGATCGCTTCCTCCTTTTGACACACTATCCAGCGCTTTACCTTCCCAACAAGCATTAATATTTACGTGAAAGTGAGTTTGTAAAAAAGAGGGCTTGGAAAGCAACGTAGGTAAGTAGTATTGAAGCAATAGCGATGGGCCAGCAACAGTAACGTTGTATACAGCAGTACTTCCTCTAAACTCACTGAGAGCTTGATCGGCTTCGTGCACAAGATGAGTGGCATAAAGCAGAAATTTGTTACCCCGTTGGTTGAGTCGAATATGTTTACCTACTCGGTCAAATACTTGCACCTCCAATTTATGCTCTATGCGCTTTACTACTTTAGACAACGCGCCTGTGGTCACTGATAAATGCTGGGACGCCTTGTTCAAGTTCTCATATTGCGCAACAACAATAAATTTTCTTAAGTCTTCAATATCCATAAGTGCATCGCTAAATTGCTTCCAATTGGGAATTAATTGAATCTTAATTGTAGCTTAACTGTATGTGAATTGAATGTCAGTATTGCCACAGTAGCCTTTCAAACATACTTGCCGCCTTATGAAATATCTCTTTCTTACTGCTTTATATATATTCGTGACTTTCATTAATACACCCGCCTCCAGTGCGAATGTCGTCGGCCGCGAGTTAGCGCCAGTTGCCACAACACACGCTAATCACGATAAAGTTGGATCTCACGGAATGGTAGTGTTTTCCGATGGTACCGATCTCTACGCTAGTCATCTGCCGCTATACTACTCGCCACACGATTATCAACTTATCTACAAGATAGACAGTTCATATAAAGCGCTAGTTCTTGAGTCTTTAGATCTGGATCACGCTGGCGCTTTTTCTCAGAGCAGCATGGTTACACTGTTGCCGGCTATTTTTGATTTAAATAAGCTCATTAATGGCGAGCAATTTTCTATTCCTGCGGAATTCTTTAAGGGGCACTTTGAACGAGGCGGTAATCAGTGGCTAAGTGAATCGAAACTGACATTCGTTGAGTTGCTGTTTAAACGTCGAGTGTCAAAACAGTATAAACGGCAACACGCCGATGTAGATGCCCCTAATGATCCGAGCGCTAATTCATGGTCAATCATTGAGCTTGGCGATAGTCAACTGTACGTTCATAGTATTGGTACACGCCCTTCTTATGATGCGTTAATACTCGTAAAAGGATGTAGCGAACCAGCGATAAAACCAACGAAAACGCATGTGCCTAGTGTGGAGCAGCTCAATGCGGCGTTTGCAGTATGCGACTTATACTCACTATTGTATTTCGAAACACAGGACTTTGCGCTGTAAAGCTAGCCACGTCTATTTAGTACTTTTATTGACCAAAAACGTCGCTGATGGCTTTAATATGTTCAGGGCCGATACCACAGCAGCCCCCGATGATGGTTGCGCCAGCAGCCACCCAAGTCTTAACGTATTCAACATAGCGGGCGGGGGTTATATCGTCACGTATTTCGGAAAGTAGCGCGTTGGCCGCGTGTGTACGTTTTCTCTCAGAAAAGCTATTTGCATAAGCGCCAATATTAATCGAAGCATTTAAACTTCGCGTTATTGAAATAGCGTCTTCCATCTCTTCCGGTTGCGAGCAATTGAAAAGTACGCTCTGTGCTTCGCTCAATAATGACTCTATCTCACTTAGCAGCTCACCTGAGCGCAATGTCACAGGCTCGTTAGATGTTTCTCGATTACTAACGGAGAATGACAGCCATATAGGCAGTGAAGAGTGCTGTTTTATAAGTGACACCACGGCTTTAGCTTCTTCTACCGAACTTGCAGTTTCAATCAACCAAACATCAACATAGGGCTCCTGGGCTTTAATAAGCGGGGTGAGAATGTCGGCTACACGGGTTGCATCAAATAAATCTGGGCGGTAAGAACCAAAAGCCGGAGGAACGCTACCCGCGACAAATCGCTTATTGCCACCATCGCTCTTTAATGTGTCTACTGCACCTCGAGCGAGTTCGGCCGCACTCTGAGCGAGAGTAAAAGCCTGCTCCCTAAATGTATTTTCCCCAATATGAAAAGGTACAAGCGCATAGGCGTTAGTGGTAATAACGCAGGCACCGGCTTCAAGAAAACGTTTGTGCACATCACTTACTAATTCAGGTGTTTGCATTAGTGCCAGTGCTGACCACTCTGGCTGCTTAAAGGGTGCACCTGTCTTTTTCAGCTCTCGCCCCATGCCGCCATCTAAAATTAAAATGTCATACATTCCTTCTTTCATGCTGCCCGAAGCCAAACCTTTTGAGATGTTAGATGATTAGTAATAATTTGCCTGAAGGGCTAGGTTTGCACTTCCAATGGATTGCGCTTTTCTGCCTACAAGACCTTCGCTTATGTGTACCTGAGCAAGGCCACGCATATCAAGCGTCTCCATCGCGCTTTGCGTATGCGCGACCAATGCGTTTTTGACATCATCAGGAATTGCGCCATCTATGATTACGCCGTCTAGGTCTAACAAGCTCATTGCACATTGAGTCGCAAAGGCCAATCCTCTGGCGGTTTCGCTTAACCAGTCTTCTATTGAGCGCGTGTCACAAGACCAGTGGGATGGCGATTCATAAATATGCTGACCGTTGTGCCCAGCGTCGTTTAGCTTTCGTTCCAGCAAATAAAGTGAAGACTGGGTTATTAGCTGACTTTGTGAACTGCCATTGTAAAAGGGCAAAGAGCCAATGGCACCTGCGTTACCGGTTTTTCCATTAACTAACTGGTTATTGAGTACCAGGCCACCGCCTAAGAATGTGCCAACAAAGATGTAAAGAAAACTATTGTAGTTTTGGGAATTACCGAAAGACATCTCTGCGCTGCACGCTGCTCCAGCATCATTTTTTATAAAAACAGGCAGTGATAATAAATCTTCCAATGCCGCTTGTGGATTAAACTCTCTCCACTCTTCCAATTCATTTTTTGGGGCTCCGGCTTCTTCTGCCCAACTCCAAATTTCAAAGGGCATAGCAACGCCTAAACCTCGGATTAGGCGCTGTTGGTCTGTATCCAAATTTTTAATGAGTACATTGAAAGCACGTTTTGCAAAGGTAAGCAGGTTGCTTACGGTCGGGTAGGCGAACTTCTCGTGAAGTGTTGCTCTTACATTGCCTTTCAAGTCGAGTAACGTCATATCGAAACTTCGTCGACCTACTTTCAGCCCTATACCAAACGCGCCGTTTTCATTGAGACCAAACGGCACCTTGGGCTGGCCTACTCCGCCTTTGATTGGCTTTAGTCGCCTTACTAGGCCGTCAGCCTCTAGTTTTTTAATGATCACTGTCGCTGATTGTGCAGACAGCCCCGTTAACTGTGCTATTTCAGCTTTAGGCAATGAAGAACGTTGGCGAATTAGGGTAAGGATATCCCGTTCATTCGCTGAGCGGCTATCAAGCAATGTAGGTGCTTTCTGTGATGGTAGGTGAAAGGCCGATTCAGTATTCAATGTATTTACAATCTATCGTTTTAAGAAGCTAGAGTGTAATAACAACCTAGCCGTGTATCAAATTTAAGAAATGGTGTAGGTACTTGTTCAGACATAACTTTATTCGACAGTACTGCGTCAACCCTATCACACCCATTGATTTTTGCGCAAAAGGTTAAATCAATTAGGTTGATTTAATTGATTCTTTCGACAATACTATGCCCCAATTAATTAACGATTCGTTAACCTTGCGCGAACTGTGCAAAGGTAAGCTGCAATTTTTAAATTCTGTTAAGTGAGGCTGGTATGAAGATTTTATGTTTAGGTGAAGTGCTAATTGATATGTTAAGCCAAGGTGCTGCGCCCAAAGATGGCAACATACCAGCAATGAAACCTTTCCAGCCCTACGCGGGTGGTGCACCTGCTAATGTGGCAGTCGCTGTAGCTCAGCTAGGTGGTGAGAGTGCGATGGTCTCGAAAGTAGGTGACGATACCTTTGGCGCGTTTCTTAAAGAAATGCTAGAGCACTACAAAGTAAACACTGACTTCGTGTGGACTACACAAGAAGGTAATACGGCTCTGGCATTTGTAAACTTGGATGCAGACGGCGAACGCTCTTTTGATTTTTATGTCGATAATGCAGCGCATAAACACATTTCAGAGCAAGATTTGTCGACGATAGATTGTGATAAAAATACAGTGCTTCATTTTTGCTCAGGCTCTATTTCAGGCCCTGAACTTATTCCTGGTACCGAGTTTATTCTGAACAAGGCGAAGGAAAACGGCATGATGGTGTGTTTGGATATTAACTATCGCCCAGCGTTTTGGGATGACACAGCGAATGCGCCGTCACGTATAGATGAAGCTGCAAAGAAAGTGTCTGTTTTAAAGGCTAGCCGAGAAGAACTCGCAGAGCTATATGGCGAAGAAAATGCTGATACAAAGGTTCAGCAGTGGTTAGATAGCGGTGTTAAAGTTGTATTGGTAACCGATGGTGGTGAGCCTATTCACTATATTACCAAGTCGTTTAGCGGCACGTTAGCGTCACCTAAAATGGATGTAAAAGACACGACAGCAGCGGGTGACTCTTTTATTGGTGGCTTCTTATATTTCCTATCTACAAAAGTGAAAAGCGCTGATGACTTCGACGCATGGGCGGAGAACTTCGAGAATGTAAGCGAAGCTACGGAATTTGCTATCCGCTGTGGTGCTTACACGGTAACGCAGTATGGTGCATTTAGCGCATTGCCAACGCAGGCTAACATCGCTAAATAAGTATCGATTATCTTAAGATAAACAAAAGGGTTCAAAATGAACCCTTTTTTCTTCAATCGCTGCGCACCGGCAAAGGTGGCGTCAGCTGATGTATTGGAGGCTTAGTGCTTATCCGCTCTACTTTGGAACTTGCGTTCCTCGGTGTTTACCTTAATCCATTCGCCAGTGCTGATGTATTCAGGCACCTGTACAACCAGTCCGGTTGAAAGCGTGGCAGGCTTGGTTCGAGACGTAGCAGAGGCGCCTTTAATAGATGGGTCTGTCTCAACAACTTCAAGCTCTACGCTCATTGGCAAATCTAACGCTACTGGCACTTCACTTACAATAACCACCTGAATACCGTCGGTGTCTTCATTAATGAATAGCGCCTCATTTTCAATACTTTCTTTGTTCAAGTGATAAGGCGTGTAGTCTTCCTTATCCATAAAAATGTATTCGTCACCATCCACATAAGAAAACATTGCCGGACGACGAATTAAATCAGCCATATCCAATGTATCTGAGTCTTTAAATGTTTCGTCGTACTTAGCACCTGTGACGACGTCATACATGCGCATGCGATAAATGCTGCCACCGGCACGACCTTGGGGTACAGAGCGCTCTATATCTCTAACTATGCAGGTCTTACCGTCAAATACCACGGTGTTATTCTTTTTGATTTCACTAGCCTTCGGCATGGCGATTTCCTATTTTTGTTCTCTTCAGGCAATCCGCCCGAGGTCATCTGTAAAACTTCATTTTCAGCGATTTTTTCTTACTTAGGAAGTATTTTTACGTGGTTAGTTTTCGATTAACGCTTTAACGTTGGTTAGCGTGTCAGCTTCGGCGGCGGGTTTATCCCAACGAATACGATGAATGCGAGGGAAGCGTAGCGCTACACCCGATTTATGTCTTGAAGAAGGATGGACCGCGTCGAAAGCCACTTCTAACACCAGATCTTTCTTTACCTCCCGCACAGGGCCAAAGCGTCCCACTGCATTGCGCCGTACCCAGTTGTCTAGCTTCTTAAGTTCTTCGTCGGTAAATCCAGAATATGCTTTTCCTATTGGCAGAAGCTGGTCGTCTTCCCATGCACCGAACGTGTAATCGGAATAGAAGCTCGATCGTTTCCCGTGCCCTCGCTGCGCGTACATCATTACCGCATCAACCACCAGCGGGTCGCGCTTCCACTTGAACCATTGCCCTTTGGGACGGCCGGGGATGTACTTGCTATCTAAGCGCTTTATCATCAACCCTTCCACCGCGCGATTTTGACAAACGTGGGCGTGAAGTTCACGAAGGCTTTTAGGAGAGCTCGCAGAAAGGGTTTCCGATAAAAACAAGCGCTCGCTTTTGTTATGGTTAAACCATTCGTGGAGCGCCTGGCGACGTTCCTTCAACGTTTTCTCAGTTAAATCTTTGCCATCTAGCACCAAGGCATCGTAGACAATAAGTCCAACAGGTGAAGACGCTTGCAGTGCTTTACTTGGCTTTTTTTTGTTGAGGCGTTGCTGAAGTGCATTGAATGTGTCGACATTCGGCTGTGAAGCCATAGCGTCATAAGCGTCGCCTTTTATGTTATGAATAACCAGTAGTTCACCGTCTAGCACCATATTTCCTTTTACCGTTTCAAGTAGGTCGGGAAAAGAATGGCTAATGTCATCTCCTGTGCGTGAGAAAAGCGCCTTATCCGGCGTGTCTTCATTTGTTGTTTGCCCTGCTTTGTTATCGTTCTGGTCTTTTCTTGTGGCGCATTTACTGGCAATAGGCTCCGATTTAACAGCAAGCTGAACACGAATACCGTCGTACTTGTTTTCAATTTGCCACGTGTTTTCCTTAAAAGCATCAATATCGCTGTCCTCAATAGGGTGGGAAAGCATCACGGGGTGGAAAGTAACTGCATTTTCAATGTCAGGTTTGTCAGCTTTGCCTTCTAACCAAGCAAGCATGTCGGTGTAGGGTGGTGTAACCGCGTGCCACAGCGTCTCAATTTCTTTGATATCTTTATTGCCATAATCGGCTAATATTTGTTTAATGGAGCGAGCCGACACGCCTATGCGCAATCCGCGGGTGCCAAGTTTCAATAAAGCCCAGCGCTGTGCAGGGGTCATTATCGTCAGGTAGTTGGCTAGCGTTTCCGACACCTTCTGTTTACTCACAGACGCAAAGGTTTCTACGACTTCGGTAAGGCTTGGAAGATTATCTGTGGGTTCACTGTAAGGCCATAAATGCGCCACGGTTTCGCTAACCTCTCCCACATAATCGTAGCTCATTGCAAAAAGCGCAGAGTCAGTGTGTTCGGTAATGAGCTTTTTCACAGTGTTACGCTTAAAAAAATCAAATCGCAACGTACCGGCCATAGCGGCTATAGCCCAGCCACGATCAGGGTCAGGTGTGTTGGCAATGTAATCAGCAATGAGTTGCGCTTTGGCTTTGTTTCCCGACGTGTAATAAAGTTGCTCAAGCAAATTACTAAATGCTTTCATTAGTCGCCTCCTTGCTCTTCTTCATCGTAGCCGACAAGCGATAATGCCCTAGCTTTGAACCCCATTTTTTCAGCTTGATACATTAACGCGTCTTCTCTACCGTGGGTCACCCATACTTCTTTGGGATTCACTTCTTTAATGGTTTGTAATAATTCTGGCCAATCGCAGTGATCGGAAATAATAAGCGGTAGTTCGGCATTTCTTTGCTTCGCACGGGCGCGAATTTGCATCCAGCCAGACGCCATAACAGGGCGCACATTGGGTAAGCTTCTCGACCACCTGTCGGCCAATGCCGATGGGGGCGCTAATACAATCTCACCTGCCAGTGCTTTTTTATCTGCGACGTCGGATACAGGAATTAAAGCGCCAAGACTTATTCCAAGCTGTTCATATAAATCGCATAGCTTTAGCTGCGCACCATGTAAGTAGATGGGCTTTTCGTACCCCGCTTCACGTAGCGCTAAAA
>NZ_BJKJ01000007.1:0-193347 GCF_006538305.1 Alteromonas sp. KUL17
TCCCTCTCAATATATCAATCTTTAGAAACATAACAATCTAACTCTGTCTTAGTCGTTGTCACGTTAAAGCATTTTGGCTACTCCTACACCAAACCCAGCAATCATTATCAATAACCAGTACTGAAAATCAGCTACGAGCAGCATCCATTATGCGATAGTCTCTATAAAGAACTATACTTAAGGTGCACTTACCGTGATATGGTAAGAAAAGTAAGGGTTCTCATGTTTCAGAGGCTACTAATTGATGAAACTACACTTAGCTAGAAATACTAAGTTGTTAATTGCTGAAGACCAGGTGCTGGCGAAAAGCCATATGCACTACGCACTTGAGCAGTTAGGTTTCAAGAACATGAACTATGTTGATAGGCCCTCTCATGCCCTTTCGGCACTGCAAGAACATGATTATGACGCCATTATCTGCTCTTATAATTTGCGCTCTGAACAAGGCGGTTATTTTTTACTTGAGCAACTAAACGAAACTCAATCACTACCCCTCACCAGCGCATTCATCTTCACCAGTGCAGATACCTCAGCAGAAGTCGTCCACGCCATCATAGAGTTACAGCCGGATGAGTTTATCGCTAAGCCCTTTTCGGTTAACGAGTTAGACAGGCGACTTTCCAGGGTTTTATCAAGGAAAAAAGCGCTAAAGAATATCTATTCATTCATGGATAAAAAGGACTACGAAAAAGCCCTGGCCGAGGTTGAGTTCTTTCTATTGCAGCCTGAGCAAGCCGAACACTTTCCGCTAGCGATGAAGATTAAAGGCGATTTGTTGATTATCACAGAAAGGTTTCAAGAAGCCGTAGCCTTCTTTGAATCGATAATTAACGTTCAAGATTTTAGCTGGGCAAAAATGGGGATCGCGAAGAGTCTGTTGGCACTCAATGAATTAGACGATGCCGAAAGAGAAGTTATCCAGTTAGCGATGCGACCTGACTCTGCGCTTGAGGCCTATGACTTACTCGCCAAACTACAAATTAAGCAGTCAGCTTTTGACGACGCGCTGGAGTGTACATCGCTGGCGTGCAATATCTCACCTCAAAACATTGCTAGACATAAGTTAGCGATAAATTTGGCGCGGATCACCCATGATTACGAAAGTCAGTTTAACAGCGCTAAAAAGGTGGTCCGCTACGCGAAAGACTCTATCCATGACAAACCAGATATTTATTTAACTGCCGCAAGAGCGGGTGTTGATTTTGCTATGACATCTGAGCCCGAACACGTAAACAGCATAGTTAAACAAACTAATGAGTATTTGCGACAGCTGAAAAAGGCTCACCCGAAAGCAGCCTTAAACGATGAGCTGACGGTGATTGACGCGCGTCTTCATTATTTGAAAGACGACACAGTGAAAGCACAAATGCTGTTGTCAGATTTTCACACTGATCATGCCCAACACCACTCCACAGAAGCCTTGCTTGATAGAGCCAAAGCCCTTCATGAAGTAGGAATGAAGAAAGAGTCCCTTGCGATTTTAGACGCCATTTCCTCAAGGCAGGATGAGGATAACGATGAATTAAACCTCATGGCCACCTATTTAAAACAAGAGAAAGAAGAAAAAGAAGCGATTACGCTAAGCCCTAAAATACTTAACAACACCGCCGTTGCACAGTATAAACGGGGTAATTTAGAGCAGTCTTACACAACATTTGCTCAAGCGTTCCGCGTCATGCCTAAAAATCCCTCTATTGCGCTTAACTACCTTCAAGCAATAGTAAGGGCCCGAAAAGCTAACGCGCCTATGCTTCCCGACACCCTTTCGGCCATCAAAAAATGTAGAGAAACACTCGAGTCGGCAGCTTTGTCAGAAGATCAGTATTCTCGCTACGAGAACGTAAAAAGCATTCTAAAGAGCGAATGATAACGTCAGTCATTCCCCTCGCCCTTCTTATACCAATACGCTTACTTAATTAGAGTAGACGACTACTGTCTCGTGATAGAGTTTGTCTTTATACTCAAGCTCGTGACTAAACGTCATTCCTAGCTTTTTCATAATATTGATAGACGCACTATTTTGCGGGTTAGCAATAGCAGAGAATTTTTCAACACCTATATCATACAGCGCTTCTTTAACAGACTCCGCAGCCTCTGTTGCGTAGCCCTTGCCCCACGTATGGCGCTTAAAACGCCACCCTAGTTCCATATTGTCAGTTTCGGGGTGTTGAGTAAAAAAGCCAAAGGGGCGAACTAAAATCCAACCAATGCTTTCCTTTTCGACTAGCGTTTCCACGCGCCACAGTCCCCACCCTAGAGCTGGATTGGAATAGGCTTGGAAACGAGGAACAAAGATTTCCCGAATATCTTCCTTAGAAGACTTCTTGCCACCGTTGATATATTTCATGACAAGCTCATCTTGGTCGAGCTCCCATAAAAAGTCTGCGTCTTGTTCGGTGATATAATGGTAGGAAAGACGCGCACTGTCCTTGATATGCATATACTTCCTTTATCGTTATTATTTTTAATATACTTACACCGCTGAATATAGCTCATTTTTACAACAAACCAAACTTATTCGATGTATTTATTTTGCCCTACATTTTCCTTTAACGTAGAGCTAATTAACTAGCCTCCCAGCATGGCAAGGTGCTTGGTTGCCCCTGTTTTACCTTCATGCAAATAGTGTGTTTCGTGTTTTTGACCCAGCACATCTTGTAAAAAAGCGACCACTTCATCCACATTTCCAGTGGCAAGAAGATGTCTCATGTCTATCCCATTTTCACTGAACAAGCATAGGTGAAGCTTTCCTGGGGCAGAAACACGTAGTCGATTACAAGTTTTACAAAAATCTTTGCTGTAAGGCATGATTAAGCCAATTTTACCGGCATAGTCAGGGTGGTAAAACTCCTGCGCTGGCCCCGCATCTTTTCTACGCAACAAGGGCTGCCAGCCCATGTCTAACAACGTACTTTTTAGCGGCGTACCACTTTGATGTTGCTTATTGAAAAACTGGTTTAAGTCGCCTGTCTCCATTAGCTCTATAAACCGGAGCGTTACTGGCATATCTTTTACCCAAGCAAGAAACCTATGTAGACGGCTGTCGGAAAAATCGTTGAGTAAGACAGAGTTCACTTTCACGTCTAAGCCGGCATCAATCGCTGCGTCTAACCCTCGAAGTACAGCTTTAAGCTTGTCTTGTCCTGTTATAGCGGCAAACTGACGGGGATCTAAACTGTCAATACTTACATTTACTTGGTGTAACCCTGCTTCTTTCCACTGATGCGCAAACTTTTCCATTCGCGCTCCGTGTGTTGTCATCGCTACACGTTCGATACCAGGCGTATTACTTGTTAGCTGTAAAATATCAAGAAAGTCTCTTCGCAGCGTTGGTTCGCCGCCTGTTAGGCGCACTTTCGACGTACCTAGCTTAGCGAACGCTTTGAGCAAGGTATCAATTTCGTTTAGCGTCATAAACTGATCGCTTGTCGGGCCTTCATATCCGTCTGGCAAACAGTACTGACAACGAAAGTTGCACGCTTCGGTCACTGACAAACGTAAATAATGAAACTGTCTACCGAAACTATCTTCTAACAAACTAACTCCTTAATCCTGTGCTGCTTAGTCATTCAATTCACGGCTTTCTCAATCTAACAAAAGCCAGTAAAACATTGAGTGAATAACAAGGTAACTAAATTAAACTACCTCTAGTGTACGCGCGGTGAAACCAAAATTAAACACATTCATCGCTATAAATAAGACCATTTTAATCTCTAGCCTATTTCAAAACGTACTTCAAAAAGCGAAAATCGCCCTACACGAGCAGGTTAGCTCAATATCTATTACAACGTTTACGAAAAGCGATTTTTTGAATCAGCGCGTTCCTAACACTGTAAACACAATAATAAAGCACACTATAAAATGAGAAAAAACCGTTTTCCCACCAATGTCGACGAACCTGTTAAATGGCACGTTCTCTCACAGCTTTGGCCTTATCTCCTAGAGTTCAAGCACCGTGTATTTCTTGCTCTACTCTGCCTAGTAGCAGCAAAGCTTGCCAGCATCGGCCTACCCTATGTATTGAAATACACTGTCGATAGCTTAAATGGCGACCTAACCACGATTGCATTAGCGGTACCTATCAGCCTTATCGTTGCCTACGGAACACTGCGTTTACTGAATGTTTTGCTCGGCGAAGTACGCGACACGCTATTTGGTCGGGTTACAGAGCGTGCCATGCGCCGCCTTGGCCTAAAAGTCTTTAAACATTTGCACAACTTAGACTTGGGCTTTCATTTAAATCGACGTACAGGCGGATTGTCACGAGATATAGAGCGCGGTACCAACGGCGTAAGCTTCCTCATGCGTTTTATGGTGTTTAATATTGTTCCTACCCTGTTAGAGATCACTCTTGTTGTAGGCTTACTCTTGTTTCAGTTTGGCGTATCTTTCGCGTTAATTATTGTAGTTAGCGTGGTGGCTTACATTGGCTTTTCGATGAAAGCCACGGATTGGCGCACTCGCTTTGTTACTCAGATGAATGAAGCTGACTCGACCACCAATTCCCGGGCGGTAGACAGCCTGCTAAATTTTGAAACCGTTAAATACTTTAACAACGAATCCTTTGAAGCCAATCGCTACGATAAAGATTTAGCCACATGGGAAAAAGCACGAAGAAAAAACCGCTTGTCGCTATTTGCATTGAATGGCGGCCAAGCTGCCATTATCGCTATCGCCATGACATCTATGATGGCAAACGCCGCCTTTGGCGTCATGAATGGCGAGATGACAATAGGTGACTTTGTATTAATAAACGCGTTCACCATGCAGATTTTCATGCCCTTAAATTTCTTGGGTTTTGTGTACCGTGAAATTCGAGGGAGCCTTGCAAATATCGATAAGTTGTTTGACCTTCTCGCCCAATCTCCGGCCATAAAAGATGCCCACGACGCTACAGAATTAACCTGTGCGAACCCTGCACTGCGATTTAACAATGTGCATTTTGCATACACTGAGAATCGACAAATACTTAACGGCTTAAGCTTTGATGTACCGCCAGGCTCAAAAGTAGCGGTAGTGGGTGAAAGCGGCGCAGGAAAATCAACGCTGATGAAACTACTCTTTCGGTTTTATGAGCCTCAACAGGGCGACATCACGATAAATGGAAAAGACATCGCATCGGTTACGCAACAAAGTCTGCGTTCACATATCGGCATTGTCCCTCAGGATACGGTGCTGTTTAACACTACCTTGCTAGAGAATATTCGCTACGGTAACCCTGACGCCAGCGATGAAGACATTAAACAAGTTATCAAACTCGCGCATCTTGAAGCATTTGTAGAAGGCCTACCTGAAAAGCTAGACACAACGGTAGGTGAGCGAGGCCTAAAACTTTCTGGTGGCGAAAAGCAGCGCGTATCTATCGCAAGGGCCTTACTTAAAGGCGCGCCAATCATGATTTTTGATGAAGCCACCAGCTCGTTAGACAGCACGTCAGAACGTGCGATATTAGCGGCCCTTCGCGACGCTGCTAAAGGACACACCAGCCTAGTCATCGCCCATAGACTGTCCACAATTGTTGATGCCGACAAGATCCTTGTACTTAAAAACGGTACCATTGTAGAGGAAGGGACACACACTTATTTACTAGAGCAAGATGGTGAATACGCAGCACTATGGCAAGCACAGCAGCGTGAAGATGAAGACCTCATCGAAAATTCCAAGACAAAAGGTAATCAGTAAATGGACCCAACGCTTATTAAAGCCGCTATTAACCAAGTGATGCCCTTTGGCAAATACGCTGGAAGACGCCTATTTCATTTACCTGAACCCTATTTGGTCTGGTTTCACAAGCAAGGCTTTCCAGAAAACAAGCTTGGTGAGCAGCTCGCTTTAATGTATGAAATTAAGCTAAACGGCTTAGAGTCTGTTGTAGAACCGCTATTAAATGACGACTAGCAATCACACGGGGACTCAGCGCCCCCTAATGGCAAAATGAGTAAACTCTAACCATACGATGATTTATGTTAGCAAGACCCAGAAAGCAACGTCGAAGTGACGTAAACGAACGCATCAAAAAAATACATAATGCCATTGCCGACAAACTGATGTTGCAACCAGAACTATTCGAAGAAGTCGAAAAAACATTAGAAAACCGTTATCACAACAAAATGATGCGCTATGGAAGCTACCTTCTTTGGGAAGGAATAATTGAGGCTCGCCATCAACCAGACGTATTTAAGGCGCTTCTTTTGGCTGACGATGAGCGTACAGCCAACTTAAGAAGAGAAACCATCTTCGTCGGTATTTTAAGTGAAGATGAACGAGCCGCCATTTTTGCAGGTTAACCGATTGCTAGCTTAGCTTCTGGGTATTTAATGCGGCTTATTCGAGGGCTGGCAATAAAATAAAAACTAGCCTTGGATACAGGAGATTTCTCCCTTCCCCACTGATAAGTTTCACTTGCGACGATATATAACGTTGCTTGGAAATTTAACCGAATAGAGCGATATATAAGGAATGTAACAATGAAAGAACTAACTAACCATGAAGTAAAGCACGTAAGCGGTGGGAACTACCTAATTGGTGTGGGGTTTGGAATATTAGGTTCGTACGTGTATGACAGCATTGGTGGGAAGCAAGGAGTCGACAACTATGTTGAAAATAGTGTTGCCTCAGCCAGGTCGAGCATAAAATATTGGAGCAGACGTTTTCTTAGTAAGTTTTGATAAACGTGCTCGTTTCCATGCTTGGCCAGTATGTGAAGTCCAAAGCGATTGGTAAATGGCATTTTACTGTCGTTTACTATGGCGGTCTCGCACTATGTTGCTATTTTACCTATCTACATATGATAGGGCTAAGAACTGGTAATGGTAGTTTGATACTCAACGCTGCACCCAACTTTTTGGCGGTTCCCATAACCTGTTCTTTTGCTTTTGCTGTAACGAATGGCAATAAAAAACTTACCGCGCTCTTTTGCGCATTAGGCGTTATAGGATATGAGCTTATGCAGCTTGGGATGGAAGAGCGAACGTTTGATAGCTTTGATGTTTTGTTTTCGGTGTTCGGCTATCAGTTTATGCTGTTAGCCATTACTGTTGAGAGAAAAATCACATCAAGAGCTTAAAAAGTAAATATTTTGAAGAGTGTAAGCTCTAACAACTGGCTTTTGTATAAAACGAAAAAACGGCATCTCAATGATGCCGTTTTTCTAAATTGCCAATGCGATAATGGCTACTTTGCGCATTACGCATTACGCATTACGCATTACGCATTACGCATTACGCAAATGATCAGCCACCAAGAATGCCATTTCAAGCACTTGATCTGCATTCAAGCGCGGATCGCACTGGGTCTTGTAAGCCTGCGCTAAATCATCATCGCTAATTTCATAAGCACCGCCCGTACACTCAGTCACGTGCTGGCCAGTCATTTCAAGGTGAATACCACCAGCGTGAGTACCTTCTGCTTCGTGAGCTTGGAAGAACTGCTTAATTTCTTTCAAAATTGCATCGAAATTACGGGTTTTATAACCGCTAGATGCCGAGAATGTGTTGCCGTGCATCGGGTCAGAGCTCCACACTACATGTCTGCCTTCAGCTTTCACTTTACGCAATAAGCGTGGCAAGTTGTCAGCTAAATTATCGGCGCCCATACGCGTAATAAGCGTCAAGCGACCCGGGTCGTTTAGCGGGTTAAGTGCATCAATTAAACGAATAAGCTCGTCTTCCTGCATGCTTGGACCCACTTTCACACCAATTGGGTTGTGAATGCCTCGGAAAAACTCAACGTGCGCATGGTCAAGTTGTCGGGTACGCTCGCCAATCCACACCATGTGAGCCGAACAATCGTAAGGCTTACCGGTAAGGGTATCGATGCGTGTTAGCGCCTGCTCATAGTTCAACAGCAATGCTTCATGCGACGTGAAAAGTGAGGTCTCGTGCAGCGTAGAACTGGTTTGTGCGTTAATACCAATAACATCCATAAACTCAAGGGTATCTTGAATACGGTTGGCCATATCAGAATAACGCTCTTTAAGCGGATTGTTTTCAACGAACGCCATGTTCCAGCGGTTAACTTCATGAAGGTCGGCCAAACCACCTTGCGCGAACGCGCGAAGTAAATTCAGTGTTGACGCACTGCGATGGTAGGCTTCCAACAAACGGTCAGGATCTGGTCGACGGGCCGCTTCGGTAAATTCGAAGTTGTTGATGATATCACCACGATAGCTTGGCAAGGTCACGCCATCGCGGGTTTCGAAATCTGATGAGCGCGGCTTGGCGTACTGGCCTGCCATACGGGCAACCTTGGTTACCGGGCAACGACCAGCAAAGGTAAGCACAATGGCCATTTGAAGAATAACTTTAAAGGTATCGCGAATTTTAGGCGCATTAAATTCGTCAAACGACTCAGCACAGTCGCCGCCTTGTAAAAGAAAGCCTTTACCCAAGCTGACTTCACCTAGCTGGCGTCTAAGCTCACGGGCTTCAGCAGCAAATACAAGCGGTGGATAAGAACTTAATGTTTGCTCTACTTCTTTTAAACGTACTTTGTCGTCGTACTCTGGTTGCTGAAGAATAGGTTTATTTCTCCAACTGTCTACTTGCCAATTACTCAACGGTGTTCTCCTGAATAAAAAACGTAGGGCAAACGTTTTACTGAAAATATTTATTGAAGCTAGATGCTTCGAATAAAAAGACTGTAACGCGCTTAACAGTGCGTCTGTAGCGCTTTTTTCTAATCAGCCTAATGTGAAAATGTGAATCTAAAAAAATGCTGGGGGCACTTTACCACATTTATTCTAGGGAAATAGGTGCGCAAACTTGAATTTCTAGAAAGTTATCGTGCTTGCTTATAGCAAAATGGCATTCAAACACACTTTCTAAGTTTGTTTGCGTGGCCACCTCTTGTGGCTTACCGAACGCTACCATGCGACCTTTTTGCAAAAGCCATAAACTATCGCAATAGTTGGCACTAAGCGCGATATCGTGAGACGTCATAAGTAGGGTATTCCCTTTATCGCAAAGGAATTTTACCAAACTAGCCAGTGCATATTGATGTCTTATATCAAGTCCTTGCAATGGCTCGTCTAAAAGCACAACCCCCTCTCCGCGCTCTAACTGCGGCCATATTTGCAAAAGCGAACGGCAAATTTCTACTCGCTGACGCTCACCGCCAGAAAGCTGGGTGACAATTTGGTTCAAGAAACCCGATATTTCGAGTGCTTTTTCTAAAACCGGAGGAATTAGTTCATCTTGCTGTGCTGTTGCATAAAAGCTTAGGTACTCTTTTACCGACAAGTGAAAACCACTTTCGCTTTGTTGCGCTAATAAGGTGCGCACACTCGCAAGTGTTGCCAGCGACCAATCGTTCATTGGTTTACCTAGCAGCATGACGGTGCCCTCATCAGCGTCAATAAGGCCCGCAAGGGTAAGCAACAGTGTTGATTTCCCTGCCCCATTTGGCCCTATAATGTGAACGCACTCGCCTTTTTTTGCACGTAAACCTTCCACCGAAAGTCGCGATGCCACTTTTACATTCTGTAAGGTTAAAACGGTACGACTATCTGCTAGGTTATGGCTATTCGCTGGGCTATTGCAATCAGCAACGTCATCTTTAACGCTAACGTTTTGCTTAGGGTTAGTAATTATGGTGTCTTGCTCACTAGCATTTATTCGTTCATTGCTGCCAGAATCAGGGCGTTGCTGGGGTCTAAAATTGTTTGTCGTCATTTCATTTCCCCTCCACTACCCTTTTATTTGACCATTAGCTAATGCCCAAATTAATAATGGACCGCCTAACGTAGCTGTTACCATAGACACCGGAAGCGTAATGGCACGGGTCATTTCAGAGCTTAACGCAACCAGCATCAGCAGACTTGCACCACTTAATGCACTTAACGGCAACAAATAGCGATTATTATGCCCGATGATCAAACGTAAGATATGCGGTACTAATAAGCCAACAAAAGCAATAGAGCCTGCCATAGACACCGCAGTGCCTACAGCAATAGCGCAGACAATGAGTGCGCGCTCAGTGAGTTTCTCCACATCCACACCACTGCTTTTTGCTGCAAGTTCACCAGCATAGAGCTTGTTTAAATCGCCGGCGAAATAAAGCTGTAATGCGACAGCAACAGCGATTAACGGGCCGCCCACTGACAAAATTAACCAGTTAGTTTGGTACAAACTACCCATTAACCAGAAAGTAAGATTGCGCAGGGCATTAGCGTCGCTGAACATGTAAAGCCACGCTATAACGGCGCCGCTAAGAGTAGAGATGGCAATACCAGCTAGAATAACAGCCGTAGAGGAGCCCAGCAGTTTTCTGGCTAAGCGGTAGATAATAAATGTAGATAACAACGCACCAATAAAACATCCCAAAGGCAGCAAATAGTGTAGGTACGCTGTAGCCCATTGTGGGGTTAGCAATAGCAAAAGCGCAGCAACCAAGCTTGCGCCACTCGTAATGCCAATAATTCCCGGATCTGCCAGGGGATTTCGCAACACTACTTGCAAGGTAGCGCCACTTGTAGACAGTGCCGCCCCTACTAAACACGCAGTGAGAATAAGCGGTATTTGAAGCTGAACAATAATATGCTGTTTTAGTTCAGCCGCTGTATCAGACAGCCCTGTCACGCTAACAATACCTACCACACCTATGACGAGTGACAAAAGTACTGTTATTACAACCAAAGTGACGGCGGTGCGTTTAGTTCCTATCATTGTTAATATGGGGTCTCAACGTAGGCTCTCGAAATGGTGTATCAATATGACTTACGTTTATTGTTGTTGGGTTTGCTTAATATGCGTAATCAAACCGTCCGACGCTTCTTCGATAAGATCTAACACCAACTCAAAGCCGCGCTTGCCGCCATAATATGGGTCAGGTACTTCCTTATCGTCTACATTTGCAAAATCAAGAAACAGCTTAATTTTATCGTGGTACTGGCTAGGCGACATACCGTGCAAATTAGCAAGGTTGCTGTTATCCATGGCAAGAATGAAATCAAATCGCTCAAAGTCGCTTTCATCCACACGTCGGCACTTTAGCCCTTTGAAACTGTAGCCTCGTTCTACGCCTGCGGCTTGCGAACGCTTATCGGGCGGGTTACCAATGTGATAGCCGTGGGTTCCCGCTGAGTCAATTTCAATATTTAATCCGGCTTGTGCAGCCTTGTGTTTGAACACGGCTTCTGCGGTTGGAGAACGACAAATATTACCCAAACACACGAACAACACCGATGTAGATTGTTTCATTCAAAATCCTATTTCAACGCAGTGACGGAGCGCGACTAAACTTTATGCCTAGTTTCACGTATGATACGCCGTCAGAAAAATTGTGGAGTTAGTATGACCGCACATGTACTTATGCTAAGTAGCTCACGTCAAGGCGACGAGGCTTACTTAGAGCACGCTAGAGCGCTTATTTTTGCACACTTAGGCGAAATTCGCGACCTTCTATTTGTTCCTTACGCCGCCGTAACTCAAACGTACGATAGCTACGTGGACGCCGTTGCTACCGCCCTGCCAGAGTGCAAGGTTACGGGCCTACATACCGTTGAAGATCCTGTTGCCGCAGTCAATAACGCGAAGAAAAACGGCCAAGCCATTGTTGTAGGCGGTGGAAACACCTTTCACCTGCTTTCTACCCTTTATGCAAACGCGCTTATTGTGCCAATAAAGCACGCCATCGCCGATTGCACTCCTTATATTGGCTGGAGTGCAGGTTCGAATATTTGTGGTCAATCAATTAGAACCACTAACGACATGCCCATTATCGAGCCGCCGAGTTTTGATGCACTAGATATCGTGCCGTTTCAGTTAAACCCGCATTACACCGATTATCAGCCGCCGGGTCACAATGGCGAAACCCGCGACCAACGTTTGGCAGAGTTCACCACGCTTAATCCAACCACGCCAGTAGTTGCTATTCGCGAAGGTACAGCGCTGCGCCTTACTCATAATCAACTTACCCTAGTGGGTGAAAAAGACGGCTTTATCTTTCTAGGTGAAGAAAAAACGCCAATTCATTCAGGTGATGATTTAACTTATTTGCTTGATAGCGACGAATAACGCCTCATCGTTGGGCGCTACCTGGTAAGGAATTTCTGCCAGTAGCGGTTCGGGTAACATGGCTTTAAGAGAGTGCAGATTTTCTTGGTATCGCGTCATGTTACCTGTGATGTCGTTCGCAACCCACCCTTTAATGGTAAGTCCATCAGCGCGAATTGCTTCTGCGGTTAATAACGCATGATTCAAGCAACCTAGGCGCATGCCTACAACTAAAATCACATCCATTTTGAGTGTTTTCACAACATCAGAAAGATAGTAAGTGGGCGTATACTCATCACCTACCGTTAGCGGTAAACGCCACCCACCTGCACCTTCCATTAACAAAAGATCTGGTTGATAGGCGTGCAGTTCGTCAAGCCCTTTTGCAATCTCGTCAAACGTTAACGCAACACCTTCTTCAAGGGCAGCAATATGTGGTGCAATAGCCGGCTTTAGTGCAATTGGGTTTATTTGATGCAAAGGAAGTGTCTGCCCACTTTCTTCGTTGTTTTCATTTACGCTTTTTAGCTCGTTATTGTCTGTAATTTTAATGGCTTTATTTGCGCGTATTTTGGAGCACGCTTTCTGAATATTTAGCGCATCTTCGTTAACCCACTCGCCGTTTATCTGTTCGCATCCGGCTGCAATAGGCTTGTAGCCGATGGCGCTTAACGAGGATTTTTGCGCAGCTTGTAGTAGTTGGCAGGTAACATAGGTTTTACCTACTTCGGTGTCGGTACCGGTAATGAAATACTGCTTCATCGTTTTTCCAATCTAAAATGACTCACGCGGTAGGTAAGCGGTAACTTACTTTCTACACCGCTCATATTGCTGTAAGCCATAGCTAATTTTTTAATATCTCGACGGGTGAGCGGCGGTTGTTTTCGGCCGGTCTCACCTGCCCCCACCCCTTTCACAGAGCGCAATAGCGACATAATATCGCAGTGAGTATCGACATAGTCCTTAGTAATCACCCGTTGCAAAGAAAGGCCCGACTGCTTAAAGCCGTTTACCCATTGTGAGGTTGTCGGCATATAGGTTTCGGCTTGCGGAAGCTGCGCTACTTTGCGCGCCGTTTTAAGTTCATTAAATGAACCCGCCACCATAATTGCCAGCTCGGCAATACCACTTTTTTTAAGCACTCGCGCTATCTCATTAGCGACAAGACGAGTATCGCTAACCCACTGAAGCGCCATAGATGAAAATACGGTTGAAAATTGGCTATCACAGAAAGGCAAATCAACAGCACTACCTTCTACAAAAATGGGGTCAGAGTACATTTTTCTGGCCTGCGCCAACATGCCCTCGGCAATGTCTACGCCAGTTGCGGCTGCACCTTTATTTGCAAGGGTTTGGGTATGAATGCCAGTACCACAGCCGATATCAAGAACCGTACCCTGTAAGTCTATCGGTAAGTTCGCTAATGCCTGCTTAGCAATAATGCGCTGAACACCCGCAATACTGTTGTACTGCACAGCCGCTTTTGAAAAACGATGTGCCACGTCCTGCTCATTAATTGTTGAAGCAGTACCATTACGCTCAGCTTTTGCAGCGCCTTTAATTGTTATAGAGCCTTCAGCTGTAATATAGCCCTCAGTTTTTGCCTTCTCCTCGGCATGCATATTGGCCGAAGCTTCGGAGGAGCAATCAGAAGGGTAAGCACTTTTAACTGTGAGAGCCCCTTCAGCGTTGGTCGCACTTTTAAAATCGAGAGGTGCCTCGGACGAAAAAACCCCGTTTGCCTTAAAAGCCGCCTGCGCCGCGTCACGCGACAGCTTACCGTCGAAGAGACTTCTCGATTCTGCCGACATAGCAGCTTTTATAGCGGGACTTAGTGACATCGTTACATCTCTTTTTTACTTACAGAGTCAGGAGTATTCACAGCGCTGTCTGATTCTTTTTCTACTGCAGTCTCACTTAACAGAAAGTTATTAAGTGAAAGCTCTAGGGCATCAAGCAATACGTCAATATCCTGTGATGAATGATTTGACGTAAGCGTAATACGCAGCCTGTCTTGGTTTTTCGGTACAGTAGGCTGCCTGATAGCCGTTGCCCAAATGCCGCGCTGTTTTAGCCCGTCACTTAGTGCAATTGCACGTTCTGGGCTACCAACGATAATAGGCTGAATCGCACTTTGTGATTGCCCCAAAGTGATTTCAATTGGTGCTTTGTCTTTCTCGCTTGAATTGAGTGTCTGTCCAAAACGTTTTTGAAACGAGTCTCTGAAATAGGCGATATTGTTATGCAGCGTTTCGCGGCGGGCAGTATCACTGGCGATATGTGTAAGAGAGTACAACGTCGCGACCGCTTGTGCTGGTGGCATGGCAGTGGAATACACATAATGTTTAGAAAAATTCACCAGATAATCAATTAGGGTTTGGCTTCCCGCAATAAAGGCGCCGGCCGTGCCCACTGCTTTGCCAAATGTTCCCATAACAATAGGCGCTTGTTGCTGGCTTAAGTTTAGTGCTTCTGCTGTGCCGAAGCCGTTTTCACCCAATACACCCATACCGTGTGCATCGTCTAACATGAACCATGCATTATATTTAGCGGCCAGTTCAGCGATATCTTCACAAGGCGCTACGTCACCGTCCATACTAAACACACCTTCACTGGCAATCAGAGTGTCTTGCTGGTTTGCACCAGAATTACCAACCGCATCGGGCACCTGGCTTTGACAAACGCTCGATAGCAGGCTCTCTAAATGACTTAGATCGTTATGCTTGAAACGGCGAAGCTTAGCGCTGTCAGATACACATTGCGCCCCCTCTAAAAACGAAGCGTGCATGAGCTTGTCGGCAATAATATGACCCGCACTCGCGCTTTTATTAGGGTGAGACATGTGAGGAAAAAGTGCCATGCACAGTGCCTGATTGGCGGCAAAGCCAGAGTTAAACAACAGCGCAGCTTCTCGGTTTAACCCATCGGCAATGTAGGCTTCTAGCGCCAAATGAGCCTGTGTGTGCCCAGTTACCAAAGGCGATGCACCACTGCCACCACCAAATTGCGCTAGCCCCTCAACCCAACTTTGCAATACACCCTCATGCTGGCGCATGCCTAGGTAGTCATTGCTTGAAAAATTAAGGTAGTGCTCACCGTTAATACAAATAATGCTGTCTTTTTCGTATTGTTGGCAGTGGCGCTGGCGCAGCAAGCCTTGCTCGGCACGCGCGCTCAGCGAATCGTCTAACCAGTGAAAGGCCATTACGCCTCCGTTAAATGCTGTTTCTTTGGCGCTACCTTAGGCTTGGTTGCATCAATAAACAAGTCGTTACTGTCGTCGGCTTGTTCTTGTTGCTGGGCAATTTCTTCTTCTAACACTTGTTGATGTGCTTCGTCTGAGTAATCCCTTGTACGCTCAGTATTAATACCAAGCTTTTTGAACAGCATTACATCTTCATGGGTATCTGGATTTGACGTGGTTAACAGCTTGCAGCCATAGAAAATAGAATTCGCGCCTGCCATAAAACAAAGGGCCTGCATTTGTTCGTTCATGGCTTCGCGGCCTGCCGACAAGCGCACATGTGACTTAGGCATCATGATACGAGCAACGGCAATAGTGCGGATAAACTCAAAATAGTCCAAGTCTTCTACACTATCGAGTGGCGTACCTTTTACTTTAACCAACATATTAATAGGTACACTTTGAGGCTGCTCAGGAAGGTTTGCTAATTGCACTAACATACTAGCCCGATCGCTCACCGTTTCTCCCATGCCAACAATTCCCCCAGAGCAAACATTCATACCTGCAGCACGCACGTTCTCTAACGTATTCAATCGGTCCTGGTAAGTACGGGTCGTGATAATATCGCCGTAGTATTCCGGAGAGGTATCAAGGTTGTGATTATAATAATCAAGGCCCGCTTGCTTTAAGGCCACAGCTTGATCGCGGGTTAACATACCCAGCGTCATGCAGGTTTCTAAGCCTAAGCTTTTGACCTCTTCAACCATTTTTAAAATGTAAGGCATGTCTCTGTCGCGTGGATTTCGCCAAGCAGCCCCCATACAAAAACGGGTTGAGCCTACTTGCTTTGCTTCTTTCGCACGCTGGATGACTTTTTCAATTTCCAGTAATCGTTCTTTTTCAAGGCCCGTATCATACCGAGCACTTTGCGGGCAGTACTTACAGTCTTCAGGGCAAGCACCGGTTTTAATCGACAAAAGCGTGCTGACCTGCACTTCATTCGGATTAAAATGCTGTCTATGCACTACTTGGGCATTAAACAGTAAATCGTTAAATGGCATGGCAAACAAAGCTTCGACTTCGGCTTTGGTCCAATCGTTTCGAATAGTTGTCGTTTGCGCAGAAGGCGCACTAGCCAGCGTCATTGACTGTCCTTTACTAATTATTATCGCTGGCTTAGTCTATGCCCCAATATCGAGTTGTCAACTCTGACCAATTTAGAAACTTTACCAATGGTTATTTTGTGAACAATATAGAATTTGATAAACAACACATTTGGCACCCCTATACCTCGGCGGTTAATCCCCTTCCCTGCTATGAAGTAGTTGGTGCAAAAGGCGCTGAGCTTACCTTGGCCACCGGTGAAGTATTAGTAGACGGAATGTCTAGCTGGTGGGCTGCTATTCACGGCTACAACCATCCCGTACTCAACGATGCTGCGCACAAGCAAATTGACGCATTTTCTCACGTTATGTTTGGCGGTATTACTCACCAGCCGGCGGTAGATTTGTGTAAATCGTTACTGAACATGGTGCCGGCAGGTTTAGAGCGTGTATTTTTAGCAGACTCTGGCTCAGTGTCTGTTGAAGTTGCGATAAAGATGGCGATCCAGTATTGGGCGTGTCAAGGGCGCTCAGAGAAGTCACGCATTGTCGCGCCGCGCAATGGCTACCATGGCGACACGTTCGCTGCAATGAGCGTGTGCGATCCCGTTAACGGCATGCATAGTTTATTTGAGGGTGTACTAAGCAAGCAGATTTTTGCGCCCGCTCCTCAAACTCGCTTTGGCCAAACGTTTAGCGAAGATGACATTCTTCCACTTGAAGAGATTTTTGAAAAGCATCACCACACGATGGCAGCCCTTATCCTAGAACCTGTTGTTCAAGGCGCGGGAGGCATGCGTATTTACCACCCCGAATACTTAAAGCGCTGCCGCCAGCTTTGCGATACCTACGACGTACTTTTAATTTGCGATGAAATTGCTACTGGCTTCGGCCGTACAGGTAAGCTCTTCGCTTGCGAGCATGCAGGTATTTCGCCTGACATCATGTGTTTGGGTAAAGCGATTACGGGTGGTTATATGACACTGGCCGCGACCTTGTGTACCGAAGACGTGGCTTTAGGGGTTTGCCAAGGGGAGCCTGGCGTATTTATGCACGGCCCAACCTACATGGGCAACCCGTTAGCCTGCGCGGTGGCCAATGCCAGTCTGTCGCTCATTAACGAAAATCATTGGCAGCAACAAGTTCCTGTCATTGAGAAACAATTACAAACCGAATTGGCAAAATGTGCAGACTTGCCGCGAGTCGCTGACGTAAGGGTGTTAGGTGCTATAGGGGTAGTCGAGACGGTAAATCCCGTCAATGTAGCCGAAATTCAGCGCCATTTTGTAGAACAAGGCGTGTGGATACGGCCATTTGGGAAACTGGTATACATTATGCCTCCGTACATTATATCTTCCGAGCAGTTAAGTAAGCTGACCCATGCGATTTACACCGCCTTGAAATAGTGTGTGAGATTGTTACGCTAACTATCTTCTTGGGTGAAATATGAGTTTTGAACCACCAGTTGACGTCAATTGGCCCGAGGGTTGATGTTAGTTTTGTTATAGAGTGAACATTCAACTTTAAAGCGGGTCACTAATTAGATCATTAATGCAGAGTGTTTATAGCGAGATTTGAATGATAGTACGTGTTTTAGATAAAGTTGTATTTGCAGTCTTGTTTATCATTACACTTCAAGTCCCCATCTTGGCGGATCATTATCGTCAATACCTCAATGGTTATTATGATGCACTGAGAGATGAAGTTTCTAGTTCGTCAGCGCTCGCCAAGCAGCATGGTTTTTCTTCGGTTGAAGCCATGCTTGAAAGCTTACAGAAAAACAGTGAGCCAGTTGTGCGAGAGAATGCCTCGATGAAAGCCACACGCTTCGCCCAGATCACCACTTTAGAGCAAGGCATGAGGAAGTTAGAGCACGGTCATTATTTCGAAAAGCTTGTGTTTATGGCCTCGCCTTCTCAATATGGTACGCTGAAGCGCGTGTTAGATAATTTCAGCCCCTCTGTCCCACTAACGCCTTCGTCAATTGTGTTCAGCCTTGTTACCGCTATCTTACTTAATCTGTTAATTTGGACGCCACACTTCTGCTATTGTCAGGTTAAGAAAATTAAAAATAAACCCAAACGCTACGCTTATAAATAGCACTTGGGTTTATCTTGTTGATACGTGGTTTATTATTTTTTTAAAAAGCCACTTCTACCAGTCCCACTGAACCAACACATTAGATCTTAATGAGCTGCATGGCTTTGGTATTTCATGGCCTGAGATTTCAAGGCATCATGCAAGCCATGCACTAAAATCGCTCGGACCTTTCTCTATCCGTCAGCCGGCTTAGCTATTTTTTTCGTATAGCTTTTCCTCGTTTTCTTTTCATCTCTTTTCCACGCTCTCTTTTTCTCGCTTTAGTGAGCCTCAACAGTCGCGATCCGCATTTAGGTACATATGGCGTGCTCTAAATCATCATCTAGTAAGAGTTGGCATCTTTGCTGCAACACTGTATTAAGAGTGTGTGTTGAGATGTTGCTGAATTTACACTACGTCTATCAAAGTGAACAATTAATACCTTTTATAAACAGCAACTTAAACACAAAAAGCTATACAGGAGATATTATTATGCCAACAGATGCACAATTATTAATCGGGAAAGTGTTGCAAATAAAAGACAAAATTATTGCAAAACGCCACTGTATTCCAAGCGACCTAAAAGCGGAATGGAACACGCTTAATGAGCAAACTGCGTGTTTTGAAAGTGAGGCGCTTTATAGAAGTGCTGTGAAAGGCCAAGAAATGAATAAGCACATTGATTATTCAGGTTCGGTGAAAGAGCTTTCTCAATTAGTAAAACAACTTAAAACGCTAAATAAAAAAGTTAACGTTACACGAGTTCATCACTAATACCTGCGATGACACGCCACGGTTATGGCTATTTTAAGTTTCGCTGAGTGGGTATTTATCTTTGCGGACTAATGGTATGAGGCCTCAAGCATTCTCCGTGCCTCAGGCCTAAGCAAAAATTCGTGTTACTTTTCTTTTTAAGGAGTACTAATGTTCTTACTTTACGCGTGCCATAGCTGGCAAGCCTTAGAAAGTCTTCGCGGGCAACCGGAATGTGTTGATACTCGACAGGCTGCCCCTCACTCGCATCTGGATCGTGCAGGTAATAGCAATGAGAATCGCAGCTAGTCACCGCAACCCAATGGGGAACCTTTTTCTTATCGAACGCGTATGTGCTAATTAAGCACAATACTGCCCCGCCAGCTTTAAGGGTTTGGTCGATAACATCAACTCGCCAGTCAGAGATTTCAACAGAAATGCCCTTCCTACGTGCCTCTGCCATAAACTGCGACTCAACATTTTCGACTATCGCTTTCTTGTTAGTATCTCTGACGCCATCAACAAAAAGCGGGACATCCTGATTGATGACCACTTTCGCTGCATAACCTTCGTTTACCGCGGCGAGCGCTAATCCAACCGGGTGGCAACCGCCATGACCTGACATCATAAATATCGTGGTAGCAGTACGCCACAACGATAGTTCTTTTTCTTGGGTCATTTCATAGCGATTGTTCAATGCACACATTGCCATCATTAATGCTGATGGACCGCAGGTAAAATCAGTCGTCTGTTGGTACCACGGATAAACCTCTGGCTTAACTGACTTACTCGGCACCAACACTTTTTGCATACGTAATGCGTCAGTGTGATCGTCGTAGTAATCGGTATACATACCAAACTGACTAAACCCTAACTTTTTATACAGAGCAATGGCGCCAGCATTACCTACTGCCACTTCCAGGCGCATAAATCGCTTTCCCCGCAAAAGCGCCCGCTCCCCCAAGCTATTTATGAGCTTTTCAGCAACGCCAAGCCCTCTCGCCTCAGGCAAGACTGCGATAGAATACAGTCGAGTGAGCTGCGTTCCACGACGCAGCAGCAACAGTCCATAGCCAACAATACTATTTAAACTCGGCTTATTTTTGTCGAGGTTAGAACTTGAAGTCGACGGCTCGCGCTCGGCCACAATAAGCTCTGCGTGCTGGGCATCAATGTAAAATTTGAAACGACTTTTACTTAGCCTGTCGGTGGTGAAACAAGTTTGCTCAATGTGCTGAAGCGAAGCAAGATCGTGTAATGTCGCAATGCGCAGCACTACACTCGACTGCGTAGAAGGCACACCAACACTATTTGTCGATTTAGTATTAGATGCGCCCTCAGCTAGGCCATATGCACGATTTGCGCTTTCCTGTGGACTTGCATTATTCACTTCAATTACTCGCTCAGCCGATGTAATCATCGCCCTCTTTGCTCCAACCTGTCAGCAAATTCCTGCATAATTAATTCGTACAGTTCTTTGCCTAAATATTTGTCTTCAACACCCGAGTCGATACTTGGGTTGTCGTTCACTTCAATAACATAAACTGCATTGCCGGTTTGCTTGATGTCTACACCATACAAGCCGTCACCCACCGCTTTAGCGGCCTTGATAGCAGCTTGTAACACCGGCTTAGGCACTTCAAATGTTGGCATTGTGGCAAATCCACCCGAAGAGAATCGGTCTCCCTGATGGTTGTATATCTGCCAATGGTTGCGGACCATAAAGTATTGGCAAGCGTAAATAGGTTTGCCACCTAATACACCAATTCGCCAGTCGAATTCAGTGAATATATATTCCTGAACCAAAACAAGTGCCGATTCAGCCAGCATTTGTTCTAAGCGCGTTTTTAACGCTTCTTTATTTTCAGCTTTATGCACGCCGCGGGAAAACGAGCTTTCTGGCAGTTTTAAAACAAGCGGCAAACCAAAGTCAGTTATGAGTTTTTCGCATACTTCATCAGTAGCGCTCGATACAAACGTCGCTTTCGGCGCTGGCACTTTCTGATAAGCAAACGCATCTTGCAAGTACACTTTGTTACAGCAGCGCAGAATTGACTGCGTATCGTCCATAACCACAATGCCTTCTCGCTCTGCGGCACGCGCTAAACGGTAAGTATGATGGTCAATCGCCGTCGTTTCACGAATGAACAATGCATCATAGTGACCCAATTCTTCTTGCGACAGGCGACTCACCACATCTGCGCGAAAGCCCACTTTTTCAGCTGCTTTAACAAAGTTTTTAATGGCGCGTTCGTCACTAGGCGGCGTGCTCTCTTCTGGGTTAACCAAAATGGCCATATCCCAACGAGTACGTTTGCTCGTTTTACCGGCTTTCCACTGTATTTTGGTATGTGCTTCTAATTGCTCAATGAAACGCGCTTGTTGCTTGGCGTTTAAGTCCTTAAACGCTTTTGCCTGTACGCTTGCAAAGCCTTCAATTTGTACTTTACCCGTGGCTTTAGGCGACACTTTCGTATCGGTAACTGTTGGGCTTAACACCAAAACAGGGTACGGGTATTTTTCAAACGCTTGGCGCGCCAAACGCTTAAAGCGCTGATCTTTCACTTCGCCGAAAAGTACTAATATAGGCTCATCAGTAATTTCCGTATTGTCTTGAGATACCGACAAAGAGAAGACGATGCGATCGATACTTTTCTCTTCCGCCATGCGTAAATCGTTAATGGTATTTACAGAAGGCAATACAGAGTGATTACGTGCCTGAGCCAAAAGTGAACAATAGTACCCTTCGCTTAAGTAACGCGTAGTATCACAAATGTTGATAACGCGTGTTTTGGGCTCGTTCAACTTTGGAAACTCAGCAAGATAATCTTGAAAAGTCAGCACGGTTAAAGCTGTGTTACAAAAAGGAGTAACATCATCAGTAACAATCAGTGTATTGTGCATGTAATTCGCTTCTAAATAGTGTGTTGTCAGTTACAATTATTACTGTGTTTGTTCAATTTACAAACACGATTAAAGTAGCGCTGAGTTTACGCTTTACTCATCATTTGCATAGCATTATCAGCACGGCTTTTTTTCATCGTTAAGACAACAAAAACTAATGTGCATTTGAATAGATTGAAACGACTTTTGTTTATTGAGTTTGCCTATACATTGAAGTAAGCAAACAAGATACGAATGGTTTAAGGAGTACGTATGTTATTAGCCAGCTTGGCTATTTTAATCGGATTACCGGTTTTGCTTTGGAGCGCAGGGAAGTTTGTAGGTGGTGCCGCATCGGTAGCCAATCATTTCGGTGTTTCCCCCTTGCTCATCGGTATGCTCATTATTGGGTTTGGTACATCGGCTCCTGAAATCATCGTTTCAGTGTTTGCAGCTATTCAAGGCAACTCTGGCATAGCGTTGGGCAACGCCTATGGCTCAAATATCGCCAATATCCTGTTAATCCTTGGCCTTACCGCAATCATTAGTCCTATTGCGGTTAAATCTGAAATCATTAAGAAAGAGCTGCCTGTTTTACTTGGCATCACCTTCTTTGCCGCATGGCAGGTGTGGGACTTAAATATCTCGAAAGACGACGCATTCTCTTTGTTAGGACTGTTTGTGCTTCTGCTTTCTTGGAGTATTTATCACGGCATGAAAGGCGACAAAGACGCCCTCGCCGACGAATACGATGAAGAGATTAATAGCAACGAAGGTACTGTAAAAACCCACGTAATGTGGTTGATTGCGGGGCTTTTATTGCTAGTTGCAAGCTCGCGTATGCTGGTATGGGGCGCGGTAGAAGTCGCCACCTTCTTCGGTGTTAGCGATACTATTATCGGGTTGACGGTTATCGCAATTGGTACATCGTTACCAGAACTTGCATCATCGCTAATGGCGGTGAAGAAAGGCGAACACGATTTAGCCATTGGTAACGTGATCGGATCTAACATGTTCAACACCTTGGCAGTAGTGGGCATTGCAGGCACCATTCAGCCAATGACCGTAGGTTCAGAGTTTTTATACCGAGACGTTATGGTGATGTTCGCATCAACCATTGCCCTATTCATTTTCTGTATTGGCATTAAGCGCCAAGGACGTTTAAACCGTCTGGAAGGCGGAGCATTTGTGCTGGCCTACGCGGCCTATACGTACTGGCTTATCCAAGCAGCTTTTATTTAAGTTATTGCCGCAAGCCTTGTAAACAATAACGCTTATTATGCATCGCTCACTTGATGGGAAGCTCACAGCAACCCCATCAAGTGACATAAACGCCGTTTGTCGAAAGCGCTACTCACAAAGCTTTGTCATTTTGCCCTTGAGTTATGTTTTTGTCGTGCACCACATGTAGAGCGCTTTCACTATTTACAGGCCCAGTGTGGTAGCCAGTGTGATTAGGCTTATCGCCGCAATAGCAAATAAAATGAATAGGTTTATGCCAAAGCTATCGCTTTGACGACGATTTCTTCTGGCACGCATAATTATGCTAACCAAACTCACTATCAAACATACCTGCAGCATGATGGTCATGGCCGATAAGTGACTTTCAGACCAACTGGTATCGCCTTTTATTCCCCAGTACTGCTGCACGCCACTGATAAAGTCAGGGCGCGCATAGTGAAACAGTATGAGTACGACAACCATGCCAACCCAGCCAACGATGTTTAACCCAAGCATCACCTTATAAAAAGGCGTTTTGGAACGGGGCGTTGAGCGTCGCTCTGCAAGTTGCTCGTAAGTCATAGAACTTCTCTCATTTTCGGCATCGCTAGAACGGTCAGCGTCACTTTGCGTAGCACTCGGTTCTTGTGCTTGCTGAGACACTGGCGTGTTCGAATCATTTTTATTTCCCATTTGTCACTCTGTTCTCTGGCATCCCGCTTTATGTTGGGTATACTAGCGTGCTATTGGATTGTATTTCATTGGTTATTTTTACATCACCAAGTCATGTTTCGATCTGTATTTTGCTTATACTTGGCACCAAGCGAATTGCGAAATGCCTTTTTGAAAAGCGAAAAGCTAATACAGATTCTAGTAAGTTATCGGCATGGCAATCCAAAAACATTGACCATAAAGCAAATTTTAGTGCATTTTTTCATTCACAGTTTAATGCACTGTGTTGTTGAAAATGACTCAATAGTAAGCAACAACATAAAATTAGTAAGACGGAGAAATTAACATGACGCATGCGCCCGTAGTTGACGTACTTAAAGGTAAGTACGCCGTTGGCGAATCGGTAACCGTAAAGGGTTGGGTAAGAACACGCCGCGACTCTAAAGCGGGGTTATCATTTATTGCACTACACGACGGTAGTTGCTTCGATCCTGTACAAGTTATTGCGCTAAATTCTCTGTCAAATTATGCCGATATCCAGCGCTTAACAGCAGGCTGCTCATTATCGGTTACCGGTACAGTGAAAGAGTCTCAGGGCCAAGGCCAAGCCGTTGAAATTGACGCGACTGACGTTGAAGTTTTAGGTTGGGTAGAAAACCCTGATACCTACCCAATGGCCGCTAAACGCCACAGCATTGAGTACCTTCGCGAATATGCACACCTTCGCCCACGCACCAACGTTATCGGCGCGGTAACCCGCGTTCGCAACTGTTTGTCTCAGGCTATTCACCGCTTTTTCCACGAGAAAGGTTACTTCTGGATCTCTACACCTATTCTAACGGCAAGCGATACAGAAGGTGCAGGTGAAATGTTCCGCGTATCAACCCTTGATATGATGAACCTTCCACGCGACGACAAAGGTAATGTTGACTATTCAGAAGATTTCTTCGGAAAAGAAACCTACCTTACGGTATCAGGTCAGCTTAACGTTGAAACTTACTGTACAGCTATGTCTAAGGTGTACACCTTCGGCCCTACGTTCCGTGCAGAGAACTCAAACACGTCTCGCCACCTTGCCGAGTTTTGGATGATTGAGCCTGAAGTGGCGTTTGCTGAATTGAAAGATGTAGCACAGCTTGCTGAAGACATGTTGAAGTATGTATGTAAGGCTGTGCTTGAAGAACTGCCTGACGACATGGCGTTCTTTGCTCAGCGTATTAAGAAAGATGCCATTGAGCGTTTAGAAAAGTTAGTAAGCTCTGACTTTGTTCGCATGGACTACACTGACGCTATCGAAATACTGCAAAACTGCGGCAAAGAATTCGAATTCCCTGTTGAATGGGGTATCGATTTATCTTCTGAGCACGAGCGCTATCTTGCAGAAGAGCACGTTGGTGCGCCAATTATCATGCAGAACTACCCGAAAGACATTAAAGCCTTCTACATGCGCATTAACGATGACGGTAAGACTGTTGCAGCAATGGATGTACTTGCGCCAGGCATCGGTGAAATCATCGGTGGTTCACAGCGTGAAGAACGCCTAGACGTTTTCGATGCACGCCTTGACGAAATGGGCCTATCGAAAGAAGACTACGCGTGGTATCGCGACCTTCGCCGCTACGGCACCGTACCTCACTCAGGTTTCGGTCTTGGTTTCGAGCGCCTTGTAGCATATGTAACTGGCATGCAAAACGTACGTGACGTGATCCCATTCCCACGTACACCGGGCAACGCTAGCTTCTAAGCAGTTGCTGTATCAATAAATAAAAAGCTCGCCACAGTTTGCTGTCGCGAGCTTTTTTAATATCTCTATCGCTAATATTTTTTAAGTCATAGCCTCATGTTGACCAAACTATTGCAGCATAGTCGCGGCTTTTGCTTTATTTTCTTTTTCCCATTGTTTCGGCGATAAGCCATACATTCGCTTAAAATCTCGGCTAAATTGCGACGAACTTATATAGCCAACATCCATTGCTGCAACACTTACGTTTGTGCCTTCAGCTATACGTTTGGCTGCGTTATTCAACCGCATCGATTTAACAAACTGAATAGGCGACATCGTAGTGGCTTGTTTAAATTTACGATGAAATACGGCCTTACTCATACCTATCTTACTGGCCATATTGTCGATAGTGACGTTTTCATTTACATGGGAGGCCAGGTATTCAATAGCACGCCCTATGGCATTGCCTACGCCAAAACTACCTCTTACTGTGCTACCCGCTTCCCCTTTTAATACCGAGTAATACAGCTCGCGCAAACGCGTACTGGCTAACATAGCAATATCGGTAGCATTATCAGTGAGAAGAAGTAAGCGATATAGGGCATCGGTAAAATCAGCATCCCACCGGGCTGAAGCAATGCCCGAGGGTGCAGATGAAGCTGACGATTGACTGAAATTACCGCCTACACTTTCAAACTCAATAGCTAAATCGGTCATCAATCTGCTATTTAAAGAAATATAAACCCCCAGCAGTGGGCTTTCCTCAGAAGCATCGGGAATGCCCGCCTCTACAGGCATAGACATGGTGCAGCAAGTATATTTGCTGGTGTTAAAGGTATGCTTATCCCCATTCAAAATGGCTTCTTTACCACCGTGAACAATGGCAGTTAGTGACGGTTCGTATACTACAGGAGCACATTCGATGGGCTGTGTTATTTTAAAAAGTTGAACACCATCGATCCCGGTATCGTATAAGCCGCTGTTTTCCATTTTCTCTTCAATTAACTGCTTTATTAGTGCTTTGCTCATAGCGTTTTAAACCACTACCTCATCTTTTGTTTACGTCGTGTTTGTTGATTTTTTGCGTTTTGCAATCTAGCAGCAAACTTCACCCTTAACAACAAGGTGATACGATTAGGCAAGTTTTCAAGAGTTTTTCGCCTACTTTACCCAACCGTTAGTCATTATATTGCAAGTATACAAATTTAGTGGCAAAAGGTGTGAAGCAGATGACAAAGAGTAATCTATTTGGAAAAGGCGGTTGGACGCCATCTCGTATTGAAAACGCAAACGGT
Organism: Alteromonas sp. KUL17; assembly: GCF_006538305.1. Taxonomy (NCBI): domain Bacteria; kingdom Pseudomonadati; phylum Pseudomonadota; class Gammaproteobacteria; order Alteromonadales; family Alteromonadaceae; genus Alteromonas; species Alteromonas sp. KUL17. Next base: position 26,907 of record NZ_BJKJ01000007.1, read on the forward strand.
AAGACATTTTTAATAACAGGCGCAAATACGGGCGCTGGGTTTGAGGCTACACGTATTCTACTTTCCAAAGGTGCGAAAGTCGTTATGTTGAACCGAAGCCCGAGCAAATCCCATGACGCTATCGCTACGTTAAAGCAAGAGTTTGGTAACGATGCCAATGTCAGCTATATACGCCTTGACCTAAGCAGCCTTAATGCTGTGAGACAGTCAGCAAAAGAAATCTTAGCTCAAGTTCCTACTATCGACGCGCTAATTTGTAATGCTGCTATTGCACAAATATCAACGCAAGAATTAACCGAGGATGGTTTTGAAAGCCAATTAGGCGTTAACCATTACGGTCACTTTTTACTGTGTGGTTTGTTATTCGATCGTATCAATGAGTCGAAAGGACGCATTGTAGTCGTTGCTAGTGAAGGGCACAAAATGGGCCTAAGAACCATGCAGTTTAATGACATGAACTGGGACAAAAATTACAACCCCAATAAGGTATACAGCCAGAGTAAACTGGCGCAAATGATGTTTGCGTACGACCTCCAAGACAAAGTAAAAGCACATAACAAACACGTGCAGGTGTTTGTGTGTCACCCCGGAGCGTCGAACACCACCCTTATACGAGAAAGTGCTAACTGGGTAACCCGTATTTCTTGGTCCTTTATGGTGAAAATAGGGCTGGCGCAGTCTGCCGAGAAAGGCGCCTACCCTGAAGTGATGTGTGCCACCGAAGATAACCTTAAACAACGTGCCTATTATGGACCGACAGGGTTAATGAATTTTGGCGGCCCCGTTGGAGAGTGTAAATTAGAGGAGTTTGCGGTAGACAAAAAAGTGCTAACAAAACTTTGGGCCGTATCAGAAGAAGCGACAGACTTTACCTGGTCGTTTTAATTGCTAAATTGAATGTTGATGAAATGAGAAAAGCCGTTTTTATTTTAGGATTTTTTATGATGACCTCTTCGCCCTCAGCTCCAGCTTCTATGAACACTTCAAATCTAGAGTTTGATTGCAGCCAGAATACTTTTCAAGACGTGCAAGGTAATCGCTATAAAACCGTAAAAATAGGGAAACTTGAGTGGTTTGCAGAAAACCTACGCGCTACTCAGTTTCAAGATGGAAGCCCTGTTGATTCTGGGTTTATTCCAAAAGACGACGAGAAGAACCTACTTAAATACGGACGGCTTTATCACTGGCAAGACGTAGATGACGAGCGAAAGCTGTGTCCTGCTGGATGGCGCATTGCGACCGACGCCGATTGGCAGGAAATGGAGCGCACTATTGGTATAGCACAAAGCGAGCTGGCAAAAGAAGGCTGGCGCGGAAGCAACGACATTGCTATTACGCTAAAAGCGGAGCAGCCTAACACCCTGTTTAAAAAATTCGTTCAGGCTAAAGTTAATCAATTTCAATTTGGCGCAACGGCAGCGGGCGTAAAGATAGGCAACTGGTACATAACGCAGGGAATGTACACTGAGTTTTGGACAAGTACGAGCGCCACTGATAAAGAAGCGTACGCCCGTACCCTCGCCTATTCCTGGTGGAACTCACATAAAGGCGAAATTAGAAGGGCTAAGTTAAACAAAGACTATATGTTTAGCGTTAGGTGTGTTAGGGATACAAGATGACCGGCATGCAAAACGTACGTGATGTGATCCCCTTCCCACGTACACCGGGAAACGCTAGTTTACGGACTTACTGAAATTCCAATTGCAGCTGAGCGACAAGGTTCAACCGTGTAAATAAATCCCTCTTCCACTTCATCTGTCTTTTCAATCTGCAAAATTTCGTAATCGTTAAGCTCTATAACGCGGGTTCCCTCAGGATGAGAACAGCGTGAGAGTGAGTCAGCTTCAAACTCATAAATGAAATAGGCTAAGGCGCGTCGTTGTGACTTTTTGTAATCAACACTCTTTTGTTTTGCGTTAGTCAGTAGCGTGGTTAAATCCTTTTCTAACTCAGAAATATCTTCCGCTTGTTCCTTAGTAAGTTGCGCTTCACCATTTTCAAGCTCATTTTCCGTTACGTTTTCTATGCTTATTAAAGGGTTAGCACTTTCACTACTAAATTCAGAGAGTAGCCCAACTTGCCCAGCCAAAACTCCCAGCTGCAGCGCCACGCCCAGTGTCCATGCTAGCCTTGCCAATGTGGTAGAGGTAGCAAACCGATAGTGTTTTGGATGCCAAAACCGCGCAACGCCAAACGGCTTCAATAGCAGTAAGAAAAACAGATAGAAAATAATAAGAAGCATACCACCCACGAGCCCTAACATGGTGGTAACAAAGAACCAGCTTGGCACCATAAGAATAAGCGCAAAATTGTGACTGTAGGGCAAGGCGTTTGCTGATACGCCAGTTATGCTATTCACTAACCCACTTGCAGAGGCGAGTGCAAAGTTTGCGATGATTGCGTATACAAACAGAATCACAGCTTTACCTGGTAAGCTGTTCCAAAGTGTCATGAACCTGGGCCATGTCTCGCTAACAATGCCCGTAAGAGCAAAACCAAACATTATTGCTTCAAACAGTCTACTTTCTATGTTCAGAAATATTTGCAACAAAAGCATGCTGGTTGCTAAAAAATAACACCGCTGAGCAAAGGTAATACTCATCCAAAAACGTAAAAAACCAACACGCCTTTTCAGGAATAAACGACTTACCTGCTTCTTAATTTTTCCATATACACTACGAATTTCGTTTGCTATTTCCATCACTTAATCGTCAATTATTGTTGTTATACTGCTAAATACGACTGGCTATACTTCCCGACATGCCTGCAATAAGCTATGCTGTTGATTCTAAAAATCAACGGGTTATACCTCTAGGCTGCTATCTATCATACAACGAGCATACAAAAAGTGGCGTGCAAAAGCATATGGCTGAATCAAATACGTTATCTATAGTTTGTGAGCAATGCCATACTCAGGTACACATTCCCGCCCTAGCACACAGGCAACGGGCCGTGTGCCCAGTATGTAACCACACACTAATATCTCATCGCGATGGCGCAAGCGAAAAGTTGCTCGCTTATACTTTCAGTGCTCTGATATTTTTATTACTTTCGTTACCTTTTAACTTTCTGACATTTAAAGCTAGCGGTCAGAAGCACAGTATTGACTTGCCCACCGGCATTACCGTACTCATTGAAAACGATTATTTATCACTAGCGATAATAACCAGCTTAGCGACGCTACTGCTGCCCGGAATGGTACTCGGCGGCCTGCTATTGTTATCGTTAGCTCAAATACAAAACCGACGCCCCTTTTACTTGCCGCGGCTTTACAAACTTGTGAAAGCCCTCTTACCGTGGAGCATGGCAGAAATTTTTCTTGTTGGTACCTTGGTTAGCCTTATCAAAATTACCGAATTGGCCGACGTTTCCATAGGCCTATCATTTTACGCATTCGTTGGCTTTTCAGCGTTCACGGCTCTTTGTATATCTCAATTTGATCCCACACGCTACGCCATGTGGATGTCTCAAGGACAACCACCACAACCTAAACCACTGTGTGAAGCACAAGCGCAAGAGAGTATTCAGCGTACGTGGGCGTTGTTGATCACCGCTTGTATCTTATATATTCCTGCTAATGTACTGCCAATTATGTATACTGAATTTTTTGGCCAAGAGACGCCCAATACCATTATTGGTGGTGTCATATCGTTGTGGGAATCGGGTTCATACCCAGTGGCGATAATTATTTTAGTTGCCAGCGTGGTAGTGCCAGTGGCAAAAATTATCATTCTTGCTTGGCTCAATTTTTCCGTACAGCGAGAGAAAACCACTTCAAAACAATTACGTATACGTTACTACCGCATCACTGAGGCGATAGGCCGCTGGTCGATGATAGACGTTTTTGTTGTAGCAGTGCTGGTATCCCTTATTCAGATGGGGAACACCATGTCTATTTATCCTGGCCAAGCGGCACTCGCCTTTTGTGCCGTTGTATTTGTAACGATGATAGCCGCGATGACGTTTGATTCGAGGCTAATTTGGCAGCAGTGGAAGCAATTACCATGACCACAAACGATCCGAACATTAATGAAGCTAAGGTCAAACCGACCTCGTCCATTTCTCGCATTTGGATTATCCCAATTCTTGTTATCGTTATTGGTGGCTGGATGGTGTACTACCAATGGAAGAATCAGGGCCCTCTTATTACGATAGAGCTGCATTCGGCAACAGGTATTGAGGTAAACAAAACACCAATAAAAGTGCGCGACTTAGATATTGGACAGGTCAAAAAGATAACGCTAAAACCTGACTTAAACGGCGTACTTGTCACGGCCAGAATTGATGCAAGCGCGGCCCATCTACTCAATGAAAATGCAAAATTTTGGGTTGTCGCCCCCCGTATAAGTTTTTCTGAAGTTTCAGGGCTCAACACCCTCTTGTCTGGCAGCTATATTGCTATGTCAGCCCATGATAAAGGCAAAGAGCAACTCCATTTTACGGCACTTGAACGCCCACCGGTTACGCCTCCTGGCACTCCAGGGCTGCATGTTATGTTAAAAAGTGACGACGAATTTGCCTACAAACCTGGCGATCCTATTATTTATAAAGGGTTTAAAGTTGGCGAGTTTGAAGACGCTACCTTTAATATTGAAGAACGTGTGGTGTATTACGACGCATTTATTGAAGCGCCTTACCATAAACTCATAACCAACACGACACGTTTCTGGGATGTCAGCGGCGTTAAATTGTTGCTTGAATCGAACGGTGTAAGCGTTGAAACAGGCAGCTTGGAAACCCTTTTAGCAAACGGTATTACCTTTGGGATCCCTGACGGCGTGCCAAAAGGTGAACAAGTGCTAGATAACGCCTTTTTCACAATTTATGGAGATAGCACATCCGCCTCAGATGCACGTTATAAAGTCGCCGCTGAATACTTGCTACTTATCGATGAGAGTGTGCGAGGTTTAACCGTTGGCGCCCCAGTTGAATACCGTGGTATTGAAATTGGCAACGTGACTGCTATCAACTCCTTCCCTGCTTTAGATGGCAACATTTTGGAGCGAGATTATCCCATCCCAGTGCTTATTAATATTTACCCCGGTAAAGCAAGGCAGCCAGATACTAAAGAAGGCCTTAGTGCAATAAAGCAAACTATTCGAAACTGGCTAGAAAGAGATCTCCGCGCATCGCTACGCATGGGTAATGTATTAACAGGTGGCTTGTATGTAGATTTACAGCACGTACCCGACGCTGACAGTAACAGCGGCATTGAAGTGATTAACGGCTACGAAGTAATTCCTACTGTTAGTAACGAGTTCACACAATTGACGCAAAAGGCCGACGCAATTTTAGACAAAATCAATCAGCTTCCGCTTAAGGAAATGGTGGAAAATGTGCAGTTAGCCGTTGAAGACATGCGTTTAGCTGCTGAGTCTGTGGAAACGGCAAGCAGCGACTTTGATGTACTTATCGCTGATATTGATGCGAAAGCATTAAATAGTAATCTTAATCAGGTTCTTGTTAGCCTTGATGGCCTGCTTAAAAATTACAGCGAGGGTGGTTTTAACCAGTCTGAGATAAAAGAGACCGTTGATGCGCTGCAAGAAACCATGCGCAACATTCAGCCTTTATTGTTAAAGCTAAACCAGTCTCCGAATAGTTTAATATTTTCAAAGGATGATGAAGCGGACATTCAACCTAAAGCGAAGAATTAGCGCAGTAGAGTCAAACAAATGCGCGGTTAATTTTCGAGCAACAATGGCGTAAAAAATGAATGCTCTTTATCCTTGATAATTAGCCGATATTAAGAAAGTAATACGCTACAGTGAATGTCAATTGACAGTATTGCCATAGCGAAACATCCAAAAACAAGGATGGAAGGAATAAATAGAATGATACAGCAGTTTAAGGTTTTCCCATCTCAACCTACAGGTAAAGCACTGTTTATCGGTGTATTTGCGCTTTTCACCTGCGTATTATCGGCGTGTAGTAGCGCGCCTCGTTCGCTGACATACTACTTACTTCACACCACGGGTGACAGTGCATATACCGTAAACAAAGCATCAACGACTGTTGTAATAGATAAGATAACCCTGCCGGAATATCTCAAACACCGTGGGCTGGTGTACCAAACCAGTGACACCAACTTGCATATCTCAACCAGTCACTTATGGGCCGAACCTGTAGACGAAGGGCTTACTAAGGCGCTAACCAGCGCGTTATCATCAAAGCGAGTGTCATTGCTTCGCCCCGATCACTACGCAAGTGAAGAAGCCATTCATATGGCGTTGCACCTCAATGATTTTGTCAGCACCTATGAAGGGGAAGTTATTCTATCTGGACAATATGTGATTACTCACGTGAAAGGCCAAACGCAAAGCTACCCATTTTTATTCAAAACGCCCCTGGAAGATGATGGATTTTCTCCAAGTATCAAAGCAATGAGAAATACTATCCAACAACTCGCAGAAGATATTAGAAAAACTGTGACAAAATCTGCTTAATCATGTTCGGCTCTCTCAAGCAATACGTATTTAGTGGCGTAAGCCGTCACTACAAAGATGAAACCAACAGACGCATTATGGTGGTGAACCTTTTTGCGGCAGTGGGTATGTCTATCACGTTCTTGCTTGGCTCTAGGGCTTTTATTGACGGTGAATATTCCCTTTCAACTACGCTCTATACTGCCAGTGTAGTATTTGCTATTTCACAGCGCTTACAAGTTCGGTTTGCGTCAGCCAAAGCTCGTACATGGTCTATAACACTTCTCATTATCTGTTTAATGGTACTGACTCTCCTGCTGCTGATTACCGGTGGTAAAGACAATACCGGTCCCCTTTGGATTTACTTGGTGCCGCCAGTCACTATGTTTTTTGCAGGCTTTGTCAGAGGCCTCATCGCACTTATTGCCTATACGCTAGTTAGCGCCATCGTGCTGTTCGGCTTCAATGACGCTTCATTTGTAGCAAACTACACCTACGCGTTTAAAACTCGTTTACTGTATTCTTTTTTAACCGTTTCATTTCTGTCGGCGTTTTATGAGTACAGTAGACAAAAGAGTTACGACACCGCACTCTATTTAAGTGAGCAGTTTGAGCGCCAGGCCAAGCATGACCACTTAACTCAGTTGTTAAACCGGCGAGGCGCGCAGCAGTGTCTAGAGCGCGAATACGCAAGAATGCTGAGAAGCAAACGTAAATTTTCGGTCGCCATTGCAGATATTGACCGCTTTAAAAGTATTAATGACACCTTAGGCCATGAACAAGGTGACGAGGTCCTTCGTCAGATTTCAAAAGTGTTTAGTTCTCGTCTGCGAGGACAAGATATTCTCGCACGGTGGGGTGGCGAAGAATTCATGTTCATCTTTACCGACACTGATGAAGCGGGTGCTGTAAATGCTTTGGAAAATATTCGAGATATTTTGAACAACGCACCGCTTAATATTAACGGTAGCGAGATCCATGTAACGAGTAGTTTCGGGGTGAGCGAAGTGAATCCCGACATAGATATTTCCTGCGCCGTTCGTCGAGCAGACCAAGCACTTTACTATGCCAAAGATAATGGTCGAGATTGCGTGTGTGAATTTTCGTCGTTGAGCTCCCCCTCTTTTTCAGAAAACTAAACCAATTTCCCTGTTTAAATCAGCACGGATAACTGACTTTACAAAAAATTGACTCATGTTTAGTTACATTTGCGCTGTATTCCTGAAACACTTTAGCGCTACACTATGTAAAGTATTCGCTATAAAAGTAGATTTAGCCATGAAATGGATGAAAGTTGCACTGCCTATTGGTGTTTTATTAGTAGGCTACTTAGGTATGAAAGGAATCGAAGCCTCTGCCTCTGATAATACTATTACAGAAGAAGTTGATACCCGCCCAACGGTGACTATTGAAGCTTTATCGCCAGAAGACGTGCGCGTTCAACTTACCTCGTATGGCGAAATAACGCCCCTTGAAACCACAAACCTTGCAGCTCAGGTATCGGGAGAAGTTGAGCGCTGGAACCCTAAGTTTGTGAGCGGCGGTCTGGTTCGACGTGGCGAAACCTTATTTGAAATAGAAGCTGACGCATATGAAGCGGCATTGTTGCTGGCTGAAGCTAACCTCGCTAGCGCGCAAGCACAGCTTATCCAAGAACAAGCCCAAGCTGATGTCGCTGCCAAAGAAGCGAAAACGATGCCTAACGCACGGGTTACTGACCTTTACCTTCGCAAACCTCAAGTGATGAGTGCGCAAGCTGGCGTAAAATCAGCAGAGGCGCAGCTTAAAATCGCCAAGCGTGACTTAGACAACTGTAAGGTAAAAGCACCTTACGATGCACTTATAGTATCGAGAGATATCAGCACTGGTGACTATGTAACTCAAGGCACGCCAGTCGCTGTCATTAACAACATCGAATACGCTGAAGTAACCTTCCCTGTAGCAGGCTTTGACCGTGTTTTTCTAGCAGACAACACCATTGGTAGTGAAATCGCCATCGAAGTAGATGATGTGCAGGGCGCTACTGTAAAAGGTACCATTCACCGTGATACGGGTGTGGTAGATAACACCACGCGTATGAGCTATTTCGTTGCCCGTATTGAAGATCCTTACGCCATCAATTCGTCGAAGCCTATCGTGAAGTTTGGTTCATATAGCACAATCGCATTTGAAGGAAAAACCCTTAGCGACGTATACCGCGTACCTCAAGAGTTGGTAACCAATCGATTGTTATGGACGTTAGATGACGAAGACAGATTAAAATCGCAAAAGGTTAAAGTTGTTCGCGAAGAAAATGGCGATTTCCTTATTCAAGGCGATTTCAATGCCAAAAAAGTCGTGATGAGTTTGCCCGAATATCCTCAAAACGGTATGCCTGTTAAGGTCATTGAGACCACGACCGAAATTGTGACAGCAAAAGCGAACTAAGGAGCTGTCATGGAAAACCACAACGATACACAAACCGGCATTATTTCTTGGTTCGCCAGAAACTCCGTGGCCGCCAACCTGCTGATGATTTTTATCATCATCATGGGGATAGCGAGCTATTTCACTATTCAGCGTCAGATGTTTCCAAACATCGAAATAAACTACATCACCGTTGAAGCCAACTACCCTGGTGCTTCACCTCAAGAGATTGAAGAGAGTATTTTCATTAAAGTTGAGGAAGCAGTAAAAGACATTACTGAGATTAAGCGTACGATTTCACGTGCATTTCGCGGTGGCGGTGCAGTTACACTGGAAATTGACACTAAAGCTGAATTAACAGATGTACTTGATAAGGTGAAGCTTCGCGTTGACAGTATTGCCACCTTCCCCGCTGGCATGGAGCCGGTTAATGTTTCCCAAGTAGAGTTCCAGCAGCAAGTTATTGAAATGCCTATTGTCGGTGACTTGCCTTTATCAGAACTCAAAGTGCTGGCAAAAGAGGTGGAAGATGAGCTTCTACAACTTGGCTCTATCTCTTTGGTTGAAGCCAATACGCCGGACGATGAAATTGCCATTGAAATTAAACCTGATACGCTTAGGAAGTACGGCTTAACTATTGCCGATGTCACACAGGCAATTAATAGTTACTCTGCCAACATTTCCGCAGGTCAGCTTAGAACTAACTCAGGTATCGTATCGGTACGTGTTGAAAACCAGTACTACAGCGGCGATGAGTTTAAGCAAATTCCCATTAAAATCGGTGCGGGCGGCGCTAAGGTAACCTTGGGCGATGTCGCTTATATCAACGATGGATTTGTTGAAGGTGAACGCTACTTTAAATACAACGGCATGAACGCTATATACATTGCCGTTAAAGCCACTAAAACCCAAAACACCATTCCTGTAGCCGAAACCGTAAAAGCCTATATTGATCAGAAAAACGAAAGCCTTCCTCAAGGAGTAAGTCTAGAAATTCTGGTTGATATGACCTATTACCTTAACGCTCGTTTAGACATGATGTTGTCGAACCTGGTTCAAGGCTCAATTCTAGTGGCGCTAATGTTAACCCTGTTCTTGCGCTTTAGGCTTGCCGTGTGGGTTATGGTTGGTTTACCGGTATGTTTCCTTGGTGCCATGATGCTAATGCCTTTGTTTGGTGTAAGCATAAACATCCTTTCGCTGTTCGCATTTATCATGGTACTGGGTATTGTGGTTGATGATGCGATCGTTATTGGCGAGAGTGCTTACACCGAAATTGAAAGCAAAGGTGGCGGTGTTGACAATGTAATCCGCGGTGCCAAGCGCGTAGCTACGCCCGCCACATTCGGTGTTTTAACCACTATCGCCGTGTTTGCTCCGTTTACGCTAAGCAGCGGGCCTGAAGGCGCGTTCTTCTATAATATCGCTGTTGTCGTAATCTTGTGTTTAGCATTCAGTCTAGTTGAATCTAAGCTCATTCTGCCGGCCCACTTAGCCCACACTAAATTTTCCCCAGTTAAACAAAATAGCTGGCGGTCGCGTTTTAACAAGCGATTCTTTGCTTTTGTTAACGGTCCTTACAAGCGTTCTCTAGCGAAAGCGATTGAATGGCGCTGGGCTGTGCTCATGATGTTCGTCGCAATGCTAATGCTAAGTATGGGGCTTATTGGTGCTAATTACGTAAGAATGGTCCCCAATCCGAAAGTACCTCATGACTTCCCAAGCGTTAAAATAGAGATGAATGAAAACGTCTCAGATTTAGCAACCATTAACGCATTAAAAATTGTTGAGCAAACAATCTTAGACGTTGAAGAACAAATCATCGATGAGTTTGGTCAAGGCATGATAAGAGACCGCCTTGCGTTTAACGATGACAGAACTGAAGGCCGTATTTTAACGCCGTTAGTTAATGAAGAAGACCGCCCTATCGACACGTTTGAGCTTGCTCGTCGCTGGCGCGAAGCCATTCCTGAAATTACCGGCATGAAATCATTTACCGTAGTTGATGACGTAAACGGTGATGGTGATGACGGCGAATTTGGCTATTTACTCTTTGGCCCTGATATCGACACCCTAAACGCAGCAGGTCTTAAATTTATTGAAATGCTGCAGCAGCAAGAGGGCTTGTTTGACGTTAGCTCAACTATCGACCCTCCAAGCAAAGAAGTACAAATGACATTGCTTCCAGTTGCGTACGATTTAGGTCTTACTCTGTCTAACATCGCTTCTCAAGTAGGTGCAGGCTTCTACGGCGGCGAGGCACAACGTGTTATTCGAAACGGTGAAGAAGTGAAAGTAATGGTGCGCTACCCAGAACTTACCCGCGAACGCTTCGCCGACTTGAAGTACTCTTTGATCACCACGCCTAATGGTCAGGAAGTTATGCTGGGTGACGTTGTGGCCTTAGAGGAGAAACCAGGTATAAGCTACATCCGCCGTGAAGGTGGATACCGTAGCGTTTACATTTGGGGCAATATCGATGAAGAAAAGATTGAGCCAAACGAAGTGGTCACTGAAATTAGAGAGAAGCTACTTCCTCAACTGAAAGAGTCGTTCCCATCGGTTATGACTGAACTTGGTGGTGACATTGAGGAGCAGCAAGCGCAACAGAATGAGCAGATACTGTTTTTCTTAGCTGCCATGATCATGGTGTATATTCTTCTTGCTGTACCACTTAAAAGTTATGGGCAACCACTTATTATCATGTCGGTTATCCCATTTAGCTTTACAGGCGCAGTCTTCGGCCACTTTGTGCTGGGCTTAGACTTATCTATGATGTCTAACTTTGGCCTAATCGCCGCGGCAGGGGTTGTTATCAATGACTCACTAGTTATGACTGACTTTGTGAACCAGCGCCGTGCACAAGGCTACAGCATTAAAGAAGCGGTGACCGAAGCTGGTACCGCGCGCTTCCGAGCGATTACGTTAACCTCAATCACTACGTTTGTGGGCGTACTGCCCATTATGTTTGAAACAAGCCTACAGGCAGCGTTTGTTGTACCAATGGCTGCAGCACTCGGCTTTGCAGTACTTTACGCTACGCTTGTAACGCTTATACTGGTGCCGTGCTTGTACTTAATTCTGCTTGATTTACGTGGTCCGTTTACGTTTATTAAGCGCAAGATTGTACGCAAAAAGCCTACTAAAGGTGACGACGGCAATAGTACTTCTCACACACATGTACCTCAGCCAAGTGCATCGATGGACTAGCTTTTATCGCTGAGAAAAGCTACAAACACCTAACTGTTTTAAAATGAGCCTTTATTGGCTCATTTTTTTTGGTTATTTATGATGGGAGTCACCATGAGCAACGCCATTTCAATAAGACCCGCCACGCCTGAGGATATTTCACAAATTCGCCAGTTCATTCTGGAACTTGCTATTTATGAAAAAGCAGAGCATGAAGTAGAAGCAGATGAAGAAGCGCTATTAAAAACATTATTCGGAGAAGGCGCAACCGCGCATTGTGTAATGTGTGAAAGCAATGACGCACCTATTGGTTTCGCTGTGTATTTCTTTAATTACTCTACGTGGCAAGGACGCAATGGTCTCTACCTTGAAGATTTGTATGTTTCACCAAAATCACGTGGCCAGGGTGCAGGGAAAGCGTTATTGCAACACTTAGCTAAAACAGCGGTAGAAAACGACTGCGGGCGTTTTGAATGGAGCGTTTTAGATTGGAACAAACCAGCTATCGATTTTTACGAGTCACTTGGCGCTAAACCAAAGAGTGAATGGCTAGGCTATCGAATGGATGGACAGACACTTATCGACTTTGCAAAGCAAGGCGAATAAATTACAAAGCCCTGAATACCGTTAGCTGAGATACAAAAAAGCCATTCGCTTTTACGAATGGCTTTTAATTAGTGGTTGATGGTTAGTTTAGAAAGAACCAATCAATGATAGACGCGCATTAATTGGCGCACCTACTGTTACCTGATGCGTAGAGTGTGCATTCGGGAAGTAAAGCGTATCAGTCAAGTTTTCAACGTTTAACTGAAGGCGCATTTTGTCGCTAAGCGTGTAGTAAGCAGACGCATCAACACGCGTATAGCTAGGTAGCACAGGCGATGAAGCACTTGTCGATACCTTACTTTCGTCCTGATATGTAGCACCAATGCCGAAGCCAAATACTTCATTCACTTCGTAGGTTGTCAACACAGACATCGTATTTTCAGGCAGCTCACGAAGCTCTACGCCACTTGCGTTTTCGCCATCAAGGTTGCTGTAGTTTGCAGTAATATACCACTTGTCTGTGATATAACCTTGCAGCTGTAGCTCAAAACCAGATACATCTGAATCAACTTCAACAAAGCTTTCAGGGTCATTCGGATCGTTGTCCAGAGACGTCTGCTCGTTCTCAAAGATAGCTGCTGTAAAGCTCATGCTGTCGTTGAAGTCCCACTTAATACCAATTTCTTGGTTCGTGAACGTGTCTGGATCTAGCGCGTTTGCGTCGCCATTAATATTCGCATATTGCTCGCCGCTGCGTGGCAAGAATGACTCACTGTAGCTAGCGTATATAGAGATATTTTTCTGTGGCTTATACACTAGGCCTGCACGCGGTGACACTTCTTCGTCTTTTCTGCTGCGTGTCTCTAAAACTTCAGGGTCCGCGTTGAATACTTCAATATCGAAGCTGTCAAAACGTGCACCTAGTACAAGGTCGAAGTTGTCTGATAGTGCAATTTCATCTTGAACATAGAAAGAGTATACATCTAAGTCTACATGCGTATCGTCGTTCAAGTCAGAGAAGTCTGCTGTAACTGTTACGCCTTCAGCATTTGTACCAGTTAAACCACGGAAGCTTAACGGACGTGAAATATTAAACGTTTCTCTATCACCGTCAGTGGAATCAAACACAGGGTTGTAACGATCTTGGTTTGACTTGGTATTAATAACCTCACCACCGAAGATAACCGTGTGCCCAATGCTTCCCGTTTCAAATTCGCCTACTAGGTTAGAAGACAAGATCATGTTTTCACGCTGCGTAGTATCAACGTACCCGTCTAGCGTTACTTGCTCTGTCTCAGCGTTATAACCTGCCGCATAGAAGTTCGAGTAAACTTTGTCGTAGTCACCGTAAAAAGCGTTAAAGTTACCTTTCAGGTTATCAGAGAAAGTATGCTCAACGTTTGCACGGAACACGTCAGCGCCCAATGTTTGGTAGTTGTTATCTGGATCGCCAAACACGACTTCTTCAAACGCTTCTACTGGTTCACCGTTGGCAGTTGGCACACCGCGGTCAATAAAGCGCTCGTGGTCGATATATTCATATGACACATCAACAATTGTGTCATCGCTTAACTCAAAGCGTGCCGTTGGGTTGAAGCCGTAACGATCTCCGTAAAAGAAGTCGCGATGATTGTCTAGGCTTTCGTACATGGCGTTAATGCGCAGCGCTGACTTATCGCCCGTGTCAACATTGGTGTCTAACTGTAAGTTGTATGCACCAAACGTATTAGCAGATACGTTGTAGTTTACAAACTTATCGCTCGTTTTCGCTTTCTTAGATACACGATTTAAGATACCGCCCGTACCACCTCGACCGAATAGCAACGCATTTGGACCACGAAGAATTTCTACCTGCTCAACATTATAAAGTGCACGGTAGTATTGAACGTCATCACGGTTACCATCTAAGTAGAAATCTGCAGTAGAGCGCACACCACGGAATACTACCGAGTCGCGGTGACCTTCACCTTGCGATGTATTAACACCTGGTGCGTAGTCAATAATTTGTCCAATGCTAGTAATACCGCGAGCCGTTATTTCTTCAGCCGTAATAATCGACAAGCTCTGTGGCACGTCGATAATTGGTGTAGGGCTTTTAATTGAGTTGGACTGGTTAACCGAAAGGTACTTCCCTTTCACCGTAAGTCTCTCAATATCTTCCATATCAGCAGCAAAAGTTGCTGGGCTTAGAATTATCGCAGCAGCAATACTCGTAAGTTTGAATTTCAAAATTGCTCTCCAAGTGTTCTGTAAGTGTTGTGTGTTTACTTTTAAAAATCTGTAAAACCCTATTATCACGACCCGGCTTTCTGCCGAATTTTGCAATTGCAAATAATAATAGTTGTTATTTTTGGTCGGGATATTATAAAAATTTAGAACAAATGACGAGAGCAAAAGCGACAAAATTTAAAAACTCTTTATAAATTTTCTTAATTTATTAGATGGATAAGACTCAAATCGCGCCCAAATAGACTAAAGAATAAGCAGGTGAATATATTGCGTACGATTGTAGAGGCGCATATTGCAGGTGTCGGAGGACGAGCGACAGGGAGAACAAACAGCTAAGTGAAAAGGTATTTACTGGCTACATCATCTGAAGTGTAGTCCGTTTGAATCAAGAGGGATCTGTGAAGTTAGCGCGAAGACGGATAAGCGGAAAAAATGTTTGGGAAGTAAAAGTTCAATGGCCCTTCAATACTGAAAGAGCCTTGAACAAACTCATCGATATAGCCTGCCAACTACACAACAGCATAGCGGCTTAAAATCAAAGCCACTGTGTGTTTTGCTAAGCTCTTCTTATCGTTATCGCTGAGGGAATCTTCAATTTTGAACAGCTGAGGCCAAAAGCACTGCCCTTTTACTAAGCTATCAATTTCATCGACAACCCGATCCAAGTCGTCAAACGCGAGTTTATTGTCGGCTTTGGCATCCTTTAACCAGCGGTGCATAGCCGTCTCTTGGGCTTTTAATTGCGCAACTTCATCTTTTAGCTTTTCCGGCTCGTAGAAGAAGTGGCCAATCGCAACCCGAGCTAAATCGAGGTGGGATTCACTCACCATAAACTCAATGTCTTGCAAAATAAGGTCTTCTAGCTGCTCGTCTAGCGGAAGCGTAGCATCGTACTTTTTATTAATATTTAAAATAGCCGTTTGCCACTGCTGCGTAACCAAATGCATCACCAGCTCTTCTTTTGTAGAAAAGTGATTGTACACAGTGCGCTTTGACACATTTGCCAGTTCAGCCAGCTTATCCATGCTTGTGCCGTTAACGCCAAACTCTTGGAATGCCTGTGTTGCCGCCTGAATAATGGCTTCGCGTTTGATGTCGCTACGCGTACGTGTGTTGCCTACCATATGGAAATTCTCAAAATTAGTTATCCGCTACATTAACCCGATCATTTTACACCGAACAGTTTACTTTTCAATGCGACCGCACTAAAATGCACTCACCAGTTTACTTTAGGTAATGACTATCTTTGCTGCCGTTGTGCATAGCATCACTACCTGAGTTTACACATCTATACTTTAATTACCCTGACTATGGATTACATACACCTATGTCCATGATGCGATTCTCTCACATTTTATTTTTAAGCGTTTTATCGGTTTCCACTTTAAGTGCATGTTCTTCCGAAGAGCCTGCCGAGCAACAAGCAAACGTTACACCTCGTTATGTCAAACTCGCTACGGTTAGCAACATTCCAGATTTTGACGAATTCACCTTCCCTGCCGTTGTATCGGCAGTGAAAACCGTCGATTTAAGCTTTGAAGTTTCAGGCCGCCTTATCCAGACCGACTTGGTGACAGGCAGTGATATCAATAAAGGCAAGTTACTGGCCACTATTGATCGTAAACCATTCGAAAGACGCGTGGACGAGTCTACGACACGACTTGATCAGGCTAAACGAGAGCTTGATAGAATTGAGAAAATGTTCGCTCAAAAACTAGTTGCACGGAGCTCTCTGGATACTGCAAAAACATCTTACGAACTAGCGGTTATCGACTTAAAAAATGCAGAGCAAGATTTGAGCTACACACAGCTATATGCTCCTTTTGATGCAAAGGTATCTCAACGACTTGTTGAAAATAACAGTTTTGTTGCCGCAGGTACGCCGATTGCTCGCCTGCAAGATGTGTCTAAAATATACTTCAACATTAATGTTCCTGAGCGCTTACTTACTGCCAATATTGGCCGTGGGATAAAACAAGCCAGTGCCACATTAGCCACCAATCGCAGTCAGTGGTATCCGGTGAACTATGTAGAGCACTCTACTCAACCTGATCCTGTATCGCAAACTTATGAAGTGGTGTTTGCCATGGAGCCTCGCGAAGAACTCCCCCTAACACCGGGCGCGCGCGCAGTGGTAAAAGTCAGCCTACAAGGTAGCCTTTATCCAGAAGGCTTTGTTGTGCCAGTAAGAGCACTTGTAGGTGACAAGGACTCAGGCTTTGCAGTGTGGGTATATAACGATGAAACAAGTTCAGTGGCCAAGCAAGCTGTAAACGTTAAGCATATTGAAAATGAGCTAGCGATTATTGAGGCTAAGAGCCAAGGCGAAATCACCCTTGGCCAGCAAGTGGTTGCTGCTGGAGCAACACAAATGCGTGCAGACATGAAAGTGCTTCCTTACCAAGGAGAGAAGTAATTTATGGATATCGCACGCTATTCAATTGATAAGCCCGTCAACATTTGGCTAATGGTAGTCATCCTGCTTTTAGGCGGCATTTTGGCTATGAGCAAAATTGGTCGCTTAGAAGATCCTGCGTTTACCATCAAACAGGTAAAGGTATACACCAACTATCCTGGAGCCAGTGCCGAAAAGGTAGAACGTGAAGTCACTGAACGCTTGGAAATTGCCATTCAGCAAATGCCGCAGTTAAAGGAAGTGACGTCAGTTTCATCGCCGGGCCTTTCCGAAATTACCGTTGAAGTTAAGAGTACCTACGACAGTAACCTCTTGCCACAGATTTGGGATGAGTTGAGAAAGCGACTTCGCGACACCGCAAGCTCGTTGCCAACGGGGGCACAAAACCCAGTGGTATTTGATGATTTCGGTGACGTTTACGGGCTTTATTACGCGTTAAGTGCACCTGATTTCGATACTCGGGAGCTTCGAGAATTCGCCCGAATTATTCGACGTGACCTGCTTACTACAGAAGGCGTTGCCAAGGTAAATGTAACTGGCGTTCAAAAAGAACAGATAGTGGCCTATATCAACCCTTATCAACTCGCGGGCTTAGGCATTTCATTTCCTGATCTCGCCTCTCTTTTCGAAGACAACCTGCGCCCGTTCAACGGCGGCCGTATTAAAGTTGACGAAAAAAATGTGCGCCTAATTGTAGAGCGCGCACCAGACAGACTAGAAGAAATATCTAATCTGTCAGTGGTAGTGCCTGGCACAAACCGTTCCCTTCGGGTTGCTGATATTGCCACGCTAAAGTTAGAGCCTGCCGACATACAGCCCGTTCATGTACGCTACAACGGCGAAGAAGCACTCACGCTTTCAGTATCAGCGTTGACCGACGTTAACATTGTTGATGTGGGCGAGCGCGTTAACGCTAAAGTAGAAAAGCTGCTTCAAGAACTGCCTGTCGGTATTACGCTTACGCCTATTTACGATCAGGCCTCAGTCGTCGACGAATCGGTTACTGGCTTTATTAATAACCTCGTTATGTCGGTGGCGGTTGTTACCTTAACGCTATGCTTGTTCATGGGATGGCGCTCAGGCGTGGTAGTTGGCTCTGTGCTACTTGTCACCGTACTAGGTACTATTCTAATCATGTGGCTTATGGATATTCAACTTCAAAGGATATCACTTGGTGCCATGGTTATCGCCATGGGTATGCTGGTAGATAACGCTATCGTAGTTGCTGAGGGGATGATGCTGCGCATGGCCACCGGCTCTACAGCCAAAGAATCAGCCAGCTTTATTGTTAAGCGTACGCAGTGGCCTTTACTTGGCGCAACCGTTATCGGTATTGCGGCTTTTTCAGGCATAGGCCTTTCAAACGATGCTACAGGCGAGTTTCTATATTCATTGTTTGCCGTAGTGTTGGTTTCCCTCATGATAAGTTGGGTATTAGCGGTAACCTTGGTGCCCGTGCTTGGCGCATATTTTTACCGCAAAGGTATTGGGCAAACCACAGGTAACGAACTCTCTGCATCGCAGCGCTGGTTTAAGGGTGCACTTTTAGGCGCACTTAAACTTCGCTGGGTAACCATTGGTGCACTGTTTGTTATTACTATCGTGGCTTATGGAAGTTTTGGCATGGTAAAACAAGGCTTCTTCCCACCATCAAATGCGCCGCTATTCTTTGTACATTATTGGGGACCGCAAGACAGGGACATTCGTGCCACCGAAGTGATAGCAAAAGAAGCGGAAGCTCGTATTTTGGGAATGGAAAACGTCACGGCTGTAACCACCTTTATAGGGCAAGGTGCCGATCGTTTCACCCTCACTTATGCGCCTAAAAGTGCTAACGAAAACTATGCCTTTTTCATGGTTCGCGCGAATGAACTTGATAATATTCCGGCTATTCAAAGCGCGCTTGCGAGTAAGCTTACCGACCTGGACTTCGACGCTAGCTTTTATATGGAACGCATGCAGTTTGGCCCTGGCTCTGGTGCAAAACTTGAGGCCCGTTTTTCAGGCCCAGATACTGAAGTACTTCGAGAACTGGCGGATGAAGCCAAAGCACTGCTTTTTGCTGACGGACAGGTGAAAGACGTTCGACATAACTGGCGTGAAAAAGGCTTTGCCATTAATACGCAGTTTGACAACTACAACGCAGGGATTGCTGGCGTTTCGCATAGTGACTTTAGCCAGACCATACAGTATGCAAGTAGCGGCGTTCAGCTAGGCACGGTGCAAGACGGTGATTATGCTTACAACATTATTGCAAAGATGGGTAAGGCTGAAGATACCGAGCTTCAATCAATACGTGAATCACAAGTATGGTCTACGCAACAGCGCCAATATGTGCCTTTCACACAGGTATCTCAGGGCTTGGAGTTAATGACCGAAGAAATGCGTATTCACCGTCGCGACCGCGTTCGCACCATTACGGTAGAAGCTGAGCCGGGTGACGATGAAACTGCAGCCAAAGCGTTAGCGAGAATCCGCCCACTTATTGAAGACATAGAACTTCCAGCTGGATATTCATTAGAATGGGGCGGCGAATTTGAAAGCTCTAGCGATGCACAAAAAGCGCTGGGCGCTGGCTTGCCTGCTGGCTTCCTAGTCATGTTTATTATCTCAGTATTGCTATTCGGTCATGCTCGTCAGCCGCTGATTATCTGGCTTGTAGTACCTATGGCTATTGTTGGTGTAGTCTCTGGTCTATTAGGTACCGATATGCCGTTTGGCTTTATGTCGCTACTCGGCTTCTTAAGCTTGTTTGGCATGCTTATTAAGAACGCTATTGTACTTATTGAAGAAATTGACCTTCAGATAGAAGAAGGCTTAGCCATTCGCCAAGCTATTGTTGACGCTACGATCAGCCGTGTACGCCCTGTTTCACTGGCGGCGGTAACGACCATTTTAGGTATGGCGCCACTGCTGTTCGACGCCTTCTTTGCCGATATGGCAGTGACCATTATGGGTGGCCTGGCCTTTGCGACGGTACTTACACTTATCGCTGTGCCCGTACTCTACAGTTTGCTGTTTAAAGTCAGCTACCGCAATAGCTAACGCTTCAATACTAGGGGTCTCTTTACCGCAATTTATAAACGCAGGTAGAGAGACCACTCCCCTTTCAAGCGATGTTCACTATTAATAACATACGAGTACCGACCTAACGCTTTGCCTCTACCCTACTTTGCATAAACTTCATCACATCGCGCCACGACACCATTCCTACTGGATGCCTTTTCGTGTCGATAATAGGAATGCAGGAAATTTTATGGGTATTAAAAAGCTCAATAGCCGAATAAACAGAGTCACTTGGGTTAAGTGTAATGACTTCACGAGTCATGATTTGGTGCGCTTTTTTATCCAATGTAGCGCGGTCAAGCTTTCGTTCGCTTAGGGTATCTACAAAAGGACTAATCGATTTCATCAAGTCTCTGTCAGATATAATCCCCTGCAGCTTATTGTCATGCACCACGACCAAATGATGAAACCCCGTAGCAGCAAAGAGCTCGCGCAATGACTGTAAACTGTCATCCATGTGCACGCTAACCACCCGCGTAGACATAATTTTAGCAATGCTCATTAATACTCCTCGTTAATTTCAGCGCTTCGGCTTTAATTTAGTTATAGCAAGCACACGACAATTGCACTCAACATGGGTTTAAACATAGCGACACCTAATTAGGCGTTCACATGTTACGTGTACGGGTTTTCTCCCATTGATACGGCCACACAGAACAAGCGTAAATCCAGCTCTAGCTGATGATAATCTGGCTCTATATAGCAGCAAAGTTTATAGAAGGCTTTGTTGTGATCCTTTTCTTTAAAGTGCGCCAGTTCATGCACTACAAGGGCTTTTAACAAGGCCTCTGGGGCATAGAGTAAATCATTGTTAATGGCCAAGTCGTGTTTGCGCGTTTTACCCTGCATACGGTAAGTATGCGTACCTAGCGCGTTAGTTATCATATCACCTTGCTTTTTAAACGCGGCGCGCCCAAACGGTGGCGCATTTTTTAAGTATCGCTTTTTTAATTCCGTCGCGTACTGATACAGCAATTTGTCGGTGGTTATATCATGGGCCTCTGGGTATTTTTTTAGTAAATAACGCTGTAGCCGATTGCTGGAAATGAGCTGTAAGGCTTGCTCCACAATAGTTGAAGGGTAGCCGTTAAAATACCGAGCATATTCATTCACGTTTATTTCTCCTTTGAGGGAAGAATTATAAAGCATTTGAACGTAGTGGATAGGACTCGCATTTCTCTGGCACCTCTTTTGTTAAAAAAACAGAACAAAAAACAAAAAAGCCGCAGTAAAGATTACTGCGGCGAAGGGTGTGCTAAGGGAAACACTACGGGAAGTTTGTTTACCTAAACTCCAGAGGTTAAAGCTATTCTACAGTAACGACGACTTTACCCACAGCGTTACCACTTGCCAGACGGTCATGTGCCTGTGCTATCTGCTCAAGAGTGAAATTTTCTGCATCTATAATAGGTTTGAGCGCGCCAGCATCTACAATTCTCGCCAGCTGTTTGAGTATTTCACCATGCGCTTCTCGACCCACATTGTGGATCATAGGAAGTAACATAAACACAACGTTTAAGCTTAAACCGCTAAAGTGGACGGGTGACAAATCGGTCTCTAATAAAGATAACGTGGTAGACACCTGCCCATTAAGCTTGGCCGCTGCGAATGAGTTTTGAAGATTATTACCACCTACGGTATCGAAAATCACATCAAAGCCATTACCATCTGTGTATTTATTTACGTAATCTTCAACTGATTCACTACGATAATCGATGTAAGTTGCACCTAAAGACTCGATAATGTCTTTTTGCTCATCAGAGCCACCTGTGGCGAATACGTTTGCCTTCATATGTTTGGCAAGTTGTACTGCTATATGCCCTACTCCACCGGCGCCGCCGTGAATTAATACGCTTTGACCTTCACTGGTTAATGCACGAGTTAACCCTTCAAACGCTGTAATACCCACAAGAGGAATGGCTGCCGCTTCGTTCATAGAAAGAGACGATGGTTTGTGAGCGATAAGGCGAACATCGGCCAGCATTTTTTCTGCAAGTGAACCTTGTAAATCGCCAAGCCCACCCGCACAGCCGTATACCTCATCGCCAACTTTATATTCTGTTACGCCCTCACCAACAGCTTCAATGGTGCCAGCAAAGTCCATACCTAAAACGCCAGGCAATTGTGGAGCAAATGGTAAATCCGCACCCGACTGACGAATCATCATGTCGATTGTGTTAACGCTGCTTCCTGCAATACGCACAACTACATGCCCAGCCTTTACAATTGGCTCTGCAATATCGTTTTGTGTAAATTGTTCAGAACCGCCAAATTCGTTTATTACCATCGCTTTCATGATTAAGCTCCTTTAAAGCCTGTTGTTTGGGTACGGAACTAATCATAAGCACTAGAACTCCCGATGATAATTAGTGTATAAAGGCAAACAGTTTTTAGATTTTATTGATAATCCAAATGAACATAGAACACCTAAAGCTTTTTGTGCGAATTGCGAGCACAGCGAACATCAGCTTAGCTGGGCGTGAACTCAACATCTCACCCGCCGTTGCCAGCGCACATATAGGAAAACTTGAAGAGACACTTGGTGTTCGCTTAATTCACAGAACTACCAGAAAAGTATCGCTTACCGATGATGGAAAACTTTTCCTTCCCCATGCTCAAGAAGTATTGGACAGCATCGAAACGGCACAAGCTGCTGTTGGCAGCGGTGCGCAAACGCCGCAGGGCACATTACGAGTGACCGCTCCAGCTTCATTTGGGCGAATGCATTTAATTCCTGCAATCCCTGAGTTTTTAGAGCAATACCCAAAGCTAAATATCGACTTCCGGTTCAGCGACAGTATTTTAGATGTGGTAGAAGGTGGCTTTGATGTCGCCATTCGCGATGCGGAATTAAAAGACTCTAATTTACATGCCAAAAAGCTAGCTGATGATAAACGCATAATTGTGGCGTCAAAAAACTATATTGAAAAATACGGTAAGCCAGAAACGCCAGCAGATCTCAAAAATCACAAAATAGTCAATCTTACTGGCTTAGAAGTGTGGGACTTTAAAGCCGGCCAAAGTATCACCTCAATTAAAACGCCTAATTACCTGCGTATGGACAATGGTGAAGCGGTACGAGACGTCTGTATTCAAGGCTGTGGTATTACCCTTACTGCTACATGGTGCAGCTATCCTTATTTAAAAAGTGGCGAGTTAGTTCAAATACTGCAGGATTATCCTCTTGCTACCGACTGTGCACTATGGGCAGTGTATCCTAGTAACCGTTTATTAGCCCCTAAGGTTCGCGCGTTTATTGATTTCTTAGCCGACCGCTTTAGCGGCGCACCTTATTGGGATGAAAAACTAAGCAATGTTGTAGTCTAAAGCGGTATTAATTAAACAGGCCTTATCTTCGTGTTTATTATTTAATAAAAAACACAATTTTTCATTCACTTCTTAGTTTCTCTACTATGCTTGTACTAAAGTAAAATAGTCATTACACATCGTTTTAGGCAACATTTATCACAGACTTTAAATTGGGTAAAAAATGATGAAAAAGCCGTACTTGTTCTTCACGGCCATCTTCAGCTTGCTTCTGGCTAACAACACCTCAGCAGAACAAAATAAATTAGAAGTTAGCGGCTTTGGTACGCTTGCCACTGCCACCGCTGATACCAACAAATATCAATTTCGTACCGATAGATCGCAAGCCGAGTTTGCGAAGAAAGACGGCTTTGCGTTTAAGCCTTTGAGCTTGATTGGCGTACAACTTGATTACACGCTATCAGGCAACCTCGACTTTGTAGGGCAGTTTGTTTATCGAGAACAAGATAGGCAGAATCTCGATTCCATCACTCAAATGGCCTTTTTGCGGTACGACATCTCGCCGGTTTGGCAAGTAAGAGCGGGCAGATTAGCTGCGGACATTTTCCACTTTAGCGATACCCGGGATGTTTCTATCGCTTATCCTTGGGTAAAAGTGCCTACTGAAGTTTACGGTATTGTACCCGCTAGGAGTTTCGATGGGGCCGACATAAGTTACACCACACCCTTTAGTGACTTCAATTTATCAGTGAAGGGCTTTTGGGGTAGCGGCAAAAGTGACTTTACTAGTAACGACTATAACCCAATAACATTTAACGATTTACGCTCACTAGGCATTGAATTTGTTGCTTTTGACTGGAGCGTAGCGCTAAAGCACACTCGAACCGAAGCTAAAAACGACAACGATGACGTTGCGGTAGTGGCAGCGGCAGTCGCTCAGTTACAACCTTTTTGGGCGGGCGCACTTAAATTTTCAGATGAAGTAAGCCTTCGGGATGCTTCCATTCATTATACTTCTGTGTATTTTAATCGCTTCTTGGGCGATTGGGAACTATCAGGCGAGCTATCCCATATAAATTCAGACTCGATTGCGCTAAGACATTCAACTAATGGTTTTTTGAACTTAAGCTACCTTTATGGGCCTCACACATTCTATGCACTCTACTCCTTTGCTAATACTGACACTTACTTTCTAAATGAAGAACAACCCGGTTTCCCCATCAACCAGAATACTGCGGAGATAGTTCTTTTTGTAGAAGAAGTGGCTAGTTCGCTGGCTCATCATCAACAATCATTCTCATTGGGCTGGCGATGGGATTTACGAGAAAACTTAGCCTTTAAAGCACAAGTTGAACGCACTGACGTTAAAGCAAGAGGTACTGGGCTTCGTGCACGTGATGGATTGATTGTTGACGATGAAGACGGTGTCGCACACACTCTTTTTCTCGCGTTAAGCTTTAGCTTTTAGGGGGAGGAACATGAAACTGTTTAAACGCTTCCCCGTAATTATTGCCTTAGCATTTCTAACGCAAAGCATTGCATTTATGACGCAAGCTCAAGAAAAAATTGTCGTTGTCACTAACTTTAATAACGATGTACAGGTATTGGATAAAAAAGGTTTAATCGATTTATTTATGGGTAAATACTCGGCGTTCCCAAATGGAAAAAAAGCCACGCCGATTGATGTAGAATTAGATTTCGAACTGAAAAGTCAATTTTATAAAGCTTTGGTAGGACTTCCCTTAGCAAGGGTCAATGCCTACTGGTCGCGACTTAAATTCTCCGGCCGCGTAAAACCTCCTGCGATAGAGCAAACTCTTGACGATATCAAGCTAAGGCTTGAGGAAGACGAGTCGGCGCTAGCTTATGTATATGAGTCGACTGTGACCGACAGTATGAAGGTAGTGTATCGTTTTGATTAACATACAAGGTCTAGGTTTTCGTTTCTCGCTATTTTTAGTCGCAGCTGCAATGTTGGTAGTGTTTACTACCGCTGAATTCTTTTATCGCGTGACTTACGAAAACGAGATAAAAGAAGCTAACAGGGATATCGAAGAGCTTTATCAAACCGTAGGTTCAACCGCATCGATCGCGGCTTTTTTAGAAGATGAGGACTTAGCCAAAGAAGCCATTAATGGTTTAGTTAAAACTGACAAAATTCTAGCAGCCTCTATAAAAAGCGAGGCCCTTTACTACCAAACGAATGTAACTGAAGCTATTAATAAAAGTACGGAACCGCGGGTGTTTGTGGTTAGGCACCCTTTTATGCCAGAAGAATCACTTGCTGAGGTTAATGTCTACCCTAATTTCGAATACATCATTAACCAAGCAGAAAAAACCAGTACCGACAACAGCTACTCACTGTACGCTGAAGCCTTGGTAGTTGGCATAGTGGCGTTGATAATCACCTACTACATTATTATTTCCCCTATGTTACGAGTAGGCCACTCTTTACACCAAATCACGCCTGGAACATCGCAAAGGATCCCTATCCCGAAATATCACTCACGCAGTGAAATAGGTAAACTTGTTTATGACACCAATCAATTGTTGTCCAAGGTTGAAGAACAGTTCACACAAGAGCGACAGTTAAGAGAAGAAATAGAGTTTCTCGAAAAGCGATTTAGAATGCTGTTCGAGAATGCCAAAACTGCCACAGTATTAATGGCCGAGAATGGTGCTATAGCGCTTCGAAACGACGCATTTAATGATTTGGTAGAGAAGACGGAGCTTGGAATAAAGCAAGGCTATGGCGAACTGTTAGACGAACTATTCGAAACACCAGAAGCAATGAAAGCTGCACTTAAAGAAGCCTTTGCGCGAAACGAGTTTGCGACGGGAGAGTACAAGCTAAAAAGTAGCGCAAATGACAATGCCATTTGGGTTCAACTTATTGCTAGTCCATTATTGACAGAAGAAGGTGAACGTTACTACCAGCTTACGTTAAATGACATTTCGAGTCGTAGACAAGAGTTACAAAAGCTTGCGCTACAAGCAGATTTTGACACTTTAACGGGAATCTACAATCGAAATGGCGGTGAAAAGCTCATAGCCAAACTTATGAGAAAGGAACACCAGTTTGCGTTGGCACTGATCGACCTGAACGGTTTTAAAGCGGTAAATGATATTTACGGTCACGATGCGGGTGACGAGGTTCTCATTTTTGTTGCTGAGCAATTGAAAGAAAAAATACGCAAAAACGATGTCGCGATACGTTGGGGCGGCGATGAATTTATGTTGTTACTGCAGGCGGATGATGAAGAGTCTGTTAAAAGGGTTATAGAAAAAGTGAATGCTGGCGTTAAACAGCCTTTTTATTTTAATGACGATAGTAAACCTACTGTGGTTTCAATGAGTGTCGGCGTGGCTTTTTATCCTCAAACAAGTAGCAATTTGCATGCCCTGATAAAGCTAGCTGATATCGCCATGTATAAAGCAAAACAAAATAAGATAGCCTCACCTGACGACTATCTTATCTTTGCTAACCAATGCCGGCTAGATGATGAAGATATGAGTTAGCGCTCTTCACGCCACCCTAATATTTTACCAGCATCCTACTTTCAATACTCTTACGCGTTGTACTTTTAGCGCCTTCTTCGCTCAAGTCTAATGCACTGTGCGCTAAGTGGGGGATCCCACTGTTATCGTAAATATTAAAAATGATACCTTCATCCACGCGCATTTTAGATTTATAGAACCAGCGATGTTGAGGGTTAGGTGCTACACCTAAAATCTCCCCTTTGCGGTCTGGATACCAAAGCTCAATGTTTATCCAGTCTTCGACATCCATAGAGTCAGGGCAGATAAAACCTAAGGGAGAAGACATGATGGTGTTTTCAACGGGTCTCCACAGGTTTACAAAACCAAAGTGCCCTTTGTGATATTCAGCCGCTTTTTCTTCTCCAACTAAATCAATAAGACGCTTTCGAATGCCTTTTTCACTGTAATCATTGTGCACGTTTCTCGCAGGTCTGCGCGACGCATTTTCATCATCTATACGTACAGTATGATCAAATACCAAAACTTCTTTCGCACCGATTTGTGTTTCAATCATTTCCACTATTTTACGATTATATAGTGCTTCTTCATCTTCATTGAATGGGAAAGGAACCGCCTTAAGCCCTTCTAAAAAAGTAATTCCATGGGTTTTGAAACCAATATTCACGTCGCTATTTCGTATGTCGAAGACATTAACATTGGTCGTTAGAAGTTCAGGTGATATCAAGTTGCCATCAATTCCATCTACATCAAACTCAAATGCCTGTGTAAAAGGCTTTCTTATGTGGTAATTAACTGAAGCATTCATCTTATCTACCCCCATTAAAAAGTTGCACACTATTCGTTTTTTAAGACGAAGCGTTTAATAGGTCGAGAACTATACCTACAGCAATTAGAATGAAAAACCCCTGTAGTACTGAAGCAGTATTTAGTTTTTATTGATAATTTATTGGCACACTTCAATTTTCAACAAAATCTATATTCTGACTCTATAAATAACGCATTTTTAAATTTTAAAAAGTGCAATATTCTTTTGCCATCGACGCACTGTCATCAATGCAAACGAGTAACCTGCGCCGATACAGTGCAGTTAAACGGAGAATATTTATGACCCTTTCAAAAACGCAAACAGCAACTATAGATAACGTTGACGCAACAAACGGAGCCTTGCAACAAGCTCGATCGTTAGTCCTTCCTAGTCGCGATGAAATGTTAAAACGAGCACCATCTGTTCAACGCTTTTGGGACAGCAACCGCTTATTACTAGAGAACGCGTGGTACGAATGGGATGAGCAAAACGAGCAATTAGCTGAATGGGTAACAGAAAACTTGATAAGCGAACCGCTTCGTAATGCAGTTACCCTAGCGTGGGAAGACCCAGCTAAAGAACAAGCTGTAGCAAATTTATGGGAAGAGGTTCTGCCTGGTGTGTATCAAGCACAGCTATTTGATGTTGAAAAACTTCATCTACTGCGCGCTTATTTAGACGGTGTAGCCGATGCCGGCATTCCCCTTCGCCCACCCTACGGTATTGCGCTAAATCGCAACGGCGGTATGTTGGATGCACGTTCTGAAGGGTACTTGGCCGCACCTACGTTCCAAACGTTTTATAACCTAATCATGGACAAGTACATGCGGCCTATTTCACGTTTGCTATTTCCTGAAGTAATGGGGTTCGATAGCCAGACATTCGGGTTTTCAATTCAATATCAGGAAGGCATGGACACATCACTTAGACCGCACACTGACGCGTCTGCTGCGACAATGAATATCAACCTCAATGTGCCAGGGAAAACCTTTAAAGGGTCGGAAGTTGACTTCTTTAATCAGGAAACGGGCAAGGTAACACGTACAGTATTTGCACCTGGTGTTGCTATGCTGCACAGAGGCAGTGTACCTCACGCTGCGCAGCCTATTACTGGTGGCAGCAGAACTAACATGGTGCTATGGCTTTATGGCGATAGCATGCAAATTCCACGGGGCGTTTTACCAACGTCAAAAGCTGATGCTAAAGCTAGGTGGACAGTACCCCACGTAGCAAAGGATAGTTTTGCGCCTTTCTAATATACAAAAGCCGAGTTATCAGATAACTCGGCTTTCTTTTTCATCTTCGCGCTATTAGTCGCTCAATAGTACGGTGTATCTAAGTGCGTCACACATTATTCACTAATTGTTTTACCCAACATACGCTTTAACGTACCGTCTTTATCGATAATATGGTGCTTAAGTGCGCCAGCAATGTGTAGCGATAAAGCGACAATTACGGTGTACCCTAAATAGAAGTGAATCGCTCCACCTAGCTTAGACAGCTCGTAATTGATAGGCAGCGTTTTTTCAGGGTCATCAACACTATAGTTAGGCGCAAAAACTTCTAATCCAAAAACAGATAAGCCATGCCCCCCGAGTACCGAGGCCATCAGACCTGATATAGGCATCATTAATGTTGCGATGATCAAAACCCAGTGAACGATAGATGCGAGCTTGTGTTCTATCGGTTTGTAGTTAGCAGCTGCGATGGGCCAGCCGTTCTTCATACGCCATATTACACGGGCTAACGCGACAAATAAGATAATAAAGCCAATGGCCTTGTGCCATGGATAAAGCGCATAAACGCCATTTTCTGACATGTAAATGCCGGTAGCGAGTAACCCGATAATGGTTAGTCCCACCAGCCAGTGTAAAAATACGGTTGTCGTAGCAAATTTGTTGTGGCTATCGTACTGCATGCTTTCCTCACTTTATTTCCATGTTAAGAACTACATCATTCATCTAACGTATCTCAACATTTTATAATCCCTCACACATTGTGAGGGATTACTTACAAGTATTAAAGCAATTTGTAGGCCTACTTTTCACCAACAAGATGTTTGAGGTTTTTGCCTATTTAATCAGAGCGTGAAATAGAGAAGCTAATTTTTCAGCGCATCAAAAAGTTAATGCGCAGCGATGATGGCATCTAATTCGGTAATTAGCATCTTAATATGAGAAGGTTCATTAGCAAACGAATGTGGCGCTGCAAAGGTATTGTGATCATTATCAAAATAATCTCCTGCTACATCGGCAAAACGGTCAGAGAAAGCGGCATCCATAAAAATTTTTGCGCCAAGCTTTAGGTCGCCCCCAGCAATACCGTACGCGCTTTTCACCATTTTGCTACCCAAAAGCGACTTCGGATTTACCGATACCATTTTAGGGCCATTATTTTTGTATTTACTGCCCAAGTTCATGGTCCACATGGTGATCGCTAGCTTGCTTTGCGCGTAAGCAGCACCATCTGACAGCTGAATTTCACCACGTAACGCGCTCCAATTAACAGGCGCCTGTGCTGCCGATGACACATTTATCACTCTACTTTGTGCATCCATTACATCGATTAACCCTAGAGTGAGCATATAAGGTGCGATGGTATTCACCATAAACCTTGCATCTAGGCCTGCGTGTGTGACGGGGTTGTCCATTGTAAATACACCGGCATTGTTTATTAATACATCTAGATGCTTGTTTTTGGCTTTCACTGCAAATGCGAGTTTCCTTACATCATCGAACGAAGCTAAGTCGGCTTGAACAGTATCAAACTTACTTCCTGGAAATTGAGCCTCTAGCGCACTTTTGATATTCTCAAGTTTTGAGTTATTTCTACCGTGTAGAATTACGTTGTGCCCTTCTTTGCCCAACATCTTTACCGTCTCTAGACCAATGCCATCAGTGGCACCTGTAATCAGTACTGTCTTCATTATTGCTCTCTACCCGTTAATTCTCTTAAAAAATTCTGACTCAATCTTTCTTGTAATTAATTGCCTGACATTAAGTTATCAATAATGCCTAAACTAGATAAGCGCATGTTTCGTTAAAGCAGTTTCAAGGTAATCTATATAATAAACAGCTTACATTTTAACCGTATTTGAAATGCTTATATCAGCGATAGATCATTTATAAAAATCATCTAGCCAGCGGGATAAATAACACTTAGACTGCAAAGACAAAAATAAAAACGACAGGTATTGCGCCAGTGCGCTAGGCACGCGGCGCTCGACATCACTTTTATGTTTTGACAATACACGCCAATTAATGAAAAGGTCTGGGTATTGATCAATTTTTACAAACATAGGTGGTGAAGTACTTTTCATTTTAGTAACAAGGGTTCTCAATTTAATGTCACAACAAAAAGTAGGTTTAGTGGGCTGGCGCGGTATGGTTGGCTCAGTATTAATGCAGCGCATGCAAGAAGAGCAAGATTTCGCGCACATTGAGCCCACCTTTTTCACTACCTCGCAAAAAGGTAGTGCAGCACCAGATTTTGCTGGAAAGGATGCTGGTGTTCTAGAAGATGCGCACGATATCGAAGCGCTATCTAAACAGGATATCATTATTACCTGTCAGGGCGGCGACTACACAAAAGCCGTGTACAACGATTTAAGAGCCACTGGCTGGAACGGTTATTGGATTGATGCTGCGTCAGCGCTTCGTATGAAAGACGATGCCGTAATTATTCTAGATCCAGTAAACCGTAAAGAAATTGATAGTGGCATTGAAAAAGGCATTCGTACCTACGTAGGTGGAAACTGCACGGTTTCCCTTATGCTTCTGGCACTCGGTGGCCTGTTTGAGAAAGACTTGGTTGAATGGGCTTCGCCAATGACCTATCAAGCCGCTTCAGGTTCAGGTGCACAGCACATGCGTGAGCTAATTAATCAAATGGGTGCAATTCACAATAATGTGAAAGCTAAAGTTGAAGATCCTGCTACCGCGATTTTAGAAATTGACCAGCAAGTATCTGAGTTTATTCGAAGCGCAGACTACCCTAGTGAACAGTTTGGTGTTCCGCTTGCGGGTAGCTTAATTCCGTACATCGATTCGCAACTACCTTCAGGTCAAAGCCGCGAAGAATGGAAAGCCCAAGCGGAAGCCAACAAGATTTTAGGTATTAAAGGCAGTGAAGTGCCGATTGACGGTATTTGTGTTCGTGTTGGCGCCATGCGCTGTCATAGCCAGGCTATCACACTTAAGCTAAAGAAAGACTTGCCTCTAGCCGAAATTGAAACAATCTTGGCTAACCACAACGACTGGGTAAAAGTGATTCCTAACGATCGCGACGCGACGATGCAAGAACTTACGCCAGCGAAAGTGACCGGTACACTGTCTATTCCCGTAGGCCGTATTCGCAAGCTTAACATGGGTCCTGAATATATCTCGGCATTTACTGTCGGCGATCAGCTATTGTGGGGTGCCGCAGAGCCGCTTCGCAGAATGCTGCGCATTGTACTTGAGCAAAAGTAACGACAAGCCAATAGCTAATTAATCTGAATTTAGAGCGCCTTGCTGTGTCATTACACGCAAGGCGTTTTTTATCAGGCTATAAAAGCCAGAATCACTAGACTTCGTAGACACGATAGCGCTATTTTGCCGACTCAGACCAAACAGCAAGCTCATTACCACCTGGCTCGACAAAATGAAAGCGACAGCCCCCCGGGAAGTCAAACAACGGTTTAGTAATTGCTCCACCTGCTTTTTCTACACATTCTTGCGATTCAGAAATGTTATTAGAATACAGCACCAATAAAGGCGCACCACTTTCTGCCTTCATCACACGTTGTGCAGAAAAAATCCCTCCGTCCATGCCAGCATTGCTAAACGCACTGTATTCACTGCCATAATCGGTAAAAGACCAGCCAAACGCACTTTCAAAAAACGCTTTTGAGCGGGGAATATCTAGAGATGCAAATTCGACATAGTTGAGTTTGGTGCTTTCTTGCATGTCACTCTCCTCTTTTTAAAAAATGATGAGCTCATACTATCACCAACTTTAGACTCATTGATTAAATTCTAAACGTGCTTAATCGTTTAACATAAGAAAAATAGCATTTATTCGGGTCACTTAGTTTGGCTTTATTGCTCGCCCAGCGTGAGTAGTTAAAAGCTGACGTCCCACTGCAGAGAGTAGATGGTCTCGTCCCCTACTTCAGCATCGAACTGATCCAGTGAAACCCTGCTTACCTCTGCGGTTAGTTTGTTTTCGTGGCCGTTAAAAAAATAGTTGAATGCTACTGTCTTTTCAAAAAAGCGTTCGTCTTGTTCACTGTCTCGGGGCGAATAGGTCCCGAAGCGTGCAGCCATTTCAAGGGGCTCTGGCCACCAGCTGATTGATTCACTCAAAAAATAACCCGCCTGCACATAATAGCCGCGCAGCGTAGTTTCTCTATTGTTGTCCGCTAAATCCACAATATCTTTTTCATGATATTCCGCTTGAGCATTAAACCCTTTATAAAAATACGCACCATCAATCACAAACTGCTGAATGTCGTACTGACCTTCGATCTCGCCCGCACTAAAGTTGGCTAAATTACCAGCGCCAGACGATGAAAAACGCGTAAACTGGCTTTTGAACTTCGCTCCTGCTATTGCTAGAGCTGCTTTGGGAGTAGCTGTTCGTTTAATGTCACTGTTTTTAAACCCGACAGACTCACCTAAGAAATTCCACTGTAATCGCCCTGTATACATATTCTCGCCATCGTGATTGCTATAATCACCACGGCCCGAGCCATTGAATACTCCTACCCAGTAATTGAAATTGGCCGCGCCTGGGCCATCAAAATTACCGTACAGGGATGCCCCCATTTGCCTATCTAGCGTAAATATTCTGTTGATGATTGAACGATCCATCATTTGCTGGCCGCCACTGCTAACACTGCGCTCTCTGGAATACTCGACTTTCCACTGACCAACCTTAAACCGAAGCGCGTCATACTTTTCAAAGGATAGTGTAGCGGTCAGGGTGCGCTGATCGACAGCATCATATTCCACACCATATTTAATCCAAGGCAAACCAATGTGACCGTCTAATTTGACCCGCGCCCTGTTAACGCCAAATTGATTACCGGCGTTATGCTCAAAGTCAGCACGCTCGGTAGGCTGGCTTATACCGGGATTGGCATAGCGAAACTGAAGTCTACCGCGCACGCGTAGTGAGAAGGTATTGTTGTCGCTTTGAAATGAAAGGCCGTTGCCATTGTATTGAGAGAACGTTGCGCTAGATTCACGCTCGACATCAACCTCAGACGCTACAACCGTCGTATGGAAAAGCGACGCCCATAAAGCACTCAACAGAAGACAAGAAGAAAAACGATTTTGAAAAAGCAAAGCACACTAAATATAACGGAAGTTTGCGCGCAGGATATATACTTTAGTATAAGAATCAAGTGCTCTGACACAAAAATGACACAAAACTGTAATATTTAACGTTGAAATACACCGTTAAATAGATCTGTCACTTTAACAGTAAAGCATTTGCTGGTAAGTGAGGACTTCCTTTCTGAGCAACTTCGTGTTGTTTGATCAGGTTAACAATATGCTTATTCACTGGCGTAGCTATGTGATTTTTTTCACCGAGCCTGACTATCTCGCCATTCAAATAATCAATCTCCGTTCGTCGCCCCAGCGCCAAATCTTCATACATTGATGAACGTGCTTCGGGATCTATTTTAAGCGTAGATGAAGCCACCACATTGAATAAAAAATTAGGTAGCTTCATAATTTTTGGCATCAGTTTGGGAATGACCTTACCGGTTCTTGCTGGTGCAATTCCTTCCGCTTTTAGTATTGCTAACGCCTCGGACAACACCTTTGCCATAACTAACCTATATTGCCTATCCCCTAGCTGTGATTTCAGCGGTATACCCGACAGTGCATTGACCGCGTTATTCAAGTTCATAATAAGTTTGCCATACTGTACAGCTTTCATATCGTTATAAACCGTAACGGGCAACGACGCGTTGTTAAGCGCTTTTATGATGTCACTACATTGGTTATTGGGGTCTTCAAGGGCAATATTACCCTCAGTACCACAGTGAAAATGGCCGTTACCTTTATAAAAAACATTGAAAGGCACCATACCTGCAATTACGCATTGTTTTATGTGCTGGCGCAGCAGGTGTGCATTACCCACTCCGTTTTGAAGACTGACTACGACTGCTGATTGCTGTGCATGCTGATTGATTATCGCAGCAGCCTGCTCGGTATCTTGGCTTTTAACGCAAAGCAAAATGACGTCAGCATCAACTAAACTATCGTTCTCAATTGAAAAAGCAATATGCTCAGGCTTTGTTAGCTGCTCACGCCCTTGCCAATCCGTTACTTTAAGACCATTAGCAGTAATATCATCATATAAACGCTGACGGCCAATGAGCGTAAGCGCATTAGCGGCACTCAATGTGGGGTCAGAGGCTAACAGGCAGCCCGCTACATAACATCCAATACTTCCCGCACCTAACACGGCAATTTTCATTATTGACTCCCAATGAAAGTTTAGCTTTCAACACTTTGTTAGACTGCGATTAAACGATCAAAATGTAAACACAAAAATCACAATGAAATAACAAAAAGTGTTTCAGTATCAGTTATTTCCTATCAGTCCGATTTATTCTTTCAATTTTCTCCGGCGTCGTGATCTCCCTACAATTAGACCAAGTAGTCAATTTATAGTCATGGTCAAATAGAGGGTTATCATGTCGGGTCAACAATCTGCTCCTTCTCTCGCTTATTCAAAAGCACACAATGCTGAAATGTCGAACAATGGCAAAGTTGCCTTGGTTGCGGAAGGTGGTGGACAGCGAGGAATTTTTACGGCAGGCGTACTCGATATATGGTTAGAGGCCGGACACGACCCTTTCGATATTCTTATTGGCACTTCAGCAGGTTCACAGAACTTAACGAGTTTTGTGGCGCGTCAAAAAGGCTATGCAAAGCGTCTTATTCGCGGCTTAACTCGACACAAACGCTTTTTCCAAATGGGAAGAGGTTTAATGGGCAAACATATTGTCGATTTAGACTGGTACTTTGACAAAACCAAAGAAGCGAACCGTTTACTTGATCTTGATACTGCGAAGGCTAATGTTGCGGACAGAGAAATTTTATTTACCGCCACAAATTCCAGAGACAGACAGGCGTATTTTCTCGATCCAATGAAAAGTACTCACAACTGGGTCGATCTTATCAAGGCTTCGAGCGCCCTCCCCTTACTTTACAAACAGGGCGTACCGCTGCACATTGATGTCGAAACAAAACAGGCAGCCAATACCGATTTCTTTCTAGACGGTGGCTTGGCTGCACCGTTGCCTGTTACCGAAGCATACAAACGCGGCGCGACGAAAATCGTAGTTATTCGCACCGTAGATAGAGGCTTTCAAGTACAGTCGCCTTGGCTACAAAGGTTAAGCGCGGTAATGTGCGCAACGGGCACGTGCCCAAAGACCATCGACTATCTGCTGCAGCACGAACAAGCGTATCAAAAAGAATTGGCATTTATTGAAAACCCGCCAGAAGACGTAGAGGTTATTCAAATTTTTGCGTCAGATAAGCTTCAAAGTAAATTGTTAGGTAGTACAGACGCACAACTTCGTCATGATTATAAGCTTGGTAAGCAAGCTGGAAGTGCCTTTTTAGAAACCGAAAACAAAGTCATTGCTTACCAGCTAGAGGAAAACAGACAGCCTGCTGCTCCGCTTTTCGATGTAACTGATACACCCAAGGGCATGCATAGTAAAGACAGCGCTAATTATAGTGTGAAATCAGAACATGCTGCATTAAATGGTAAACGTCCAATTAAGTTGCCTTTCCCAGCACGTCGAACAGGCAAAATAGATAAAGTAGACAAAGAGAATAGGATCTCCGCGTAGCCCGTTTACTCATTTGATAAAGGGTGCTTGGCAGCAGGTGCCTTTTCTCTATTTTGCTACTCTTTCAGTAATATTTCTGTGTTATTTCGGTGCTATTTCGGTGCTTTGTTCGCCATGTTTACATCATGACTTAGTAAGCTCCTCTCCCGTTCTTGCCTCTATTGGCGGCAAACGGGTTGACATTGTCTGGCAGAATATTTATAACGCGCTCACCCACATAATCTTTAAATGTAACCATGTCAGAATTATCAACACCCGTAAAACAAACTGAAGCCCATAAACTTATCGACAGCCTATTGAAGTCGAACGACCCAACTGCTGATCTAGATAAGATTGCTGAAGAATTCAACATTGCGAACTGGGGACAGTCTAACGCTGTTTCTGCTGATTTATACTCAGCAGTTAGAGACTTGCTTGGCAAAGGCGTTGTGACTGGTAATGACCTAGTTTCTGGAAAAGACACCATGGACCCGATTGTACATAAAGTACAAGCGGAGACAGAAAAGCTTATTGCTAACCCAAGTGATGCAGACGCTGATCGCGTTCAAACGTTTGTACTTGGCTTCCTACGCACGTTCGTGAGCCAATTACTTCACCCAGGTACAAAGAAAGCGATTTACGCGAAAAAGCTTCCTGACTTAATCAAGCTTCACCAGCAAATTGCGAAGTAATTAGCAGCGGCGCGACATCACAGATGAAAAGCCATTAGCTTTAGCATACCAGCGTCGCAACAATCGCGTTTAAAAAGAAACCCGCTTCATAGCGGGTTTCTTTTTACGTAAGCGAAAAGTATCCGCGCATCATCCAACGCTGATCGGTAGGCACAAAAAAACCGGCCTAAAGCCGGTTTTTTTGTATTTGGCGGAGAGAGAGGGATTCGAACCCTCGATACGCTATAAACGTATACACACTTTCCAGGCGTGCGCCTTCAGCCACTCAGCCATCTCTCCAAATTTTGTATCAAGAAGATTTCAACGACGAAAACCCTTGAGCGCGCGTATAGTAGGTAAAGCCGCGCGCTTAATCAAGAACTTGCTGGAAAATATTCAGCAAGTGCTTATAAAACGTGCGCTTATAGCCCGCCTTTCGCTTTTAACTCGGCTGAGAAGTTAAGCATGCGATCAAGTGGAATGAGTGCACCTTTACGCAATTCATCATCAACAAAGATTTCATGCCCATCAGTTTCGCCCGTTAAAGACGCCTTAATTGCTTCTAAGCCGTTCATTGCCATCCAAGGGCAGTGAGCACAGCTTTTACACGTAGCGCCGTTACCGCCCGTTGGAGCCTCTATAAACGTCTTCTCTGGAGTAAGTTGTTGCATCTTGTAAAAGATGCCTTTATCAGTAGCAACAATAAAGGTGTCGTTATCCATGGTTTGCGAGGCTTTTATCAATTGACTGGTTGAGCCAACTGCATCTGCCATTTCTACCACGCTTGCGGGTGATTCAGGGTGAACCAGAACCGCTGCGTTTGGATACAGTGCTTTCATGTCTGCTAGTTTCTGTGCAGAGAACTCGTCGTGAACGATACACTCGCCCTGCCACATTAGCATGTCGGCACCCGTTTGCTTGGCAATGTACGAGCCTAAGTGTCGGTCAGGGCCCCAAATGATTTTCTTGCCCTGGCTGTCTAGGTGCTCAACGATTTCAAGCGCGATGCTTGAGGTTACTACCCAGTCAGCGCGCGCTTTTACTGCCGCTGATGTATTCGCGTAAACCACCACAGTGTGGTCAGGGTGCTGATCACAGAATTCGCTAAACTCTTTTACCGGGCAACCAATATCAAGCGAACACGTTGCTTCAAGTGTTGGCATTAGTACGGTTTTTTCAGGGCTAAGAATTTTTGCCGTTTCACCCATGAAGCGAACGCCAGCAACAATTAAGGTTTGTTCTTGTGCATCTCTTCCGAAGCGCGCCATTTCCAATGAGTCTGCCACGCAGCCACCAGTCTCTTCAGCGAGTGCCTGAATTTCATGGTCGGTGTAATAGTGTGCGACAAGCACAGCGTTACGGGCTTTAAGTAAAGCTTTGATCTCAGCCTTTAATTCAGCTTTACGTGCTTCTGACAATGGCTGTGGTTTTGCTGGGAACGGGTACTCTACCTGATCCACTCGAAATGCTACTGACATTAACCTACATCTCTGTTGCGACAAGGGTGCGGATTATACCCAACTGTCATAAAAATTACACACTACCTAATCAACATAAGGGTAATTAAATAGTCGTAGTTATGCTTACCTGTTCTACTACATGGGGTTAGGTAAACCAGATCAAAGTGCAAATGAGACGAGTAGCGTTTTAAAACGCAATAAGCATTGGCATTTTGTATTGAGGAGATTATTTAAAAAAGGAATATTTGAGTTTGAGACTTGATGGTGGGTCGTGCTGGATTCGAACCAGCGACCAATTGATTAAAAGTCAACTGCTCTACCAACTGAGCTAACGACCCTTTCTTTCCTGTTGTTGCCTGTGTCTTGGCAACGGCGGCATATAATACTCAGATTTTTATTCGACGCAACCCATAACGTCCTTTTATTTTCATTTTTCTGTCAAATTACGACTAAACGGTCAAAATGAAAACAAATCGCTGAGTATTTATACCAGTACTAATTGAGTTTAGTCAGGTTTCTACGAAATACAGTGAAATTTGGTGCAGAAGTTTTATGCACTCTAAATGGAATTTTTTGAAAAAAACTTTTCTCTAACTCATAAAAA
The DNA here is from genome assembly GCF_006538305.1 of Alteromonas sp. KUL17. Lineage (NCBI taxonomy): Bacteria > Pseudomonadati > Pseudomonadota > Gammaproteobacteria > Alteromonadales > Alteromonadaceae > Alteromonas > Alteromonas sp. KUL17. Next base: position 66,334 of record NZ_BJKJ01000007.1, read on the forward strand.
AGCCTCTTTAAAAGAGGCTTTGTTCATTACAAGTTATTTAACCGAGATTCAGCGAGGCGTTTTGCCGAAGAATCAGGGTAATCATTTACAACTTGTTGGAACAGCTGACGTGCTGTTGAACTGTCTCCCGTTCGCTCAGCAATGACACCTAGTTTTAATAAGGCATCAGGACGCTTGGAAGAATCGGTAAAGCGATTAGCTACAATATTAAATTGTTCACTTGCTTCGCTCCACTGCTGCTTATTAAACAACAGTTGCCCTAACCAATAGTGCGCATTTGGTGCGTAACCACTGTTGGGAAAGCGTGAAATGAACGATTGAAACGCAGGAATGGCTTTATCGTACTCACGAGACTTAAGGATCAAATTCACCGCATTTTCGTAGGCTTCATCTTCACCTGCTTGCGGAGCTTGCGTTGGCGTAGATGCTGTTGGAGAGCTCGCAGAGCCAGAATCAACACCTGCACTAGGCATGGCGCTACCTTGTAGCGCGCCGCTTTGCTTAAGTGCCTCCACGCGTTTATCTATTTCAAGGTAAAGCTCACGCTGACGCTCAAGTACTTTTTGAAGTTCATTGGTATTAACTTCAACCGCACCACGCAGCTGGTCGACTTCCATTTGCATATTGTCTAGCTGCGTTTGAAGCCTGTGTTGCATTTCGGTTCGGCTCTTAACAATACGCTCTAGCACAACAATACGCTGCTCTAATTCACTGCCGCCATTGGCGTCTACCACAGGCGCTTGCGCAAATGCGGTAGAAACAGCAAGGGCGGCACATAAAGTGACGCCCATTTTTAATGTCTTATTCGTTAGAATAGTCATTAGCGGTAAACAACCACTCCGCGACGGTTTTGAGCAAATGCATACTCAGTAGAACCCATCACTGCTGGTTTTTCTTCGCCGTATGAAACTACTGTTACTTGGCTGCTGCTTACGCCAGCATTAAGTAGGTAAGTTTCAACAGACTGTGCACGACGTTCGCCTAGCGCGATGTTGTACTCTGGCGTACCACGGCTGTCAGTGTGACCTTCAATAGTCACTTTAGTGCTTGGGTTTTTCACCAAGAACGCCGCGTGCTTGTCTAGAATACGCTGGAACTCTGGCTTGATGCTTGAGCGGTCAAAGTCAAAGTAAACGGTTTGTTCGTTTTTCAGCGCTTCCATTTCTTGCTGAACCATTTCTTCCTGACGCTTCATACGCTGTGCAGCTTCTGCTTTAACGCGCTGTGCTTCTGCTTCACGTGCTTCCGCTTCTGCAGCCGCTTGTTCTTGTGCAAGGCGGTTACGCTCTGCTGCCAATTCTTCTTCGCTAGGGCCTGAAGAACATGCCATCATTGTCACTACTGGCAATGCGATAATGAAGCTCTTCATCACTTTATTCATTTGCATCCTACTAATCCTTAAATTTTATTGTTTAGTCGTTAAATTGTTAGAACAAAAATGGTGACCAACTTGGCGATTTAACTTGCCCATTGGCTGCTGGTAACCTAGCTTTAAAACGCCCATCTAAAGAAACCAGTGACAACACTTGGGTTCCCTCGTGAAGGGTGCTGTATATAATCATGCTTCCATTCGGCGCTACGCTTGGTGATTCATCTAAGTACGTCCGTGTCAGTACTTGAGGTGATCCACCATCCAAAGACTGCTTCGCAATGTGATAGTTCCCATTAGTTTGGTTTACCATAATCATTTGCTTGCCGTCTGGGGAAATCGTACCGCCAAGGTTCTGTTCACCTACAAAGGTAACTCGCCTTACTTTCCCAGAATTTAAATTTACGCTATATATCTGGGGTTTACCACCCCGTTCCGAGCTAAATATTAACCCACTGCCGTCTGGTAGCCATGAAGGCTCCGTATCAATCGCTCTATTTCGTGTTACTCGGCGAAGATTTTTTGTCGCTAAGTCCATCACATAGAGTTCAGGGTTTCCATCTTTCGATAAAACCATTGCAAGTTGCTTGCCATCTGGTGAAAACACCGGGCTACTATTTATTCCAGGGAAATCAGTAATGCGCGTACGCTCGCTGGTGTAGATATTCTGAATGAATATTTGCGGTCTACGATTTTCAAAACTAACGTAGGCAAGCTTCTCGCCATCAGGCGACCAAACTGGCGACATAAGCGGCTCTGGCGAAGACAACAAGCGCGTTTCGTTCTCACCATCGTAGTCTGCAATGACTAATTGGTAAGGTTTTTCTACCGTGTCACGGTCGCGAACAATGACGTAAGCAATTTTCGTTAAAAATGCACCGCGAACACCGGTCAATTTTTCATACACAATGTCGCTAATTCGATGCGCATACTGGCGAAAATCTCGGCCGTTGATCACTGCCTGACGGGCGGCTAGTACGTGATCATTACTCGATACCAAATTGCCGTCTTTGAGTACTTTAGCTTGCCCATCGTCAACTTGCCCTTTAAGTACATCAATCAACTCATAGGATACAAGGTAACGGTCGCCTCCTTGTGGCTCAATACTTCCTACTAAAACCGTGTCCACACCTAAGGTTGCCCATGCAGTGAAAGACACTTGTTCCGCTGTCTCCGGGTACTGTGGCATTTTGTCGACAGATACCGGATTAAACTTACCACTACGCATTAAGTCGGCCATCACCACTTTAGAAATATCGCCAGGCATACTGCCCTGACCTTTCCATTTAAATGGCACAACCCCGATTGGACGTGCACTATCTACGCCCTCGGTTATCACAATTTCTAAGGATGCAAACACTTTGGCACTGAATGCCATCGTAATAAGCGCTATCCATAAACCTAGTTTTTTCATACCACTATAATTCCACTTTTAAAGTAATGTCTTTTAACTGCTCGTAAACGTCTGGCGCATCAGATACCGGTAACTTTTCGGCTCTTCGAACTGCGCTTTCAGCTGCTCTGCAAAGCGCGTCGTTTCCGCCTAGCACGCGAATACTCGTTACAAAGCCCGTAGTCGCTAATCGAATATTCAAGCGACAAGTTTTACCTTGATAGCTGTCGTCTGAATACAAATTGCGCTTAATGGTTTGCTGAATAAGCGCAGTATAACGCTCTACTTCAGTAAGTACCTGTTTTCGCCTACGTTCTTGCTGAGCAGCTTGTTCTTTTGCAAGCTGCTCTTGCATGATCCTTTCCATTTCAGCGCGTTCAGCTGCTTCTTTTTTCTTTCGCTCAGCCTCAGCTTTCGCTTTTGCTTCGCGCTCCTTACGCTCTTGTTCCTTCTGCGCAGCTAAGCGCTCCAAGTCTTTCTGACGTTTCGCTTCAGCCGCTTCTGCTTCACGCTTCTCTTTCGCACGCTTGGCTGCTAGCTGCTGCTGGCGTTTTTTCTCTGCCGCGGCTTCTGCTTTTCTTTGCCTTTCTTGCTCTTCGGCTCTTGCTTGAGCTTCAGCTTGTGCCTGCTCCCTTTTTTGATCCGCAATCGCTTGCGCATCAATAAACGTCGCTTCTATCACAGGCGCATTCGACGGCATACTTGGCAACGGGTCAGGAGAGAAACTGACGCTAATTAGCAACAGCGCAGCAATAAAAAGATGCAAACCAATAGACTTGTACAAGCCTACTTGTTCTGGGCTTATACTGTTGGCTTGCTTGGCACTTTTGCCGTTCTTTTTATCACCACTTACACCGTTACTCGCGTTGTTTGAGTGGCTAGCGGTTGACGTGCTTTTCGACACTTCAGATTTCGACATATCTATATTACTCAACCGGATCCGTCATTAACCCTACTGAAGGCACACCCGCCTGCTGTAATAACACCATTAGCTGTATCACTTCGTTATACGCTACTTGTCCATCGCCTTTTACCACTACGGGCGTATTGGGCTCTTTGGTCAATTGTGCTTTTACAATAGCGCCAAGCTCTTCTTCGCTAATTGGCGATTCCTGGTCTTCGCCTACATTAAGGAAGTAGCGACCTTTAACATCCACTGACGCAATAATCGGTGGTGTATCTTCTTGCTCTATCGGGTTGGCACTTGCTTTAGGCAAATCTACCTTTACCCCTTGAGAAATAAGCGGCGCCGTTACCATAAAGATGATAAGCAACACCAACATCACGTCGATGTAGGGCACTACGTTTATCTCTGATACCGGCCTGCGGCGTTTTCTTACATACATAACAAGTCCTCCGTTTGGAATGTAAACGCTTAGGCTTGTTGTTGTGCTTGCGCAGCAACGGCTTGGCGGTGAAGGATTGCAGAGAACTCTTCCATGAAGTTGCCGTAGCTATTTTCTAGCTTCTCAACCTGATGGCTGAAACGGTTGTAGGCAATAACCGCAGGAATAGCGGCAAACAGGCCGATAGCAGTTGCAATAAGTGCTTCTGCAATACCCGGCGCTACCATTGCAAGGGTAGCTTGCTGCACTTCACCTAGTGCGATGAAGGCATTCATGATCCCCCACACAGTTCCAAATAGACCGATGTAAGGACTAATTGAGCCCGCCGTGGCTAAAAAGGGTAAACGGCTTTCTAATTCTTCGACTTGACGAGACATAGAAACACGCATGGCACGGTATGTACCGTCAACAATGCCGTTGGTGGCGGTGTTGGATTTGCGCAGGCGAACAAACTCTTTGAAGCCTGAGCAAAAGATGCTGCCCATGCCTGTTAGGTTAGTTCTGGCAGAAAGCTCTTGATAAAGACGGTTAAGGTCAGCGCCTGACCAGAACTTATCTTCAAACTGACGCATTTCGTTGCGAGCCGCCGACAACGCTTTGCTGCGTTGGAAGATAAACGTCCACGACGCTATCGACACGCTTAGCAACAAAAGCATAACTAGTTGAACAATAAAACTCGCTTGTAAAAACAAGCCAATAAAAGTGAGATCAGATGACACGCGAAATTTCCCCTAACAAAGTACGTGGTAATCTTTTTGGCTTCATAACGGCCAAATCGACGCAGGCAACCTTGATATCTCCCGATACCAATGTAACGCCTTGTTCATTTTTAATAATTTGTTGAAACGTCATACTAGCGCCTTTCAATTCTACAACGCGAGTTTCAATACTCAACAGTTGATTGAACCGTGCAGGCGCATAGTTATGCATTTCAACGTGTTTGACGACGAAAGCGATGGATTGTTCCATCAGCGTGTCTTGTTCAAAACCTAGCTCGCGAAGCCACTCTGTACGGGCTCGCTCCATAAACTTTAGGTAATTCGCATAATAGACGATACCGCCTGCATCGGTATCTTCGTAATACACTCTTACCTGATGTAAATGCATAACTATTCCTTCACCCAAAAAATTAATAATCCAAAGCGGAGTCAAAATAACTAATTAGCGCGACAAAATGCAGAACAAAAACACTCCACAAGCCCCACCAAAGCTAACATTTAATCAAAAGTAAACCAATATTAAACACCCAGTTAACACATTAGTTTTTCTAATCCAAAACAACAATTTTACTCAATTGTAGTTTTTTCTGCTCTCCCTATAATGCACAGCATCAGTCGTACAGAGCGTGATGGTGCTTAGCACGGTCATGCAAGAGTTATTCTCCTGTTAGACATGAGTTCCCTGGATTTATTTCCTTCAACACTTGTTGTTTTAGCCCGCTCAATGAGCGGGCTTTTTTTTGCTTGTAATTTAGCATCTGTACAAAACGAAATATTGGCCGCCCATGCTTAACTTGCGCTATGCAGTAATTCGCCATCCAATCTCAATGCTCTGAAGTTACAGCTTCCCCCATACGAGCATTTACTTGTAGCGTTTGAAACGGCTTCTGTATTTTCTGTGTTGCCAAAAAAAGCCCAGCAATCCTGCTAGGCCTTTAAAACGAATCTGTACCTTCTTACAAAGGGACGGTAAATTATTCAGACGGAGCGAAACCAAAATGAAGATAAGCGCGCTGCGACACAATACGGCCTCGAGGCGTGCGCTGTAAAAAGCCCTGCTGAATAAGGAAGGGTTCAATCACGTCTTCTATGGTTTCTTTTTCCTCACCAATGGCTGCTGCCAAATTGTCTAAGCCTACTGGCCCACCATCAAACTTTTCGATAATAGCAGTAAGCAATTTACGATCCATGTAATCGAAACCTTCTTTATCAACGTCAAGCATATCCAGTGCCTTCGCTGCCGTATCGGCCCCCACCGTGCCGTCTGCTTTAATTTCTGCGTAGTCTCGAACACGGCGTAACAAACGATTGGCAATACGCGGTGTGCCACGCGAACGACGAGCCACTTCTTGCGCACCTTCATCGTTCATGTCTAAATTCAGATAGCTCGCGCTTCTTGCCACAATACTGGTAAGGTCTTTAACGTTGTAAAACTCTAATCGTTGAACAATGCCGAAACGGTCGCGTAATGGCGACGTTAGCGAGCCTGCGCGGGTGGTAGCGCCTACCAGCGTAAAAGGAGGAAGGTCTAGCTTAATTGAACGGGCGGCAGGCCCCTCGCCTATCATAATATCAAGCTGATAGTCTTCCATGGCAGGATAGAGAATTTCCTCTACCACTGGGCTTAAGCGATGTATTTCGTCTATGAACAATACATCATTGCGCTCAAGGTTGGTAAGAAGTGCAGCCAAGTCGCCAGCTTTCTCAAGCACAGGGCCTGACGTGGTTTTAATGTTCACGCCCATTTCATTTGCCACAATGTTCGCAAGCGTGGTTTTACCCAGTCCTGGCGGACCGAAAATAAGTAGATGGTCTAGCGCATCGTCGCGATTACGCGCAGCTTGAATAAAAATTTCCATTTGCTCACATACGTGAGGCTGCCCCGTATAGTCTTCCAGCATTTTAGGGCGAATGGCGCGGTCGATGACCTCGTCTTCGGTGCTGGCTTCAGGCGTAATCAGTCTGTCGGCTTCAATCATGATAGTTCTACTTTAAACGGTGACGTGAAGACAGGCAGACTAAGAACCGCTGTCTTCGTTGAGCGCCATTATATGGCCGCTTTTAATGATTCGCGAATAAGGGCTTCACTTTCCATGCCCTCTTTATATACGCTGTCGACTAGCTTGCTCGCTTGAGCAGGTTTATAGCCCAGTGCAATAAGCGCGCTTTGTGCTTCTTCCCGAGCGTCGTTTACAGCAACAATAGTGTTGGTGGATAGCAAGTCGCCACTTGGAGGTGGTACAGCAATACTCTGCGCCTTGCCAAATTTTGCTAGGCGGTCTTTAAGCTCTACCACTAAACGCTCTGCGGTTTTCTTACCTATACCCGGTAAGCTGACGAGTGCAGAAACATCTTCATTTTGTACACTTGCCAAGAACTGGCTTGCCGACATTCCAGATAAAATAGCAAGGCCTAACTTTGGGCCTACACCATTGGCTTTGATCAATTCTCGGAAAAGCCCTCTTTCCATTTTATCAGCAAAACCAAACAGCAATTGGGCGTCTTCACGAACCACAAAATGTGTGTACACCACCACTTCTTCACCCACCGCGGGAAGCTGGTAGAAACTGGTCATAGGCATGTGAATTTCGTAGCCAACACCGGCTACATCTACAAGAATTTCTGGAGGCTGTTTCTCAGCCAACGTACCGCGAATTCGTCCAATCATGAATTATCTCTGTAAAAGCGTGAGCTTCGAGCAGTATTAGCGCAAACGACCACGAACGGTTTTTCGGGCTTGCCCTGCCATGTTTATCAGGCTCTGTTCAGTGTGTGCATGACACAAGGCAACGGCTAATGCATCGGCAGCATCGGCCTGTGGCGTGCCGCTTAAATTCAGCAGGTGTTTTACCATGTGCTGAACTTGCGTTTTATCTGCGCCACCTTTTCCAACTACCGACTGCTTAATTTGCCTTGCGCTGTATTCAGCAACAGGAAGTTGCGCTTGGGTGGCTGCCACAATCGCGGCACCTCTGGCCTGACCAAGCTTCAGCGCTGAATCAGGGTTTTTCGCCATAAATACCTGCTCAATAGCAAACTGGTCGGGTTTATATTGACGAATAATATCGCCAACACCGGTAAAAATATTAGCAAGACGAGAGGGTAAATCTGCCGTTCCAACGCGAATGCATCCGCTTGCTACATACACCAGTTTACCTTGCTTGCGTGCAATTAAACCGTAGCCTGTGATCCGAGAACCTGGATCTATACCCAGTATAACCATTAAGGCACACTCGGTACAAACAAAGATACCGCTTCTTTATTAGAGGGAGACCATAAACGCGCGAGTGCTTCGTCTTTCGACACCCATTCGTACTGTAAGTGCTCTGTTAAAATAAGGGGTAAATCGCTGTTTATTTGAAGGGAAAATACGTGTTCTGTGTTGTGCACAGTACCAGGAGGATAACGATGTAGCCAGCGGCTACGAATTTCATATTGGTTTTGCTTATCGTGGTCGTTGACCACAAAGCCGTGTGCTTTGGCATCGATGCCAATTTCTTCACACACTTCACGATATGCCGTTTCTAAGGGTAACTCCCCCTCTTCTAACGCGCCGGTTACCGACTGCCAAAAGGTGGGGTCGTCTTGTCGTTGCAAAAGCAGCACTCGGTAGTGTTGGTCGTACAACACTACCAGTGCAGATTCAGGCTTCTTATACGCCATAAATTACGATTGCTTTTTCACCGTTGCAATAGCAAGCTCTTCAAGCTGCTGTGGGTTCGCAGGGCTAGGCGCCGATGTTAACGGACATGCCGCTGTGGTCGTTTTAGGGAATGCCATAACATCACGAATAGACGTCGCGCCAGTCATAAGCATTACCAGACGGTCTAGACCAAACGCAAGACCTGCATGCGGCGGCGCACCAAAGCGCAGTGCGTCTAGCAAGAAGCCAAACTTGTTCTTCGCTTCTTCATCGTCAATGCCAAGAATGTTGAATACCGTAGACTGCATGTCTTCATTGTGAATACGTACAGAACCACCGCCTAATTCAACACCGTTCAATACCATATCGTAAGCGTCAGATAAGGCTTCAGCTGGGTTAGCTTTAAGTTCTTCTGGCGTTAAACCACGTGGCGCGGTAAACGGGTGGTGAATAGCGTGAAGCTGACCGTCAAACTCTTCAAACATTGGGAAGTCAACAACCCAAAGTGGCTTCCACTCGCCTTCAAGAAGCTCAAAGTCTTCACCAAGCTTAAGACGAAGTGCGCCCATCGCTTCGGTAACCACAGTGTAGCTGTCTGCACCAAACAATAGAATATCGCCACTTTGTGCGCCAGTGCGCTCTAGCATGGCGTTAGTGATGTCTTCCGATAGGAATTTAAGGATTGGCGACTGTAGACCTTCAAGACCTGCACCAGCATCGTTAACTTTAATCCAAGCCAGACCTTTCGCGCCGTAAATACCTACAAATTTAGTGTATTCGTCTATTTGCTTACGCGAAAGCGACGCCCCACCAGGTACGCGAATAGCTGCTACGCGACCTTTAGGGTCGTTTGCCGGGCCGCTGAATACTTTAAAGTCAACGTTAGCAAGCAAGTCGGCAACGTCTGTTAACTCTAACGGGTTACGTAGGTCTGGCTTGTCGCTACCAAAGCGCGTCATGGCTTCTTTGTACGTCATGCGCGGGAAGTCGCCAAGGTCAACGTTTAGCATTTTGTTGAACAAGTCGCGGATCATACGCTCGGTGATAGACATTACGCCATCGGCATCTAAGAACGTGGTCTCAATATCGATTTGGGTAAATTCTGGCTGACGGTCGGCACGTAAGTCTTCGTCGCGGAAGCACTTAACAATTTGATAGTAACGGTCCATGCCCGACATCATCAGAAGCTGTTTGAAAAGCTGTGGCGATTGCGGAAGTGCAAAAAACTCACCTTTGTGGGTGCGGCTTGGCACTAGGTAGTCACGTGCACCTTCTGGCGTTGCCTTAGTAAGAATAGGCGTTTCAATATCAAGGAAACCTTCTTCTTCTAGGAAACGACGTACAGCACCGGTTACTTTTGCACGGAACTGTAAACGCTGGCTCATTACGGGACGGCGAAGGTCTAGATAACGATAGCGAAGGCGCTGTTCTTCTGAGTTTTCTTGGTTCCAGTCTAGTGGAAGCACGTCAGATTTGTTGATCACTTCAAGGCCTGTGCCAAGGATCTCAATCTCACCTGTGCGCATGTCTTTGTTAACTTGACCTTCAGGGCGCGCACGCACTTTACCCGTTAGCTTTACGCAGAATTCACTACGCAAGGTGTTAGCTACCGATAACACGTCTGGTAAATCTGGGTCGAACACCACTTGTACGATACCTTCGCGGTCGCGTAAGTCGATGAAAATTACACCGCCCAAATCGCGACGCTTATTAACCCACCCGCAAAGGGTAACTTCTTGTCCAATGTATGATGAATCGATATTCCCACAGTAATCTGTGCGCATGGTCCTTGACCCCTGATGTTTTTTCTTGCTTCTCATGCTGTGAATTGGCGTTCAAAACCGCTTACTTTTGGGCTTAAGACTTTGCCAAAAATCGCGTAAACTTGCTGGCCAATTAGCTGGCCCGCCCACAACATGCATAATGTAATGATTTAAAGGCCGCATAGTATAAACAAATGCTTGATAAAGCCCAATGACAAATATGCACAAATCAGCCATATCACAAGGAAATCTCTATATTGGATTGCCAATGTGGCAACACAGCCATTGGCCAAGCACGTGGTTTGCTAATTATCCCAAGTCTGATAATGGATTGTCACTGTATGCCAAGGAGTGTAATACGGTTGAAGGGAATACCACATTTTACTCTCTTCCCCACCAAGACGCTGTAGCGAGATGGTGCGATTCAACACCCGACCACTTCAGATTTACTTTCAAGTTTCACCAAAACATTACGCATGTACATCAACTACAGCATTGTGAAGAAGAGGTTGCCCAACAGCTTGCTTTATTAAGCCCGCTAAAAGAAAAGCTAGGAGTAATGATGCTGCAACTGCCCGCTTCTTTCGGGCCAGAAAAGCTATCCATTTTAGATACTTTTTTAGCGGCGCTACCTCAAGAATTAAACATAGCGGTTGAGGTGCGCCACTTGGCATTTTTTGCAAAGGGGGATGAGGAAAAGGCACTTAACCAACTTTTGATCCGCCACGGTGCGAATAGAATCATTATGGACACCCGAGCACTGTTTACTGGGTCTTTAGACGCAGGGGGAAACAATAGACGAGCGATGCTAGAGGAAGTACGAGAGAAAAAGCCTCGTGTACCAGTAAATGTTATTGCTACAGGCCATACTCCCATTGTGCGCTTTGTAGGCAATGATGTTGATGATGACAACCAACGCTGTTTATTGCCTTGGGTGAAAAAAGTGAAGATTTGGCAAAGTGAAGGAAAAGACGTGTACTTTTTTTGTCACCGCCCAGACAACAAAGATGCTCCCTGGTTAGCGCAGCAGTTTATCGATTTGTATAACAACACTACTCCATCACTCGCGCTAAATAACCTGTCTATTAAAACTCAACCAGAGCAGAATTCACTGTTTTGATGACGAGCAACTGACATTGAGCCTATCAATATTTTTTAATAGATAGCGTTTTTCTAATTCAGCGGTAAACTACTGCTCTTATCTATTTTGGTACTACACCATTATTTACCGTGAAATAACCTCAATGAACCATGAATATGAGAAAGCGCGTATTGCTGCGCTTGAATCGTTAGATATTTTAGATACTTCCCCAAGCAAACAACTTGACGAGCTCACCAAAGCTGTACAAGAAGAGTTTAATGCTAAAACCTGCTTGGTAAGCCTTGTTGCAGAAGATCGTCAATGGTTTAAGTCTCGCCAGTGTATGGATGCTACCGAAACACCGCGTAATATCTCGTTTTGCACCTACGCGATAGCCGAAGAAGAATACTTAATTGTTCCCGACGCTAAAGCCGATAAGCTATTTGCTAATAACCCGCTGGTTACTGGCAGCCCTTTCATAAGAGCTTACGCAGGTGCTATCTTGCGCAACAAAGATGGCTATGAATTGGGTACGTTATGCCTACTGTTTGATGAACCACGTGACTTTTTAGATGTTGAGATAGAAAGCTTAAAAAACCACGCCCGCACAGTTGAAACCATTATTTTTTCAGAGCACCTTCCAGCATAACTCCAGCCCTACGCTTTTCGTATCGCAAAACAAAAACGCATCACTAAAAAGTGATGCGTTTAATAACTCTCTAAGCTCGACTATGTCTATCTGAAATCAGCTGCGTCTAGCTCGTGCTTTTTCATAAGCTTGTGCATATCAGTTCTATTTCTACCAGCAAGCTCTGCCGCGCGCGTTACGTTGCCGTCGGTCATTTTTAGAAGCTTGTGCAAGTATTGCTGTTCAAACGCATCGCGCGCTTCTGTAAGCGTTGGCCAGCTTTGCTTAGTGGCTGACAAGGCTTGCTCTACTAAGTGAAGCGGAATAACCGGCGTTTGCGTTAACGCAACACACTGCTCAACCACGTTAACAAGCTGACGTACGTTACCTGGCCAAGATGAGGTTACCAGCTGTTGCATAGCGTCATCAGAAAATTGGCTTACATTCACGCCATGACGCTGTGCGCTTTGCTGCAGCAGCGAGCGAGCCAGAAGTGGAATATCTTCACTTCGCGATTTTAGCGACGGAAGTTTTAGGTTCACCACGTTTAGACGGTAATATAAATCTTCGCGGAAGGTGCCTTCTTCCATTTCTTTGTGCAAGTCTTTGTGCGTTGCAGAAATGATACGCACATCGATATCTACGTGCTTGCTACTACCTACTGGGCGAATTTGACGCTCTTGTAATGCACGCAGCAGTTTTACCTGCAGCGTCATCGGCATATCGCCAATCTCATCCAAGAACAAGGTACCGCCGTCGGCTTCTCTAAACAGACCTGGGTGAGCAGCTACAGCACCGGTAAACGCACCTTTGGCATGACCAAATAGCTCAGACTCAAGCAAGTTTTCAGGCAATGCTCCACAGTTAATAGCTACAAATGGTTTGTCGCTGCGGTTACTGGCTTTATGAATGGCATTAGCAAGTAATTCTTTACCTGTACCGCTCGCGCCGCTAATAAGCACAGACACTTCACGCTGAGCTATGCGGAACGCCTGGTCTAGTACATTTAGCATTTCTGGAGAACGGGTGATGATGTCCTTTGCCCAATCCCCAGGCTGTGCAGCTTGAGACTGGCTAAGTGCTTTTTGCAGCAGCGCGCGTAATTCGTCGTGATCGACAGGTTTAGGCAAAAACCCAAATACACCACGCTGAGTGGCTGCTACCGCATCAGCAATGGTGCCGTGAGCCGTCATCAGAATTACAGGAATATCTTTTCTAATTCCCATAATTTCTTCAAACAAACTCAGACCATCTAAGCCGGGCATACGCAAGTCACTTAATACTACATCGTAGTTGTCGTTTTGAAGCTTTCTTAACGCTGATTGACCGTCTTCCACTGCGGTCACCTCATAACCTTCGCCTTCCAGACGAATGGTTAATAAGCGCAATAAGCTCTTATCGTCATCTACCAACAATAAGTTAGGGTTACTACTCGCCTTTTCGCTCACTGTTGTGTACTCCTGTTTTTATCCATCAGTGTTGCTTCAATCTGCAACAATTCTTCTAGTTTTTTGCGCAGGTTAACTGCTTCAATTTCAAGTGCTTTTACTTTCTCGCCACGAGAAGTATTTTCTTGCTCCAACACCACCATGGCAGATTCAAGCTGCATAATCTGATTGTTGTGCGACGCAGCAATAACAGTCACCACTTCTTGCGCAGTGGGTGTAAATGTTCCAGCAATATCATTTAGGGCAAGCTGCGCGCGCAACCTGTCTTGATAAGGTGTATCTGTTGGTAGTGTTAAAACGTAGGCGTGAAGCGTGTCAGATGCTGTATCACCTAACGCTTTTAATGCTTGCTTACGCTCTAACCAAGGTTGGTTGGCCGCGTCAATCCACGCGTTAAGCCAATAGGTTGCATCGCAATTGTGCTCGAACCCCTGTGGAGGCTCAACAAATAAACAAAGGCCACGTTCTATTTTAGCTACAGGCGTCACCTTTTCTGGCTCACCTGCGTTGTCGTTGTTCCTGGTTAAACTCTGACATCCTGTCAGCACCAGTAAGGCGACAATTAAACCACTTATTCTCATTTTATTTTTCCTGTTGCCCAATGGTCACTCTAAAGCAAACATCGGCATAGTCTACATCTACAACACGCACATCACCATGCATCAGTCGAGCGCAATCGGCAACAATTGATAACCCTAAACCCGTCCCAATGACATTGTCGTTTCTCGGCTCGGTTCCTCGGATAAAAGGTTCAAATAAAGTATGTACTGACTCTGGAGCAATACGCTTACCGCGATTGGCAACATCCAGTACAAGATTATCGTTTTCGTTATAAAGGCTAATATTTATCGGTCTTCCCACTGCGCCATGCGCGACTGCATTGGACACCAAGTTATCAAGTATTCTTCTAAACAGCTCCTCGTCTATACGCACCTCGGACGCAGTTATCTTTACTTCCACTTCTCTATCCTGAATGGCGAGCGCGTAATCTTCTAAACAAGCAGAAACTAACTTACTAACGTCACTTTGTACCATTTTTGGCTGAGCTTGTTGCAACAGCAGGTTGTAGTCGAGCAACTTTTCCACCAGCGTGTTGAGCCTTTGCGTGCTAGCAGTAAGTAGCGAAAGTACTTCGCGTTGACTGTTATTCAACTCGCCCACTACGTTTTCAGACAACAAGCTGCAGCCTTCTTTAATACTGGCAAGCGGAGTTTTGAGCTCGTGAGCAGCGTGTCGCAGCAAGGCGGTTCTAATATGCTCCAACTGCTGTAGTCGATCATAAAGCCAATGTAAATCTTTCTCTACATCAATCAGTTCTTTTGGCGCTTGTCTTGAAAGGGGTGGAAGCTGACCATCGCTGTGGGCCATGATCCTTATAATCTTTTTTAAGTTGTTAACGGGGTTCACAATAAGTTGACTCCCCATCAGTATTAGCAATAACGAAACGCTTACAAGCATAGCTGTAGACCAAGCTTGCTTTGCTTGCATGGCATTTAAGTCATCTTGCTGGACTTTGACACGTTCAGTAATAGCGGCTTCTACATCGTCGCGAAGCTGGTCGACGCTATCGCCCACTGACGCAAGGTAGGCATTAAGTAAAAGCTGGTCTTCAATCGCTCGATATTCGGCTAATTGATTTAGCTGTTCTGAAAGTCGCGTGCAGGTAGTTGGTACCGAGAGAGCCTGACATAGATTGTCAGCGGCCACGGCAAATTGATCGATGGCGTTATCAGAAAGAGAGGCCACCCTATCATTTCTCAACACAGCAAATTGGCGAATGCTGCGCTCTACGTCAACGACCGCGTTATCGAGTCTTTGCATGTCGCTAACAACATCGACAACAAACCGTGTTTCAAGTGTTGTCATTTGACCCACTTTGGCTAAGTCGCTTTGACTTTGCCAAAGTAAGGCTATAAGAGGGATAAGGGCCAGTACAAAACTACCTAGCGTCAATTGCCTTAGTGAACCAAGTTGTACCAAGCGTTCACCAAACGAAACCTTGTTTATCAGAACCTTACCCTCTTAAATATATTATTTTATCTACTCACTTGCTGTGAGCTTTTCATTGCCTGGCGTCAACTTGCTTTTTGCCAATTCGGCTTCGGAAAGTTTGCCATCTTCGTTGTCATCAATCAGCCCAAAGTTACGCAGTAGACCTGTGTGTCGAACCGCTTCTTTAAGTGATATCAGACCATCTTTATCTGTGTCTAATTCCTGCATCAACGAGCGCGCTGGACTTGCGTACGCGTCCGCTACTGAAATGGCTTGTACTGCAGCAACAGCACAAAGTGCTAAGAAAACTTTTTCGAGACGTTTCATCATGAATCCTCCGCTAAACGCTTTTAAAATCCTTCTCAATCCGCTTTGATACCAGCCCTGTGTTATCAGGTTATGCTGCTATTAAAGCTCATGGATACTACCACTAGTCTTCAATTAACCACTATCATAATTGCATTCAAACTGCTTATGCGATTTTCAGACCAAAAAGAAAAAGCACATTAAAAACAGCAGCATATGCAAATAAGTGTACTATCAACCACTCAGCATACAGGTTAAATGTTGCAAAAAAGAAACACCACTTTGAAACACTGTATGTCAAAGTGGTTTTATCGATACCTTGCTATACAGAGAAACTACTATCGCTATAATGGGAGGGAGAGCAAGTGAGCTCCGACAAGGGGATGGGCTTGCTAAACATAAATCCTTGCACATTGTCACATCCATGCTCTCTAAGATAATTCCACTGTTCAAGGTTTTCTATGCCCTCAGCACATACCGAGAGTGACAGTCTTTTCGCCAAATCAATAATTGCCCCAGTCACAAGACGGCTTCGTTCTGAAGTTTGAATTTCCATTACAAACTGTCGGTCAACTTTTAGCGTGTCGATATTGATTTGCGTCAGGTAACTTAACGAGGAGTAACCCGTTCCAAAATCATCTAGAGCTATGGCGCACCCCATGTTTCCGATGCGTCTGAAGAACTTGTTTGAAAGAGTAAAGTTTTCTAGATACGCACTTTCTGTCACTTCAAATTCAATGTTTTCTGGGTTGATGTCATAGAGCTTGAAAGTATTGTAGATGTAGTCAAACAGCTGCGAGCTTCGCAAATCATGTCCAGATAAATTGATTGAGGCTCTAAACGGAGACGTGGCCCATTGTTTTAAATCTGGCATATCAATACAAACGCGCTTAATTACCCAACGGGTAATTGCAGTGATCTTACCGCCCTGCTCAGCAATGGGGATAAACTCGTTCGGCATGACCAAGCCAAATTCAGGATGTTGCCAACGAATAAGCGCTTCTACGCCTATTACATTCCCTTCGTTGTTAACTTTAACCTGGTAATAAACAACAAACTCATCGTTGCTGATTCCTTGCTCAATACCGTTAGCTAAGTGGAGTTTACGCTTATGCGACTCAACCATATCAGGTGTAAACAGTGTGTAGCTGCCCCGCCCTCGCGCTTTTGAACGATACATTGCAAGGTCTGCATTGCTCATCAGCTCGCTTAGGTCGTAGCCCGCATCGGAAGCCGTAGCAATTCCAACGCTTAAACCTACCGTTAGTGATAAGCCACGCAGTTCAAAAGGCTCATCAAATGCGGTAATAAGTCGCGTTGCCAAGCTTTGCGCTTGGTCAGTAGTCACATCTCTATCGGGCAGTACTAAGAACTCATCCCCTCCCAGTCGCGCGAATAAATCGCCGTCGCGCAGCAAACACTGAACTCTGTCAGCAACCTCTATGAGAATGAGATCCCCGGTTTCATGTCCTAAAGAATCATTGATGCCCTTAAACCCATCTAAATCAAAAAACAGGAGCAGTAAGTCTTCATCATTTCTTTTGGCTCTGGCTAGCTCAAGTCTTAAGTTATCGAGAACAAACTGTCGATTGGGAAGACCGGTTAAACTATCGAAGTTTGCCAGACGAGACATGGTTTCTTGTTGATCAACCAATGTTTGCTTTTGCTCAAAGTTGATAAGTAACTCAACTTCAATGGTATCCAATAAACTATTAATGTTATTCGATAACTGTCCAATTTCATTAGATGTATTAAGTGAACTGCGCAGCGCATAATCTTTTGACTCAAATACTTCTTGAGTAAACTGCCTCAGCGACCCAATAGGAGAAATCAAACGGTATAAAATAAAGACACAAGTGCCAGTGCAAAGCAGCCAAACCGCGATAACGATAGGCACTTGCTTAATGAGCTGGCGGGCTGAACTTGCCGCCATGGTGTCTTCAATGTCCACATAAAGAACAACATGTCCAAGTGGGTATAGGCTACTGCCTACAATTTGATGGGCAGTGATAACATTGTCGTATTGCGTAACACCAAATGGAATTTCTGCAGGATCAAGTGGAACAGATTGATTGGAAAGCTGGCTTAAGGAATCAGGTTGGATAGTGGAAATGACTTGATAGTCGTTGTCATATAGCGTGGCGGAAATAAGATTATCGTGTTCTTTTATCGGTTGGAAAAGAGAGGAAAATAATGCGTTATCACCGGGACTTCGCTCCATGACAACCGATAACTGCAGCGACAAAGCGTTACTTAACGTCGCGGTATTGCCTTTAACCACATCCACCACAGAAGCGTTGTGTTCTAATTTATTAACAATTACCACAGAGAGCGCCAGCACCGACATCGTCAATGCAATGACAAGCCCAATTGGGATTTTCAACGTTCTAAACACTCAACTACCCTTACTTCAGTACTGCAAGCTGTTGTAAGCAAGTGATGCCATAGGCTCTGAAACAGCACTGTCACCGCTAAGCTTTTATTATTATTTGTTCACAATAGTAAGGTACAGGTCGCTAAATTTGAATCCATTTTTTTAGCTAAGACAAAAAAGACTAACTGAGTGATGATGAACGCTATGTTCTTTCAACTACTTCAAGTTTAGTTTTAATGTATTGGCTATGGGGAACGTACAATAAATCAGCTATTTGACGAATAGTACTCTCTTCAAGAGGCGCTAAAGATTCATCCGCGTATGCAATAGCCCAGAGGCTCTTTATCACATCTCTTTTCTCATCAGCGCTGCAGTGTTTATTTAGTACTTGAGTAAAACGCACTAAGTCAATTGAATCGTCAGCCGTCTCTTGTCCTCTTTCAAGCAACAACGACATCGCTTCCTCATCTATGTTTACATGCTTTCTGAGCTGTTTCTCGTATTCACTTCTCTCGCTATCCGTTACCTCATTATCAGCGTTAACAATTTCACTAAGTAATGCAGCAGTCGCCAATTCAACGGTATACGTTGGCTCTGTACGCTTATGCGTGTCTTCGAAAAGTTTAAGAAATGATTTCAGCATGGGGCCCTACTTCTTGTGTCACCGCAGAAACGCCCGCGGTTAATGAAATTTGAGTATCGATAAAACTTTTACTCGGTAAAAGCTAAATTCGATTAATTGCTGGATTAGATGGACAGATTTACAGCGATGACCAAGGAAGCAAGTCTATGTAAACTGTACTCAGCGACTAGAGCTGTAAAGTGAGAGTTTAAAAGCCCTCAGAGAAACATGAATATGAACATTTTGCTCGTAAAGATATTGTCTAAAGGCGCCTAAATTTTAGTATCAAGTAAGCAAACCACTTTACTCCCGCCATTTTCGAACCACACTCGTTCGCACAGCGCGTGAAGCAAAGGGAGCCCACGCCCAAAGCTTTCGTCATGAACGGAATGACGCCGGCCTACCGTACTTGCCTTATTCCACTCAAAGCCTTCACCACTATCTTCAACCGCTATCAGCACCTTACCTTTAAGGGGTAAAGACTCTATCCTAATATTAATTCGCCCGTGACTAAGCGCTTTTAGTGAAGCCTCGCGGTTTTCGTAATATTGATGGAACCCTGTACTATCAGCTTTGAGTTTTGAGTCGAGTTTCAAGATCCCATGCTCTAACGCATTATTAAACAGTTCCGACAACACGGTATAAATTATCGAACGCACCGTTTGAATGCCCTCACATTGCCCCGCAAGCTGTAGCACGCGTTGAAGAATGTCAGGCTGTTTCAAATGTTGTGCGTCAAGCGCAACTTCATGCACCGATGGCAATCCAAAATCCATCTTTGGTGATACGGGCGTTTTAATGGGTTGAGAGGTAAACACGACTAGCGTGACATCATCGTGAAATGAAGAGGCTGCGCAATGCTCTTTCGCCTTAAGAAAAAGTGAATTGGATTCTATTTTCCCATGCGTCTGCATTTGCTCTTTTACTATTCTTACCAAGCCTTCCTCAAGAAGCATTTCTCCCTCTTGATTAGTACTCTCAATTAGCCCGTCGCTACAAATTACAAGCTGTTCATTGCATCCTAATTGAATGGTATCGCAATCGGTGTTGAGTTCATGCTCGTCTAGGATCCCTAATGCCATGTGACGTGAAGGGATGCAGCGCAGCGCTAAATCAGTTTTCGCAGGAACAATGACAGCCGGCATTCCACCCTGCCATAAGTTGATTCTATTGCCCCCCGCGTTAATTTCGCCCACCACTGCGGCCATAAACATGTCACTTGGTAGAAACTTAATTAAAATTCGATTTAATTCTGAAATAATCTCAGAAATAGATACCCCTTGTTGGCTGAGTTCTTGAAAGGCTCGGGTTACAGGCAACGCACCAATTGCTGACGCCAAACCATGACCTGTAAAATCTCCCACCACAAAATAAATACCACCACTAGGGCTTGATTCGCATAGAAAGAGATCGCCATTAAAGGTTTCAGCTGGCTTTAGGAAGCAGTCGAAATGCGCCATTACCTCGGGTCGATTGACAATAGCGTGGCTAAAAATATGTTCCACAATGGCGTGCTCTCTCGCCACTCTTTGATTGAATAAACGAAGTGCTTTATTTTGCTGTTCTATGTGTTCACTCAAAGCACGTATTTTTAAGTGGGCTCGAATTTTGGCAATTAGAATGTGTCGGTCGAAGGGCTTTGTGGCAAAGTCGTTCCCACCAACTTCCAGGCACCTCACTAAGCTTTCTTTATCTTCTAAAGCGGTGATAAAAAGAATAGGTAGATACGGCCCTTTCGCAAGCTTGCGTATTTTGGGTGCAACGTCAAAACCACTGAGCCCAGGCATCACAACATCCAACAAAACCAAGTCGGGTTTTTCGTGCGTAAATTTTTTGATAGCTTCAACACCATCCACCGCTTCGATACACTCTTTATAACCTGCGTTATAAAGCATGTTAGTAAGCAATGTACGGTTGATAGCCTCGTCGTCAACAATGAGGATCTTCACGTATGTCTCTTCGATAAAATGTTAATTTAGCGACTTGCTTTTCTTACTTAATGTCGAACTTTTTATCGAATCGAGATATTTTCAGGATTTTAGCAACCTGAGGACGGGCATTTTCGATACTGTAGGTTAATTCTCTTTCAGCGAGTGCCTTTTGCATGTTTAACAACATACCTAAGGCAGAGCTATCCATGTATTCAGTACGCGATAAATCTACGGTGATGTGAGAGACATCGGCGCCCAGTTCGCCATAGGCGTTTCTGAAGTCTTCTACCTTACTAAAGTCAAACTTAGTGCCTACATCTACCACTAGTACTTTCCCTTGATTTTGATAGCTCGACGTTATTTCCATATTCGCTCCTTAAAAATGTAAGCAGAAATGCTTCATCACATGCTTTTAACTTTGCTATTCTTATACTAGTTGAACTTTTACACATCGCCATGAAAGTCATCTTAAACTTTCGTATGGTAATGCTTTTTTTATCGCCATTTAGATGGAAAGACGCAATTTATTGAGGTATGTATGCAAGACTGGCAAGACGCCCTTTTGGTCTATAGTACTGAAAGCGGCAAAATAAAGCCTGAGCCAAAAGAGCAAGCGCGTTCGGTGTCTTCTGACGGCGTTGTTCGTATTTACAGGGAAACTAAAGGTCGCAAAGGAAAAGGGGTGTCTCTGATTAAGGGATTAGACCTCGCGTCTGATGAGCTGAAAAAGCTAGGCTCTGAGCTAAAGAAAAAGTGTGGTTGCGGCGGCGCAGTGAAAGACGGTGTCATTGAAGTACAAACTGATGACAGGGAAAAGCTCCGCACACTACTTACCGATAAAGGGTATAAAGTTAAGCTTGCTGGGGGCTAATGTAACGCTAGCCAGCTAGCGAGCTCTCACTTTTTCATAAACATATAACAAAAAGAGTCTGAAATGGAAAAGCTGTCAATTTCTGATCTACACATTATTTTAGTTGAGCCTTCTGACACACAAAGAAAGATCATCACCACTTTGTTGTTAAAAGAACACGTAAAGGAAATTGACCCCGTCAGTACCCTTTCCGAAGCTCGTTCAGCGGTAAAAGCGCACGGTGCTGACCTAATCGTAAGCGCGATGTACTACGAAGATGGAACCGCACTAGAACTACTTAAATTCATTAAAGAAGACGACGCATTTAAAACAATCCCCTTCATGTTGGTTTCCAGTGAAAATCGTTTAAGCAAACTAGAAGAGTTTAAGCAGGCGGGTGTTGCGGCAATTCTTCCTAAACCATTTGAACCCCTTCATTTGTCTCGTGCGTTAAACGCAAGCTTAGATTTAATCAATCACGATGAACTAGAATTAGAACTATTTGACGTACATGATGTTCGCGTACTACTTGTTGATGACAGTAAATTAGCGCGTAATCATATTCGACGCGTACTAGAAGGCATGGGGCTTCAACGCATAAAAGAAGCTGAGAATGGCGCAACGGCGCTAACTTATATAAAAGATGAACCTTTTGACCTCGTGGTTACCGACTACAATATGCCCGAAATGGATGGCAGGGAACTATCGGAATTTATCCGCTTTAATCCAGAAACCACACATATACCGATTATCATGGTAACGTCAGAGTCGGCTGACAGTGCACATATGGCTAATATTCAGCAAACAGGTGTGAACGCGCTATGCGATAAGCCTTTTGAGCCCAACGAAGTAAGACAAATGCTTTCAGCACTATTAGGTAACTAAGCGCTAAAATATTAAACGGCGTTCTCAAATTACCCACCGGCAGGTGTATATTTACGGCACCTGCCAACGCTTCATGCCCTAACCGTTTGGCTTTCTATAAAGCCAACAGCGCATTTTAATTACTTTTTCAAGTCCCCCACATTAAAAACAACTATTCAATTTGTAAAAATCGGTTGACACACATAGGCGTTCAACATACATTCAAACCTATGAAACAGAATACTATGCACGTAGCACTTTTCTTTTTTGCGTTTATATCCTTTAACTAGGGAGGCGCGGCTACATGCATGAAAACCTCCCAACTGGGAGGTTTTTTTTAGCAGAATTTTCTTATACGATAAGCACGGGAATGATATGTCAGACAATGCATTAGATACTGTTAGAGAGCGGATTACCGCTTTAGACAGTGAATTACTTACTTTACTCTCAGAACGCAGAAAGTTAACCAACGAAGTGGCTGAGACGAAAATAAAGCATCACATTCCTGTGAGAGATCAAAAGCGAGAAGAACAGCTATTGGTGCGCCTAATAAAAGAAGGCCAAAACATTGGCTTAGACCCTCATTATGTGACGCAAATTTTTCACGTTATTATTGAGGACTCTGTTTTAAACCAGCAGGCTATGCTTGCTGAACGCGCTAACCCTGGCAGTACATTGCCCTTAAACCGAGTGGCATTCTTGGGCGACAAGGGCTCTTACTCTTATCTAGCAACGCAAAAGTACTTCTCTCGTCGCCCCGGCGAATTGCTGGAAATTGGCTGTCAGAGCTTTGCTGAAATTATTCACAAAGTTGAAAGTACAGAAGCCGATTACGCGGTATTGCCTATTGAGAACACGACGTCTGGCAGTATCAATGAAGTGTATGACCAACTACAGCATACCCAACTTAGTATTATTGGTGAACTCACCCACCCTATCCGCCATACATTGTTAGTGGGAACCAACACCAGTATCGATAAAATCAAAACGCTTTACGCTCACCCTCAAGTGTTCACTCAGTGTAGCCATTTCTTAGCAGAACTAGGGAACGTAGAAGTGAAAACCATGGACAGCACTTCGTCTGCCATGTTGACAGTTAGTGAGCTTAAACGCGATGACGTAGCCGCAATAGGCAGCGAAGCGGGTGGTAACTTGTACGGCCTAATGGCAATAAAGAGTAACTTAGCAAACCAAAAAGAAAACCATAGCCGTTTTATCGTTGTTGCGCGCAACCCAGTAGTGGTTCCACTTCAAGTTCCTGCTAAAACAACACTTGTTATGTCTACCATCCAAAAGCCAGGTGCACTTGTAGAGGCCTTGTTGGTGCTACGAGAGAACAGCATCAATATGACGAAGCTTGAATCGCGTCCTATTCCAGGTAATCCATGGGAAGAGATGTTCTACATTGATGTAGAAGGCAACGTAGAAGATGGCCCTGTACAAAATGCCCTTGATGCATTGCGTGGTATTACCCGCTACATCAAAGTATTGGGCTGCTATCCAAGCGAAGAAATTAGCCCGACCAAAGTGGCCGCGGCGAGTGCGCTGGCTGATTAACACGAAAAAGGTGAGCTTTGAAGCTCACCTTTTTACCAATTAACCGCTTTATTGAAAACTACTTGTCTCTCAAAAGCTGACCATCATCCGCTTTTAACAACATCTGTTTGCTGTCTACTAAACACTTCTTCGCATAATCTCCGAACCACGCGCCGACCTTCATGAACTGTTCTACAAAGCCTTTTTTGTCGCCATTCTCAAGTAATGACAATGCAATCCCAAAACGTTCGTAAAAGCGACGTAGAAGTGCAAAGTTATCAGGGTTATTGAAAATAATATCGGCATAAAGTTGTGGTGACTGAGCGAATAACCTGCCTACCATTGCGAGTTCTAAACGATAAATAGGTGAGCTAAACATGGTGAGTGATTCCAGATTAGGATCTTCACCTTTTAAGTG
Organism: Alteromonas sp. KUL17; assembly: GCF_006538305.1. Classification (NCBI taxonomy): domain Bacteria; kingdom Pseudomonadati; phylum Pseudomonadota; class Gammaproteobacteria; order Alteromonadales; family Alteromonadaceae; genus Alteromonas; species Alteromonas sp. KUL17. Next base: position 90,617 of record NZ_BJKJ01000007.1, read on the forward strand.
TTGCCCGTACACAAACGTGTTGAAGTGACGCATTACCTGAATATAAGCCATGGCTTGGTCATGTTCTTGTGCGCTGGAGTCGTGAATGGTAGCACCCCAAATTCGCATTTGCTCAATGAGCCAACTGTATTTCTCACTGCCACGTCCGTCGCACACTACCACTACCTGTTTAATCATGCCAGGCGCGTCAGGACCAAACATGGGGTGCAGTCCAACAACCGGACCATTGTGTGCGGCAAGCATCGCCTCAAGTGGCTTAGCTTTAATACTGGTTATATCTGCAAGCACGCAATCCTCTGGCAGCATAGTAAGCTTGCTAATCACGGCTTCGGTTAGATTAATAGGCACTGCAACAACAACCAGTGAAGCACAGCTTAATAACGATGTTGCTCTACCGCTTTCCCAGTCGTCTTTTTCCACAACTGAAACGTTGTAATTACTTCGTTCGAACAAGCTCACAAACACACGGCCAAGTGCCCCTGCTCCACCAATTACAACAACGTTGTCGACATCAGGTTTCACACAGCGATATTTGTTGTTTTGCGTGTGATAAGACTCTCGCATTACTCGACGTAATAAGTCTTCGGTGAGATCGGGCGACACCCCAAGTGCTTCTGCCTGAGCACGGCGGGATGCGATCAACGCTTTTTCACGCTCTGGTACATAAACGGGCATACCAGCTTCAGCCTTAATTTGACCGACCTGGGTTGTAATTTGATTGCGTTTTGCGAGTAATTCGACAAGCTGGGTATCCAGCTCGTCGATACCTTCACGCAGCGTATCTAACTTTTTTAAGTGCTGCGATAAATCGGCCATTCTGTCTTATCCTTGAATCAAATGGCACGGGGCTTATTGGCAAATTTTTCTTGCCACTTTAGGCGTTGCTTGGATTTATGCCACCGTGCGCTTATTTTGGCGTAAGGGTAACACAGTTATTAACTTATCTCTGGTTTGAGATATTAAGTTCTCTGTTGTTTCCCAGTCGATACATCCATCTGTAATTGAAACACCGTACTCAAGTTCTTCAGGTTTTTTGCCTTCAGCTTTTTGATTGCCGGGCTTCAAATGGCTTTCCAACATAACGCCAATGATAGACTGATTGCCTTCTAGAATTTGATTAACCACATTCTGTGCAACCAAAGGCTGGCGGCGATAGTCTTTCGATGAATTTGCATGGCTGCAGTCAACAACTAAGCCTGCAGTCAATCCCGCATCTTGCAATTCAATTTCGCATTCAGACACACATACTGAATCATAGTTAGGCTGCTTTCCACCGCGCAAAATAATGTGGCCATCTGGATTACCGCTGGTCCCGATAATACTTACCTGACCTTGCTTATTGATTCCCATAAAGCGGTGACCCGATGCCGCCGATTTAAGGGCGTTTATGGCAATATCTAGGCTTCCATCTGTACCATTTTTGAATCCTACAGGCATAGACAGGCCGCTGGCCATTTCACGGTGGGTTTGCGATTCAGAGGTACGCGCACCGATAGCAGCCCAGCTAAATAGCTCAGCAAGATATTGTGGACTAATTGGATCTAGTGCTTCTGTTGCAACAGGCAGCTCTAATTCTGCAAGCCAAATTAACAACTCTCTTGCCTTACGAAGACCGGTTTCAATATCAAATGTACCGTCGATATGCGGGTCGTTAATTAAACCTTTCCAACCTGTTGTGGTACGCGGCTTTTCGAAGTACACACGCATAACGATAAATAGTGTGTCTTTGCATGATTCATGAAGCTCTTTAAGCTTAAGTGCGTACTCTTTCGCGGCTTCAACGTCGTGTATGGAACATGGTCCACACACTACAAGTAATCTATGGTCGCGACGATGAATGATATCTGAAACAATCTTTCTAGACTCAGAGATAGCCGCTAACGCTTTGTCTGACACAGGCAATTCAGCACTAAGCGCTTCAGGGGTTATAAGTACATCTTCGGTACTTACGTGAACATTATTTACGGTGTCCTTGATCATGGGAGCTCTCTTACTCTCTTAACTACAAATAAAAAACGGAAAATTAAACGCCAAAAGAGTGTGCAATCTGCATGTAAACTTTATTGTACAACCAGCTTTTTCTATATTTCTTTAACGTCATTGACTTTTTAGCAACTCAAGCGTAATAGCGCAAGTAATAACGAATAATACTTTAATCTAGGGTAGATTCGAAGCGAATGAGCATGACTGAATGGCAATAGTGCATAGGGATAGCACGATTTTTAATCGACAGTGAGGCTTTTTCCGAATTACCTCATTAGTCAAACGCTTTGTAGTGACATCCCGCCCTTACGTTTTCAAATGCTCCACGAATTTAATGGCGTAATTGACCAACATAAATAAGCTAAATTTCTCATTTATTGTCAGGATTTTGTATCATTGCGACAACGGAATAATAATGAGAACACAATGCAATATTTAGCCCTAACCTACACTGGCGACGTCGCCATTCTAACCATGCAAAATGGAGAGAACCGCCACAATCCTCTCTTCGCAAAGGAGATGTTTTCAGCGTTAAATACCATTAAAAGTAATGAAAGCTGTAAAGCGCTAGTGATCACATCAAATGATGAGAAATGCTTTAGTCTAGGTATAGACACAGACTGGCTAATGCCAGCGATGAAAGCAGCTCGCACTGAGGAAATAAAGCAATTTATGTACGGTATGGATGACGTGTTTAAAGCGCTACTTCTGTTCCCTCTTCCCGTTATTGCTGCAATCAATGGACACGCCTTCGGAAACGGAGCAATTTTGGCGTGCGCTTGTGACTTCAGATTTATGCGCGCAGACAAAGGCTTCTTCTGTTTCCCTGAAGTAGATTTATCAATCCCCTTTCTGCCCGGTATGATTGAGTTTGTTAAAAAAGCGATGCCGTATTACAGATTTAATGAAATGAAGCTTTCCGGAAGGCGTGTATCTGGTAAAGAATTAGAGCAAGATCACGTGGTAGAAAAGGCGTACGATACACAAGAGAGCTTGATGGAAGGTGCGCTGAACTACGCTAAGACCTTTGATAAAAAGCGTGGCATTTTTGGCGAACACAAAAAGCGTCTACACAAACATATCATCCACACTATCGATAACGAGAACAAACCGTTAATAGAATCGCTATCACTCATGGCATAACAATAACAGGCGCTATGGTGAAGCGTCACTTAAGACGCTTCACCGATATTTGCTAATAAGTCTTTTCATGGGCATATCGATGTTGGACTCTACACTGTTAGTTAGGCCTTGGTGTTCTCTTCCTAAAAAGATCGACTTTAACCCCCCAATGCAACGATGCAATTCTCATTAAAACTGTTACAGAGATAGAACCTAAAATGCACCAAATGTAAGGGATGTCTAGGGCAAATAAGGCGGCGTAAGTGAGACCACCGGCAAAACATGCACTCGCGTAAACATCTCCACGCATAACGTAAGGTACTTCTCTGCAAACCACATCGCGCATCAAGCCCCCGAAGATACCGGTTGTCATACCCATCGTTAGGGCGACAATCATTCCGGTTCCACTAATAAGTGCTTTCTCGATGCCTATGACATTAAAAATAGCAAGCCCTATGGTGTCGATAAGTATAAAGTAAAAATTGGAAGGAGAAGGCATATAGCGAATGAATAAGACTGTCGCGAATATAGCTGAATAGGTTGCTAGTAGATACTCTGAGGTTTCTACCCAGAAAATAGGTTTCCCTAATAGGAGGTCTCTTAAAGTACCTCCGCCAAGGGCTGTCATCACGCCGACAACGACGATGCCAAACCCATTGATACTTTTGTCATGCCCCAGCAATGCGCCCGATACAGCAAAAAATGCGACGCCAACAACGCCTAACACGATAAAGTATTCTGTACTCATCCTTCTCTCTATTAAGAAACCTTAATGTTTGTATTAAAAAACAGATTGAATGGATCGAATTTCAGGCACAAAAAAGCCCGCTTAAAGCGGGCTTTTTCGAAGTTAACAATAACGCAAGGATTAGTAATCTTAGTTAAGCTTCTCTTTGATACGTGCAGATTTACCTGAACGCTCACGTAGATAGTAAAGCTTAGCACGACGAACCGCACCGCGACGTTTCACTTCAATTGAAGAAACTGCCGGGCTGTGTGTTTGGAACACACGCTCAACGCCTTCGCCGCTAGAAATTTTACGCACGGTAAAAGACGAGTGCAGACCACGGTTACGTTTAGCGATAACAACACCTTCATAAGCCTGAAGACGCTCTTTGTCACCTTCGGTAACGCGAACTTTAACAACTACTGTGTCACCTGGACCAAACGCAGGAACATCAGTCTTTAGCTGTGCTTCTTCGATTTTTTTGATGATATCTTGACTGACTTTGCTCATCATATCCTCTCGTCCTAGTTAACTGTCATCTTGCTGCAGTTGCGCTTGGAATAATTCAAGCAAACGCTGCTGCTCCTCAGTCAGAGCTAGGTGATTTAACAATTCAGGGCGACGCTGCCAGGTTCTACCTAATGATTGCATCAATCGCCACTGCCTAATTTTTTCATGGTCCCCACTTAACAACACATCAGGTACCTTTTGACCATCGAGTATTTCGGGCCGCGTATAGTGCGGGCAATCCAAAAGACCGTCAGTGAAAGAATCTTCAACTGCTGAGGCTTTATGCCCCAACACGCCAGGAACTAATCGAGCAACCGCGTCCATAAGGACCATTGCTGGCAGTTCACCGCCGCTTAGCACGTAATCACCAATAGAGACTTCTTCATCTACATGGCTTTCGATTACTCGCTCGTCGATGCCTTCATATCGACCGCAAATTAAAATTGTGCGGTCAATGTTAGCAAGGCGCTGTACGCCTGCTTGGTCAAGGGGTTTCCCTTGTGGTGATAAGTAGATCACCTTACTTTTTTCGCCACCCACTTTCTTGGCAGCTTGTATTGCGTCGGTTAGCGGTTTTACCATCATCAGCATACCGGGTCCGCCTCCGTAGGGGCGATCGTCTACTGTACGATGGCGATCATGTGTAAAGTCACGGGGGTTGAAGGTGTCAACCGATAACGTTCCAGACTTAACTGCTCGACCTATAACACCCTGTTGGGTAAAAGGGGCGAACATATCTGGAAACAGGCTAACAACGCCGAACCACTTTTCCGGTGTCACTTAAAACCCCGGGTCCCAGTCAACTTTAATGACCTTCGCTTCCTTATCCACCTCTTGTACGACTTCGTCGAACACAAAAGGTAATAGTCTTTCTTTTTGACCAAAAGCATCGCCTACATTCGCTTTAACGTGAATCACGTCGTTAGCACCTGTATTAAACACTTCTTTCACCACACCCAAGTCGTAACCTTGCGTTGTTACTACTTTCATGCCGGTTAGCTCACGCCAATAAACCCCTTCGTCGCCTAAATCAGGCAGCTGTGAAGCATTTATGTTGATATCCAAGTTTTTGATGCGCTCGGCATCATCTCGACTATCAACGCCCACAATTTTTGCAACGAGGCTTTTACCGTGCGGTCGCCACTGGTCAATTTGGTATTCCTTTTCATCGCCAAGAAACCATGGCGCGTACTCAAAAATACCTTCTGGCGTTTCTGTATAGCTGTTGATTTTGACCCAACCTTTAACACCGTACGGTGCGCCAATTTTGCCAACAATCACTTTGTCAGACGCTAGACTCATCTATACCACCAGTTAATAACAGCTTACGCTGCAGATTTTTTCGCTTCTTTTACCAAGCTAGAAACGCGATCTGATAAGCTCGCGCCTACGCCAACCCAGTATTCAACACGCTCTAGATCTACGCGAAGACGTTCCGCTTGACCTTGTGCAGTTGGGTTGAAGAAACCGATGTTTTCAATGAAACGACCGTTTCTTGCACGACGGCTATCAGCCACCACTAGTTGATAAAATGGACGCTTTTTCGCGCCACCACGCTGTAAACGAATAGTAACCATAAATGCCTCAAACTCGTTGTAGCGTTACCGTTAACTTAAGCCTTCAAACTACGACTAAAAATTAGACGCCAATTAGAAGGCCGCCGAATTATACGGATATCGCCACTCAATGCAAGTAAAAGTCTTGCTTAACTTATAATTAGCGCGTGCTCGGTGACATTACTTTAATCATTGTCGATAGCAGCACTTTAATCATCGTCGAAAGCAGCACCACAACAAGCCAGGCTCAACAAGCAATTAACGGCGGCGTTTTTGTTGTCTTCGTATTGGGGGAAGTTAATTTCGAGAAATTTCAAAGACGACGCAGGGTTACACTTGCGTCGTTATAGTCGTAGGGAACGTTTTGCCACTGTGGCTTTTTAAGCGCTTGTGATTTTGTCTCTTCTGCCTCGGCAAGTTTGTTTGATTTGAGTATTAAGCTGGGAAAGCCTTGGGCGCCTATACTACGCGCCATATGCATTTCTTCGTTTAATTTCTCAATTGTACTTTCACTATTGAGTGCTATTTCAAAGCGCTCGACATCAAGCCCTATTTCTTCAGCAAATGCTATCAAGGTATCAAAATCCGACGGGTTTTTCGCATTCAGGTAATACCCTTCTTGAATTGCCTTGATCATTGCCTTCTCTAATGCTTTTACTTCATCGCTATCTCTAGCCTGCGCTTTTGCTGCAAGAACTGCTCGACACGAAGGATAGGTCGAACGACGAGGCTGACACTTTGTCCAAAAATCATAGTTGAATTGTGTTCCAGGCACACGATCTTGAATAGTTTGCCAATAGCCTGCAATAGTAAGTTTCATTTGTTCCGGCATAGGTAAATCACTATCCGGTGCGAGCCCGCCAAGCAAGTAGACAACCTCAATGTCGTTGGGTAACTCACGCTGTATTTGCTCCCAAGTAGGAACGAATGCCCAACACCAACTGCACATTGGATCATGAACATAATACAAAGTACGTGTTTCACTCATCATTATTTTCCCCGTTTTAACTATTTTGCTTTGCTTCTGCGACGTTAACTTTCATCCCAGCGTAAATACTGCCGCTGTAATCGCATTGCCTACGTCCAATGTACATGCTTTGCCGTATAATCCAAATAATGAATTTTAATAAGCGTAGCGAAATCAACGCTATGAATTAGTTATGCGCATGAAGAGGTAATTTTGACAACACCACTCGCTAGTGTATCAACCAAACAAGTCTTACAGTGGATTGGCTCACATTTACTTCGCTACAAAGCGCGCGTTGTAGGTGCAGTTATAGCACTTTTCACGGCCGCAGTTGCATGGCTTTTACTTGGGCAAGGCATTAAGTACGCTATCGACAGCGGCTTCATAGAAAACGCAGCGGATACGTTAAACAAAGCCACAGTATTAGTGCTAGCCATTACTATCGTGGCCTGTTTAGCAACATATGCGCGCTTTTACTTAATGACTTGGCTTGGGGAGCGCGTTAGTGCTGATATCAGAAACCAGGTATATGCGCACTTGCTGTCTCTTCCGCCTTCATTTTTTGCGGAACTTAGAACTGGCGAGGTCATTTCTCGATTTACCAGCGACACTACAATTATCCAGACTGTAGTGGGAATGAGTTTGTCGATGACCCTTCGCTCGGTCGTGACTTTCGTTGGTGCACTGGCACTTATGACGTTTTCTAGTCCCCTTCTTACCTTCTGTGTAATTGTTGCAGTACCCGCGGTGCTGGTTCCTATCAAGGTACTGGCGCCTCAAGTGCGCCGTTATGCCAAAGAAAGCCAGGACAAAGTGGCAGACTTGGGTGCACGCATTGATGAAAGTCTCCATGAAATTATGACCGTACAGGCCTATACCGCTGAAAATGCCGAACGACTGCATTTCTCTAAAAAGGTAGAGCTTGCCATGGACGTAGCTAAAAAGCGTATTCACTATCGCTCACTACTTATTGGCTGCATCATGTGTATCAGTATGACGGCCATCATCTTTATTGCTTGGGTAGGGGCAAGGCAAGTATTAGACGGCACTATGACCGTAGGTGAACTCTCAGCTTTCCTTTTCTATGCCGTAATGGCTGGCGGCAGTGTGGCCACAATCAGCGAAGTCATTGGTGAAGTACAGCGAGGTGTTGGTGCAAGTGAGCGTTTGTACGAGCTATTTACCACTGAGCCTTCTATTCGATCTTTGAATGGTGACACAGCTGAAGCCTCTGCTTCTTCAACGTACTCAGCATTAAAAGGAGCAAGCGCTAAACCGATAATCTCCAAAGCGGCACCAAAAATAGAATTGGAAAATGTCAGCTTTGCTTACCCCAACAGCAAACCTTTGTTTGATAATTTAAACATTAACATTCAAGCAGGAGAACGTCTTGCTCTGGTAGGAGCAAGTGGCGCAGGCAAAACAACGCTATTTCAATTATTAATGCGCTTCTACGACCCAAGTGCCGGACAAATACTGTTCAATGGTGCGCCTATCAACAAAATGCCTGTAGACGTTCTGCGCCAACATATTGCGATAGTTACCCAAGAGCCCGTCGTCTTTGCTGATACCGTGTTGGAAAATATTCGCTACGGCAGCCCACATGCAAGTGACGACGCCGTGATAAATGCAGCGAAGCAGGCATTTGCCCACGAATTTATCGATAACCTAGATGAGCGCTACAACACACAGTTAGGCGAACGAGGCGTAAAACTTTCTGGCGGTCAAAAACAACGTATTGCTATTGCTCGCGCTATTTTGGCCGACCGCCCAATTTTACTCCTCGATGAAGCAACAAGTGCGCTTGATGCGATGAGTGAGCGTATGGTTCAACAAGCGATAGATAGATTAATGGTAGGTAAAACCAGCATTGTGATTGCTCACCGACTTGCGACGGTGCAGCACGCCGATCGCATATTAGTTATGGATAAAGGTCAGGTCGTAGGAAGCGGCGACCATGCATCGTTAATGAAAAGCGATACCCTGTACAGGGAATACGCCGAACTGCAATTGCTTAGCTGAACCGCCTGTGGTGCTATACGGTACAAACAACGAGGTCGACCAATCGACTACAAAACATACGTTTTGGTAATACAAAAATAAAGGGCCAGCAGCTTTTTCTGCACAGGTTCCAATAACGCTACGGGTTTAAAATGAAAAATTCATTCTATGGTGCAATGAAGACATGGACAGGTCTTTGCGCTCTTTTTTTAATCATGGTGCCAACTGCAAATGCGCAGTTTATGGGAGACAGGCAAGCAAAGCTTGTAGTAACCAAGCCCATTGAATTTATGAACGAAACGCGAAAAGTGGAAGCAGTAGGTAGTGCTGAAGCCGTTCGTTCAATTGTGTTGTATCCTGCCGTCGCTGATGAAGTAACAGAAATTAACTTTGTCCCTGGGCAAACAGTAGAAAAAGGAAAGGTGCTTGTTCGTCTTGATGATAGACGTCAGCAAACGGCATTAAAACGCGCCAAACTCACTTTGGAAGACGCACAGCGCACCGTAGAACGATTAGCATCAAGCTATAAGCAAGGCGCTGTGCCGGTCAGTGAATTGGACTTAGCACGCACTCAACGTGACCTTGCAGAAGTTGCATTGGAAGAAGCTCAAGCCGATTTACAAGACAGACACATCGTTGCGCCTTTTGATGGTGTGGTGGGCATTACCGACGTTGAAGTAGGCGATCGCATTAACGAGCAGACTGTGATCACTACACTGGATAACAGAAGCAAACTCTTTATTAACTTCAGAGCGCCTGAAGCAGCATTGCCCGTTTTACTGAATGCGCCTAATGTCACGCTGGAACCATGGAGCGATAAAGAGCAAAAGGTAAAAGCCGAGATAGCACAAATAGACTCTCGCATAAACGAAGCGGACCGAACACTTCGCGCACGCGCATTATTGGATAACTCGTCTGATAAGTTCCGCCCAGGAATGAGCTTTAGGGTCAATCTAAGTATCGAAGGTGAGCGCTATGCAGCCGTGCCTGAAGCTGCGTTACTGTGGGGAGCAACAGGCGCCTATATATGGCTTGCTGAAGATGGAAAGGCTAAACGTGTAGATGTGAGCGTTCACCAACGCCTAAGAGGAACTATCTTAGTTTCAGGCGATATTAAAGAAAGCGACACATTAATTTCGGAAGGTGTTCAGCGCTTGCGCACTGGACAAGAAATTACCACCGAACTGGCCGGAGGACCAAAAGGTGAGTGATCCAAATCTTTCTTCTTCGGTAAGCGATCTGCCCTCACTTTCTATACGACGCCCAGTTTTAATTGTCGTTTTAAATTTGCTTATTGCTATCGCAGGTCTTGCGGCGTTAAGCGGTCTCGAAGTGCGTGAACTTCCTGATGTTGACACGCCTCGCGTCACGGTAACAGCGCAATTTCCAGGCGCGTCACCTGAAACTGTAGATGCCGAAGTAACAGGTCGCCTTGAAGGTGCCGTAGCGCGAGTTAGTGGTGTGAAAGACATTTACGCGCAAAGTGAAGAAAACTCAGCCCGTGTTCGCGTTGAGTTTCGCCCCGGTGTAAACTTAGAAGATGCCGCCAATGAAGTACGTGAATCAGTTAGCCGCGTACAACGCCAACTTCCCGACGACGTTGAACAAGTAGCGATTATCCGCGCAGACAGCGACGCCCAAGCGGTAGTTAGCCTTGCTATCTCTAGCGACACACTGGATATGGAAACCCTCACCGAGCGCGTTGATACCGATGTAGCGCCTTTATTTTTAAGTATTCCCGGCGTTGCCGATGTTACGTTAAATGGCGACAGAGAACGCGTATTGCGCGTGTCGGTTGACCCCTTGCGTTTAACCAGTTTCGGCTTATCAATGAGCGACATAGCAGAAGCACTCGCACTGGCACCTTTTGATGTACCCGCAGGCAGTATACAGTCGGCTGAACAGGCGCTTATCGTACGCGCTGATGCAACATCAGTATCAGCAGAAGATGTGGGAAACATTGTGGTTAGCGGCGACATACGTGTTAATGACGTCGCCAGTGTTTATTTCGGTCCGGCCGACACCACTAGTGTAGTTCGCTTAGACGGCACACCAGTAATAGGCGTTGGCGTTATTCGCCAAGCAAGCTCTAACACCATCGAGATTTCTGATGAAGTGCTAGCTATGGTCAAAGACCTCGATAAGCGTTTTGCCGACATGAATATCGTAGTGACAGCAGACGACGCAGAATTTATTCGTGATTCTGTCAAAGAAGTCGTGATATCGCTTAGCCTTACTGTAGCGTTAGTCGTAGTAACATTACTGGTATTTATTGGTTCATGGCGCGCTACCATCGTTCCTGCACTATCTATCCCGGTATCATTGGCAGGCGCTCTGGCAATTATTTGGGGTATGGGCTTTTCAATTAATATTCTTACCCTACTTGCCCTTGTTCTTGCCACTGGCATGATAGTGGACGACGCTATTGTAGTGTCTGAAAATATTCAGCGACGCAGAAGTATGGGTTTAGGTGCTCGCGCTGCCGCCGTAGTCGGCACCCGGGAAGTGTTTTTCGCTGTAGTGGCAACCACAGCCGTACTCGCTTCCGTATTTATTCCTATCGCTTTCCTTCCATCAACTGCAGGCCGATTGTTTAGAGAGTTTGGTGGCGTGTTAGCTGGCGCTGTGGTGATCTCTTCTTTTGTTGCGCTGTCGCTAGTACCTGCACTTACGGCTCGACTCAAAGTAAAAGAAACAAAAGCTAACGGCTGGTTTAGTCAAACCTTTGGTCGCTTTGGCAATGCCTGCCTTCGCGTATATCAAGCGTCACTATTAAAAGCCCTTAAATATGGTTGGGTAGTGGGCATACTAAGTCTAGCCGCTGGCGGTGGTGCTTATATATTGTCACAAAATATCGATAACGAGCTTCTACCAAGTGAAGATAGAGGCACAATTCGTATATTTGCACGAGGCCCTGATGGCGCGGGTCTTAATTTTATGGATAGACAAGCTGAAAAAATGGAAGAGCTACTGCTACCTTATGTGGACAATGGCACCATTGACTCTATTTACACCGTGGTTGGCTCATGGGACCCGAACATCGTATTTATCACTGCACCACTTAAACATTGGGATGAACGGGATAAATCACTGCAAGATGTCGTAAACGAAATACGTCCTAAACTACAGCAAATACCTGGTGCGCCTGGCAATGCCTTTGGCGGTAACAGTCTTAATTTGCGCGGCCAAGGTGGTGGTTTAGAGATTGCACTTACCGGCGATACCTACGAGAATATTTTTATAGCTGCACAAAGCTTCTCCCGTCAGCTTGAAGAAAACTTACCCGAATTGGGAAGGCCTAGAATTAGCTACGACCCAACACAACCTCAAATGCGCGTAAATATAGACAGACGTCGCGCAGAAGAGTTGGGGGTTCCGCTCAACGATATTGCCAGCACATTGCGCGCCGCCGTTAATGGCGATGATATTGCCGACTTAAACGTAGGCGATCAAGCTATTCCGATTATGCTGCAAACCAATAATCGCAGTACTTTAGATCCTTCAGACCTTACCAGTCTTTATGTTAAGAGCGACGATGGAAACTTAGTGCCTCTTTCAAGCGTGGCCTTTATCAGTGAAGAAGGTGTTGCAGCAGAATTAGAGCGTCAAGCACAGCGACGTGCGATAAAAGTGGAAATGGAGTTACCAGAAGATGTGGCGCTTAGCGATGTGGTGGATGAAATTCGCACTTTAGCACTCGATACTCTACCTGATGGCATTGGGTTAGTATTCTTAGGCGAAGCACAAACTTATGAAGAAACGTCTAAGCAAGTAGCGCTTACCTATGTGTTGGCTTTTGTTATTGTACTGCTTGTATTGGCTGCACAATTTGAAAGTGTGAACAGTGCGGTTGTGGTTATGCTTACCGTTCCTTTTGGTATTGCAGCCGCGGTCTATGCCCTGTTTTTAACCGGCACCAGCATTAATATTTACTCGCAAATTGGCTTGGTAATGTTGATAGGTCTTCTCGCCAAAAACGCGATTCTTTTGATTGAATTTGCCGACCAGCTTCGCGATAAGGGTTATGATATTTACGATGCTATCGTTGAGGCTGGTAGAGTGCGATTACGCCCTATTATGATGACGCTGGTTTCAACAATCCTAGGTGGCCTGCCGCTCATTCTGTCCACAGGCGCTGGCGCAGAAGCTCGTAATGCTATTGGTTGGGTGGTTTTTGGTGGTTTAGGTATAGCTGTAGTATTTACTCTTTACCTCACGCCAGTGTTATATCTTGCACTTGCCCGCTTCACCAAGCCTCGTGCCGATGAAAGCGCTAAGCTTGAGAAGGAAATGGAAGAAGCCAACGCACAGCATTCCTAGGATTTTCCCGCTTAAGTAGGCGCTATGCCTATTTAAGATCTAAACGGCGACTGTGCGCTAGGTTTGCTTTGAGAAATAAGAGAGACGCCCAAGCTACGTGTGTTGTAACAACAAGTGTTACTACCCGCGTTAAGGCTTGGGCGTTTTTTTATTAAAAAACGGCTGATGCTAGAGCTTTCAAATGGATTAAGAACCTACTGCCCTAGTAGGCTTTACAGAACGCTTTGGCTTTCGCCTTGCCGGTAAAGGCGAGTAGTTGATCGACCATTCTATCAAAGTAAGGGTTGTAGGTTAGCCTTGCGTACACGCGGTCGTGCTCACTGTTTGCTAAATTTTCTTCAGCGTTACCAGGCTTAAATCCCCACGGTCCGTACCACACTTCCTCTCCCGCTTTGCAGCGCGCTTCAGCGTCACTACCTTGCCCGTTATCACATATGCGGAAGTCACTCGCAGTACCATATAGCGGGTTGTTATCTGAAAAAAGTGTACTCATATGGGAGGCTGCGCTAATCCGCTGCTCCGGAACCTTCATGGTTTGCATGACGAGTGTATTTTCAGGTACATCGGGTTCACCCTCACCCTGCCACAATAAACACTTGTGTGGATGAGTAAAATTATCTCTAAACTGTTCAGCTACTTTTTTTGTGTCAACCACACTGTCTTTTTCTGCCACCACCATAAGCACAGGTAAATTCAACGCACGCTTTTCTTTTTCCGATTTAGAGAATAAATCTTGAAGCACATTTACGCTTTCTTGATAGGCAGCGAACCCTGGCATTGCAGTGGAGTTATAGCGGCTTGGGTTATCTTCTTCTTCAACATTAGGCCAGGGAAATAATGAGTCAATATAAGGCGCTAACCGAGACACAAAGAAGCGTGATTTAAAGGCTGGTGAAAAATGCATTAGCCCTTTTATATCAAGCTCTTCAGCCATCGAAAAACTCGCTATTGTGGTTAAATTAGCGCCTGTCGAAAAGCCACCAATGTAGAGGTTGTCTACTTCTTCGGAAAACAGTCGTATGTGATGATTAGTTTCTGTCTGCCACTGCTGATAGCTAACATTTAACATGTCTCCGGGTTTCGAGCCGTGTCCCGGCAACAAGATGGTTCTAACGTGAATGCCCTCACTGCACATGGCGTTGGCGACATCACGAAAAAAGTAAGGTGAATCGCCTAATCCATGAACTAACAAGACGCCAATATTGCGGTATTGTGTGCCGCATTCAAATGGCATATTCATGGACATTTCTTGTGCTTTGTCGTCAGAAATAAATGCCCTATGTTCAAGCAAGTAACGTTCAACTTCATTTAGGTAATTATCGAAAGGCTGCACACCAACCGGGAAGGCCTGTGCACTGGCGCTGAACTGAGAACTGTGCGACGAATGGCAGCCGCTCAATAAGAACAGCGCGAGAGAAGCAGCACATGCGTGTGCTGCTTTAACGGTAAAATTTGGCATTGTTAACGTTTAGGTCTGTGGCAATAAAAAAGCGATTATTGCAGTGTATCTTTACCCGAAACTAAAGCTTTGGCGAGTAATTTATGGGTAAGTAATGATAGAAGTTCGGTTTCTTCCTCGCTTCGCTCGCCATCAACGCCTGTGATCGCCATCGCCACTTCTAGTGTTTTCTCAGCATCAAACGACAAGTCATGTTTTAAGCTGCGTAAAAACGTAATGGCATCACCGGTGTCAATGGCCTTTCGGGTTTGGTAGATAGTATCGTTAAGAAATGCTTCGCGGCAGATTGGACTTTGCCAGTCTAAAGACTCGACCATTGCATTCAGGTAGTCTTGTTCAGACAGCGTGACCATTCCATCGACTTGATAAAGTAAAACTGAAAGCTTGATAAGGGCTTGGTTAAAACTTTGTTGTTCTGATAATTGCATAACACTCTTCCTCTTCGTACTGTACGCGGCAGTACCACAACATGCTCTGCATCCTAGCAGTAGCGATAATTTTTTTGTGTCTACACCGAGCTATTTAACACCCAAAGCATCAATAACGCGTCGTTGTTGAACTACGATAGGACCTATAAACCTTTAACTTGGTTCCAAGGTTTAACAGGGCTAATAATGTAGACCGCTGAATTGACGATAGTGTTACGCCGCGATGAAGCTTTTAGTTCACAATGTTAAATAAGTGTAAACACCTATTGCATTATAGGTGTTTTTTGACAGGTTCCAAGTGTCACACATCGCAAAAATTGGCGTGAAAAAGAAAAGAACGAAGTTAATCAACATTGTTAACTTACGTTTAAATTTGAACCGTTGACGTTGTATGAAAGCCTGGCACACCCTTGATAAACGTGGGCCAGACTTTACCTTGATAGTCGATGGGTAAAATTAAGAAATGACGTTAACGCAAGCCCAACGTGATGTCGTTGATGTAGAAATTGCCCGTATAGACTTTATCGTTATTACCGTGGGATTCTAATGCAAAAAACTGCTTATCTTCATCGTTTAGGGCTTGATACCCCCCGATCACCTGATAAATCCACACTTCAGGGTCAAAGTCTAAAGCCTGTTCTTCAAAGTAATCCAGCGCCGTTTTAGGCTGACCAGAATCGATGACTTCACAGAAATACGCTTCTACCGCTTGCTGCAATGGATCTTTTTCAAGTGACAAGGTCGATTGCTCAGTCACATCAATGTCGACTGGTTTCGTGTCTTCGTGCTTAGTCTGACGTTTGTGTACGTGGGTTAACGACGCCACTATATTTTGGTAATCGGCTTCATGCTCAACGTTGTTCACGTCTGGTGCTGCGTTAGCAATAATCGCGTCCGATTGGTTAAACAACACAGGCACATTAGTCAGGTTAGCGTAGTTGCCTGGCACAAAATCAGGCAGCTGCTCCATGTGTAGCAAGAAGCCTTTAAGCAAGCGTGTACGGCCTTGGAACTCTCTAAACCGGCCTAACAAGTCTAATAAGCGTGCTTGTACTACTGATAATTCCTGTGCGGCCTTGGCAAAGCGCTGCTGTAGCGACACCACCAGCAAGTGACGAAGTTCGCGATTAGAACCTGCCAGTTCACTTAACTCATCGAAGCGGAAACACTCAAGCTGGGCAAGTAAGTCGGTTACCTGTCCCTGCGCTAGCTCATTTTCGCGAATTTTAGCTTCAACCGAAGACACGTAGCCAAACTCGTTGTTAATACGGCCAAACATGACACGCACGCTATTACTCAATGATTCTGAAAGTTGATAGACATGCTCGGTTAAATCGCCCATGTGGGCTGCCGCTTCATTGTACTTGTTGTAGTGAAGGGCTTCTTTATAGTGCTCGGTCAGGGTTTTAAGGCTTGCCAGCGACGCACCAATATTGGCGTTGATAGTTCGGTTGCGCTCGTCTTGTAAGCTGCCCTCTAAAAGGGTTCTCACCGCGCTTTTCAAACGCAGTTCGCTTTGCGCTTCCGGACGCCACAACACGCCTAGTTGAACAAGCTGTTCCAACACCTTAGGGCTGTGATCGCGCTCTTTTACTGAACCATTAATGTACGCCTGCATAATCAGGTCGCTGTGACGACCCAATGCGTTTAATAGTTTAGTTCCTGCCTGAATTAACACCTGGCTCATATCAAGCTACCTTGCGAAATAGCGGCCTCCGCCTGCTCAGATAAGCTCAGCGCTTCAGTTTCATCAATGAAACGTAGCATTTCGTAAAGGTGTTCAATTTTGCCAGTGCCCAGATAAATCTGTTTATCTGGGTTTGGCTTAATCAGATAACCCATTTCGGTCAAGCGTTTAAACACCTGCTTTAGCTGTCCATCTAAGTTCACGCTGGTGGAGCCAAACATTCGATAACGCGATATTTTTTCTAGCTGCTCAGCATAGGCGGGCGTATCTTCAATGGTAGTTTGCAGCTCGTTTAATCGAATCGCGCTGCCCATGGTAATGGGCATATCAGATTCATTGGCTTGCTGAACCAGCAGCAACCACTCTACCAGAGGCACTAGGTTAGATGCTGTATCTTGGAACTGCTGTGTAAGCACTTTGCGCTCGTTCTCACCAATGGTGAGGAAGCTGGCAAAGAATACGTCACCCTCAGCGGTGGTCGATAATGTACGATTTAATAACGCTAAATGAGGCTCTAACTGCGCAGCGTTGTCTCTTGATTTAAGAAAACGCCATGCCTCTTCATCGGTCACCTGACAAATAAACGCGCCTTGTAAAAGTGCACTCAGTACACGGCCTTGTTCTGTCATCATGCTGATGTCTCCTTGCCTACTACTTCACCGTTCTTTTCTGCTTCTTTTTTCTGTTTAATGCGCGCCCCTATAGAGCTTGCTTTTGGCTGAACCACCTGCAGTTGGCGGGTTACCTTATCTATCAAGTAGCGGTTTTCAAACAACGTCAATACTTCTGACTCTGGGTTAGGGAATGCGCCGACTACACTAATGTTATTGTTTTGACACGCTTCAAAGATTTTCTTCACGTTGTTTTGGTGAAGTGTACCTAGTTCATCGATAGGCCAGTGCACTGTGGCGTCGGCATCACCGCGCAGAAGACGGGTGAAAGCGAGTAAGAATTTACACAAGATTAGGTAGGCCATACCGTGACTTGATGACTCGTTAAGCTGGCGGTCAGTACGAATGACAAGGTCACTTTTACCCTCACGAAGGTGTAGCTCGATATCAAGTAGCTTGCTAATACCGCCCGTAAGCGCTGCACGGCCTAGAATATCAAGAACCCGGCGCATACTTTGACCGTATTCTTCTTCCGGTAACTCGTTAGCCCCCTCTTCCATCCAGTGTTCATAAAGCTTTCTGAATTGCTCAAGTTCGGGCCAGAATTCAAGTTCACTAATACGTGAGCGAATTTTAACAGCCGAGTCTGATACACCATCAAGAGAAAGATCGCCGTCGACCTCTTGGGTAATACGGCGGCTTTGCGACACAATGCGTTTGTCGATATCGGCAAGTACAAAGTAGTATTGCGAAAGATCGGCACCAAAGATACGGCCTTGCTCACGCAAGCCCTGTAGCTTCTGGGGAACAATCACGTTTAGAAGCTGTGCTAAATGCGACACCATACGGCGGTGATCAAAGCTCTTCACGCCGTGAGCGTTCAACGTTGCGCACTCTTCACGGGCGCGCTCCCACGTATCCGACAAACCTGTGCCCGCTTGCGCGGCAATAAGCTGGTCGAATCTTTCTACATAGGCGCGAATATCGCTTAGTAAGTTTTCGCGCTCTTGAAGCTGGCTTTGCACTTCTGAGATACGCTGACCAATACTTACATCGTCATGCTTAATTTCAGCCGTTTCATCACCCGCTTGAAGCGTAAGCTTGGCAAGAGATTTACTTAAGGTTTTAACCTGTTCTAGGTGCTCACTGGCAGTTTTAAGCGTAGTTTCAAGCTGCCCGTGCTGCTCTTGAAGCTGTTCGCGGTTAGCTTTATAGGTTGCTTGTTTGCTGGCTAAATTACGCTCAGATTCGCCCAATAACTTACGCGACTTAGACAAGCCTTCCTGCCATACCACTTTTTGCTTGGTAAACACGTTAGTGTACCAACGCTCGTAGTCGGCTACTTTATGACGGTGGGTTTCAGTGCGCGTAATGTCTTCTTTAAGCGTATTGATTTGCTTTTTAAGCTGACCTATTTCATCAACATCCACGCCGCGATTACTTAATTCGCTTTCCAGCCAACTCTGCATATCTTTGCGGTCTTGTGCAGCGTTGTCTTTCGCCTTACGCATGTCGCTATCAAGCTGAGATATACGTGCTTCACTGTCAGCAATAAGCTGCTGCCAATGGAATTTGTGTTCGGTTTCCGCTTCGCGCTGCTGATCTTTAATTTCGTCACGACTAAGCTCAAACTGCGCCTTCGCTTGCTTTTGCGACTGTTGATTTGCTTCAAGCTTAGTTTTGGCTTTTTGCTTACGTGCAGAAAGCGCCTGCTGATATTCGCTAAGTACCGTATCGCGGTCTTGCTGTGCGCGTTTACGGCTGGCTTCGGCACTTTTAACGGCGTTGTCTTTTTGGGTAACCACAAGCTCGGCGTTGCGCACATCTTCGTTCGCTTTCGCCAAGCGCTGTTCGCATTCGTTTTGCGCAGCAAGGGCAGCGGCTTGACGAATTTCAGCTTCTTGCAGTTGCTGCTTAAGGGCTTGCTCGGTAAAGGCATAGTCTGGGGTATCAAGTTCAGTAAGTGCTAACTTAACGCCCATAAAGGTATGGCTGTCGCCTTGTGCATCCTTTGCCATAGCAGGGGCTAAATCAGTGCGCTCTAGTAGCTCAGGGCGAATAACTTTACCTAAGGATAACTCCCAGTCATCGACATTGGCGCGCAAGAACTCAAGTAGCGAGCCTTCGCCGGGGTAAAGAAGCGCATTAATTTTGTTAACCGCTTTTTCTTCTTGTTGAAAAGCGTTGCGTGCTTTATCTAACGCATTTGAACATTCTTTGCGAAACTCAACTGATTTACTATGCGCCTGCTGCGCTTGTCGCAGTTCTCCGCGCGCTGCATCTTCGTTGATAGATGCTTCTTTAATGGCCGCATCAAGAATATCTAGCTGAGATTGTTCAAACTCGTTGTAGCCTGCGTTACTTAGTGAAGCTTTTAGTTCAGCTTCAGCTACCTTTAACTCATTCAAACTATTTTGGTAGTCGTTCTGAAGCGCATTTAGCTGGCTATTGTAGTCGCTCTGAATGCGACTTAATGCTTCACGCTCGCTCTGCTGCTGCTCAGCTTTATTCTCTGCGGCTTCTTGGCGTGCGGCTGACATTTCTTCCAGGGTAATTGACAGCTTTTCACCTAGCTCAGCCAAGCGCTTGTTGTAGGCCGACTCAATATCTTGGTGTTTTTCAGTAAGCAGTACATAGCGACTGTCGGCCATGGCCTTTTCATTTTGCCACTGCGCTAGATTTGCCACATCTTCTTTAAGCTGCTCAATATTTTGGTCTTGCCACTTATCGAATTCACGCTCTACCGTATCAAGTTCACTGGTGAACTTCTCAACATCGGCACGAGCAGATGAAATAACCTGATTTAGGTGATCGCGGGTATCACCCCATTCGCTGTCCGTTTGTTTGCGCTGGAAGCTATTCTCATCCAGTTCATTCTTTGTAGTTTCAACGCGCGCAGCCAAGTAGGTCTTATCAAGCTCGAAGCTATGCTTAAGGTTAGCAAGCACTTGCTCTGTTGTGGTTAGCGCCATGTCAGCTTGTTCGAGTTTAGAAAACTCAGGGCGAATTTTGTCGAATTGTTTAATTAAATGACATTCTTTAATCCAGTCATCGACGCGGTGGCTGCTTAGGCCTGAAGTAGGTGGCGTAACGCCATCCTCTTCTAAAATGGCGGCAATCATGGCCTTGATGGTTTCCATCTTGCCTTCTTTAGAGTGAACCGCTTTAGCCAGTTTCTCGATGTGGCGCATGTGTTTCGACGGTTCGCAAAGGCTAAAGATTTTGGCGTAGCCTAATAGCTCACGGGCATTGTTACTCTGGTTAAGCACACCGTGGTCGTTTTGAATGATGGCGCGGAAGTCTTTCGTATTAAGTAAGCTCGTAACCAATATGTTGTTACGCTTCATGGCACGTGCAAGCTCGGCGCTGCTTACACTGGCGTGTTTGCCGTTCTTTTGCTCTATCAAGTAGTCACTGATTTCAAATGGCTTGCCAATTAAACGGTAATTTACGCCCGTACCATTTGAGCTTAACACTGCTTGGCACAGGTCACCTTCAGCACGCGTGTATTCATAAATAATAAAGCTAGACAAACGAGGCAAATACCAGCGTTCAAAGCTGTCACGGGTTGCCGGTACCACGCGACTTGGGTACTCGCCGTAAAACACGGGAATAAGTCGTTGAAGCGTGGTTTTACCCGACGCATTGGTACCACAAATATTGGTGTGTCCATCAAGCTTTAGCTCGACTACGCCTGGTAAATGCGTGTCGATAAGAATAATACGTTTTAAGCCTGCCATAGTGTTCCTGTATCAATAACTCTGCCGCGTGAACGCTCACACAGCACAAAACTGTACCTGCTTTGATAGGGTAAAAGTTGCCTACCTGAAAGAAAGCGAGCACATGCGCACGATGTAGCCCGTCAGTGTATTATGAATTCACGAATTTGCACAGATGCGCGGTGATTTGTTGGTTATAAAGCATGCTATTGTTTAAAAGTTAAGTTGGCAAAGCTTTTAAATATCCCAATAACGCCACATAAATATAAAGCGACACGTACTGATTAGGTACGTGCCGCTTTAGCAAAAGCATTGAGCTTTCATAGAACAGCGATGAAATGAACTGTTTCTACAAGGCTGTTCATCAGTTGTTTTACTTCACTGACAATACATTCACCGACTCTGGTGCGGGATACATCATGCTAAAGCTGGGCGTAATATCACCCGAGGCTGCATTTAGAATATTGTCAAAGCGCAGGATCATGCCATTTGATTTTTCAGCAACATATACATGACCATTGCTGAGCATCAAGTCTACCGGATTACCCAACGTTGAGTTCGGTCCTGCAATATTGACGGATACATCCGTTATGCCATCGGCACTGCCTGCGCCAGGAATCACGTACAATTTACCGTCAGTAGCATCCGCTGCGCTGCCTACATCAGAAATGACCAAACTATCGCTTTGGCTATCATAGTCTATGCCATGGATGTTGGTTGGCGCGGCAAATGCTGTCCCACCACTTGCAGGGACAATCAGCCTGTCTTCACCCGTAATTACGGTTTCACCGCTTTCCATTTTGCGCATCACTTCTTCAAACACGGCAACCGAACCGTTAGTTAACGCCAGATACGCGCTATCAGTTGATGGGTCGTAATCCACATCCCAAGGGCGCGCCCCGTTGGCAGCTTCAAGTGTTAATAGAGGCGCAACATTGCCTGATGCACAAGGCGAAAATACGCGAACGGCAGGAGTAGCTTCGTTAACATCTGCCACAAATACCACACCTGCTTCTGAGGCAATGTCTAACCCTTTAGGTGCAATCAAGCCTGTATCGCTACCCGCAATCATGTGGTCGAAACTATCGCTATACATCATACCGTCTCGCATGGCATTGAGGCGATTAATCACGAGTAAACCACCCGTTGAGGTTTCAACATCATCGAAGGTAATAACGCCATCACCGCTAGCCGTGAAAGCGGCACTCTCAATGCTCATACCAGCGTCAAAAGTGCTTAGCTCACTGGAAAGTACAGCGCTGTATTGCGCTACTTGCCCCGTGGTTGCACCTTCGCTTGCAGGGTTACTTGATACCGAAAGGCCCATAATAGGCATGGTAGTTATGCCATCGTCCGATGCGTCTTTCATCTCGTTCAGCTGAGTTAACTCGGCCAACGACTCTGGTTTTACTGAAGGCGTTGATAGCGTTGGTGCAACGTCGCCACTAGCACCGTTGAATATGTTTGAGAACACCAAAATGGCGTCATTAGATTTTTCCGCCACGCGAAGATCAGAACCGGTTAAAACAATGTCTACTGGATTACCAAGCTGGGTCGATGCGCCGCCAATCACTCTACTTGGTACAACAGCCCCGTCAGCCGTAGAGACATTTTCTAAAACAAAAATTTGACCATCATCAGCAATTGCAGCATCGCCAACGTCTGACAATACCATACGATTAGACATAGGCTCGTAAGCGATACCGTGCAGATTAATCGATATTTGATTTCCGTCTGCATCTGAAGGCACCACTGAACGCATAACTGTGGGCGCAAAATCAGAACCAGCGACATTATCGTAAACCGCGAGTGTCCCATCGGTCAGTGCAACAAACAATCTATCGCTTTGTTCGTCATAGGCCACATCCCATGGTTTTGCTGAGGTCATTATTTCTGCAATCGGTGCAACATTGCCTGCTGCTTGGCCACCGAATACGCTAACCTTTTGACCGTTAAAGTCAGCCACCATAACTAAACCTGCATTTTCAGCAAAGGCAATACCTTTCGGATTAACAAGGCCCGTAGTTGCGCCCGTTATCTCATGCCCTGTACTCATCATGTAGTCGGCTTGAGCTTCAAAATTACAAAGCGTTCTTAATAACGGTAAATCACTGTCGCCAGCTTGTACCAAGCTTCCGCTTTGCGTGAATACAATCCCCTCATTCGCTCCAGTGGTTACCGTAGACAAAACATTTGCGTTTTGGTCAATCGAAGTAACCGTATTGCGGTTGTCATCGCCATTATTTGCGACCAAGAATGTCGCAGACGCGAAGCCTGGGGTTCCATCTTGACCGGGTGTACCATCTTGACCGGGTGTACCATCTTGGCCAGGCGCGCCATCAGTCCCATCGACACCATCTGTTCCGTCGTCACCGTCGCAGGCACTTAGCGCGAGAACCATTGCCGTCGCCAACAGTGACAATTTTAATTTTTGCTGTGATGTTTTATTGAATTCCATCTTCATCTCCGTACTTGTTGATTCGCGAAGAGACGTTTCTTAAACGCATAATGCGATAAGTACTGCTCACGTCCTGTTCAACAAGCCAAACGACTGATGAGTGATAATGGATGCAAAAAAATAAAAAAACCTCAATGCATTGCTGCAATTGAGGTTTTTAAGCATTGTTAAGTAATGCGACAGTCTTTTAACGTGGTGGGAAGCCACCGCCTCCACCAAATCCGCCAGGGCCGCCGAATCCACCCGAGCCGCCTGGACCACCAGGGCCTCCAAAACCGCCACCCGGAGGCATCATGCCTTTCATCTGGCGCATCATCTTCTTCATGCCGCCGCCAGACATCTTCTTCATCATTTTCTGCATTTGCGTAAACTGTTTAAGCAAACGGTTTACGTCTTGAATTTGCGTACCTGAGCCTGCTGCAATACGGCGCTTACGCGACCCTTTAATCATATCGGGGCGCGCACGTTCGGCCGGTGTCATTGAATTAATGATGGCTTCCATTTGGTTAAACTGCTTGTCGTTTGCCTGATCTTTAATTTTGTCAGACATACCGCCCATGCCAGGAAGCTTATCAAGCATTCCCATCATGCCGCCCATGTTCTTCATTTGCTCAAGCTGATCTTTAAAGTCTTGCAGGTCGAAGCCTTTTCCTTTCTGTACCTTCTTGGCCAGCTTTTCCGCTTTCGACTTATCGACTTTACGCTCAACCTCTTCGATAAGGCTAAGTACGTCGCCCATGCCCAAGATACGAGACGCAATACGCTCAGGGTGGAAAGGCTCAAGTGCATCAACCTTTTCGCCCATACCGATAAACTTGATAGGTTTACCCGTGATGTGACGAACCGACAGTGCAGCACCACCTCGTGCATCACCATCTGCTTTGGTCAGTATTACACCGGTTAGCGGTAGCGCGTCGTTAAACGCCTTTGCCGTATTCGCAGCATCCTGACCGGTCATGGCATCAACCACGAACAGAGTTTCAATTGGCTTAACTGCAGCGTGAAGCTCTTTAATTTCGTCCATCATGTCGTTGTCGACATGCAAACGACCTGCTGTATCCACTAGTAGTACATCGAAGAAATTCTTCTTCGCTTCAACAATGGCATCGTTAACGATATCAATGGGCTTTTGTAAAATCGTTGACGGGTGAAAAGCTACATTCACTTCACCGGCAAGGGTTTCAAGCTGCTTGATAGCGGCCGGACGATAAACGTCGGCACTCACTACCATCACTTTCTTTTTCTCGCGCTCAGTTAGGTATTTCGCAAGTTTACCTACAGACGTAGTTTTACCCGCACCTTGTAAGCCCGCCATAAGCACAACAGCCGGAGGTTGAGTTGCGAGGTTAAGCTTTTCGTTCGCCTCCCCCATCACCGACTCTAGTTCAGACTGAACGATTTTAATAAATACTTGGCCAGGCTTGAGGCTTTTGGTTACTTCGGTACCAACTGCACGCTCTTTTACCTGTGCAACAAACGCTTTTACTACGGGTAGCGCAACGTCGGCTTCAAGTAGCGCCATACGCACTTCGCGTAGCGTTTCTTTAATATTGTCTTCAGTAAGACGCCCTTTACCGCTGACATTTCGTAATGTCTGGCCTAAGCGTTCTGATAAATTCTCAAACATAGTATGAAACTTCTTTTTATTTCAGACGTAATGCCCGCATTGTAACGTAAAAGCGAACGGTAACGTACCCACAATTGCGGTTAAATTTTTAAACTTTTGCGTTAAGGGTTATCGAAATTTGATGTACGAATTTCGAAGTCGATATGGAGTAAAAATTGTTCTTCCATGATCCTATACCCACACTAAAAGTGGGTGTGAAACAAACAAAATCAAGGAGATGGTTGAATTTACTTGCAAGTTGCAGTATCAATACCGACTCAGTCGGTGAAGACGTCACCTACCTATTACAGGACGCATCATGAACACCCTTTTCGCCATTTCTGCTGCTTTACTCTACGCATTAGCTGCGGCAGTACTTATTGGCAAATTCGTACACCAAGACGGCCCGAATAAGCGATTAGGGCTATCCATCGCTAGTGTTGGGGCAATTGCACATATCGCTTTTCTCACCAACGTTATTATTGTCGCGCCTGGGCAAGACATGAGTGTAACCAACGTGCTTTCATTAGTGTCGTGGATAATCACAGTATCCATGCTTATATTTGCCCGCGCCATTCCTAATCTTATTTTACTTCCTGTTGTCTTCGGCTTTGCAAGTCTTACGGTACTCGCCTCGCAGTTTATTCCCGTATCGTACATCATGCACATAGAGCTGCAGCCGGGCTTAGTTATCCATATTAGTTTGTCATTGTTTGCTTACTGCACTTTGGTCATTGCATTCTTATATGCACTGCAAATGTCCTTCATTACCTACCGGTTAAAGCAAAAAGGTGCTGCGCTACTACATTCATCACTACCGCCTTTAATGCTTGTAGAAAACATTTTGTTCAAGCTGTTGCTTGCGGGAACTTGTTTACTAACCGTCTCACTAATTAGCGGGTTTGTTTTCTTAGAAGATATGTTTAACAAAACTTACGCGCATAAAACGGTGCTATCAGCGGCCGCTCTCGTTGTTTTTCTCATTCTTTTAATAGGCCAGAAACTTCGAGGTTGGCGCGGGCGACAAGTTATTGTGATGACAGTCTTGGGTGTGACGCTACTGTCCCTTGCCTATTTTGGTAGCAAATTAGTACGCGAATTTCTTCTTTAAAACTCCCTGTATTTATTGCTGAGCTCGCTGCCGGGCTGGCTTTTTAGGCGGCTCGGCGGCGCTTGTCACTTTTTGGTGTTATCTAGTTAATTAGGGGCATATCAGCAATTTTCCCTTGAAACTCGCACCTCAAATCAATACATTTGAAGCCTAAGTTAAGACAGGAACCCATTAATTGGACGACATATCAACGAGTACGCTGTTTATCGCGCTCGGCGTACTCATATTACTATCTGCGTATTTCTCTAGTTCAGAAACTGGCATGATGTCGATTAATCGTTATCGACTCAAGCATTTGCAAGGAGAAGGCAACCGCTCAGCTATACGTGTTGCTAAACTTCTAGAACGACCTGATCGCCTTATCGGCCTTATTCTCATCGGAAACAACTTAGTTAATATTGCAGCATCCTCGCTTGCAACCATACTTTGTATTCGTTTATTCGGTGACTATTGGGGGCTGTTTGCTGCTACCTTTGGCTTAACGCTGGTCCTACTTATTTTTGCAGAAGTAACGCCGAAAACACTAGCTGCGCTGTATCCAGAAAAAGTGGCATTTCCGAGCTCCATTATTCTGCTTCCACTACTTACCTTGCTGTACCCTTTTGTGGCAGCGATTAACGGTATCACAAACGGCATTCTAGCTTTGCTAAGAATTAGTCCTGCAAGTGGAAGTGACGACTCGTTAAGTCGAGAAGAGTTAAGAACCGTGGTTTTTGAAGCTGGTGCCATGATCCCTAAGCGACACCAAGATATGTTGGTGAGTATTTTGGACTTAGAAAGCGTAACGGCCGAAGATATCATGGTGCCACGTGCTGAAATTTTTGCTATCGACATTAACGACGATTGGAAGAAAATTCAAAAAGCGTTAACCCATGCTCAACATACCCGTGTTTTATTATACCGAGACAGTGTCGACGATGCGGTAGGCTTTGTGCATGTGCGTGACGCTCTGCGCCTACTATCAAAAGACCAGTTTACTAAATCAAGCTTGCTTCGCGCTGTTCGTGAGATTTACTACACGCCTGAATCTACCCCGCTGCACACGCTGATGTATAAGTTTCAAGCCGAAAAAGAGCGCATTGCTCTGGTTGTTGATGAGTATGGCGACATTATGGGTCTAGTCACTCTTGAAGATATTCTTGAAGAGATTATCGGTGACTTTACCACCAGTATGGTTCCAGACCACAGTAAGGAAGCACACGTACAACAGGATGGTTCAGTATTGGTTGATGGTAGTGCCAACGTCCGGGAATTAAACAGAGAAATGGATTGGAACCTGCCTACGGAAGGCCCTAAAACCCTTAATGGTTTATTACTTGAGTATCTTGAAGATATTCCTGAGAACAAAGTAAGCGTGCGTTTGGCGGGTTATCCGTTAGAAATTGTAGACATTTCAGAAAGCATGATAAAAACCGTCAGAATCATGCCGGAATACTATGTTGCACCTAAAGAGTCGAATAACGACCACTAAACGTTTTGGTGGTTAACCTGCCTTTCGGCCTTATCAGCTAACCTTTTGATTCGTCAGCTAGACGCTGTGCTCTATTTGCCAGCGCTCTAGCTTTCGCAGCAGCGACCTTATCTGACAATTCAGATAATTTGGCAATAATATCCTGCGTCTCCTTATCTTCACGTAAATCTGCCTCCGCCATATGCGATTGCAATGAACGTTTAAGGAGCTCAGGAATAGATTTGCTGTCCATTTCCCAACCCTTCAATAGAATAAACTTTGACACTCTCAAAGAGTCTATCGACCATGTGGGAATATACTTAACGATTAATTGTTCAATTTCCGAAATTAATCGCTAAGAAGGAGCAAGGCGTTTACAGTCCTTGATAATGCGTTACCAGCGTGCCTTTGTGCTCTTTTAAAGAGTACTTGATAACAGCAATTGAGGCCGTAGAAAACAAACTTGTGGTGTAAGACTGGCACAGTTCATCAACGAGATAGCTAACTAGCGGCATGTGACTAACAACAAGAAGTTTTTTGATTGGTTTTTTGGAATTGACCGCGGCGTGAAGAAGTCCATCAATATAATCACTCACCAGTCTTGGCGAGCCTTCCGGAACAATATCTTCATTATTTTCAACTTTGTTCGCAATGATATCAAGCGATACCATATCATGGGTCTGTTTGGCTCGACGATAAGGGCTCACAAGCGCTAAGTCCACAATGCCTTTCTGGCAATACTGATCTTTTAACCATAAAGCTGCTGTTTTGGCTTGCTCTCTACCTAATGGTGTAAGTTGCCTGCTTTTATCATCGAGTCTGGGCGCTTCTGCTTCACCGTGACGCATAATGAAAAGATAAATGTCGTCGTTGCTACTTTGACCTGACATAACATTGCGCATAGTATTAATGAAAGTATGCTAACGATATCAGAGAGCTGATACTACGCCTAGCGCTAAACCGCGAATAGTGAGAATTTTCGTACATTATTTAACGTTTTGTGAAGTTTCTCTTTATAGACGCTCCAGCAGTAAGGTGCTCTTGACCAAAAACGAGACAATGTGAACAACACCATAAATTTAGAAAACGCACATCACGTTACTTTACCTAATGGGTTGCGTGCCATGTTATGTCACACGCCAGAAGCGAGTGAATCTTTTGTTTCAATGGCGGTAAGAGCCGGACACTTTTATGACCCAAACGATTGCCAAGGGTTAGCCCATCTTCTTGAACACATGCTTTTTATGGGTAGCCGTCATTTGCCCAAACCCAATGCTATAAATGGATTCATTGAGCAACACGGCGGCACAATCAATGCGTGGACAGGTACCGAGTACACAAATTACCATTTTAATTGCAGCGGTGACGCTATTGCGCAAACATTGCCTGCATTTACAGATATGCTTAGGCAACCCTTATTTGAAGAAGACGCGCTAACCAACGAAATAAAGAACATTCATGCTGAATTTGAGTTTAAGAAAAAAGACGACCTTCGCCGCCTTTATCAAATTCATAAAGAGACATGTAATCCAGAGCATCCTTTTGCAAAATTTTCTGTAGGCAATTGCGATACCTTTTCTCAACACGAATGTACAGAGCTTAAACGTCGCTTGAAGGCACTGCACCAATCGTATTACTGTGCGCTTAATATGCGCTTGTGCATAGCCAGTCCTATGCCAATACGTCAACTCGAGGCGTTAGTGAATCAGTGTTTTGGGACATTGCCTAGTGGACAGTTAGCCTCTGACGACTGGCCTTCGCTTTACACAGAAAATGAACTGGGCATTCAAATCAACATTCATCCGCTGCAATCTGCTAGACGAATGATAGTGACATTTGCCCTCCCCGCTTTACAGAACGACTACAAAACCAAACCGCTGAACTACATCAGCCATTTGATTGGTGACGAAGGTGAAGGAAGCCTACTTGCCTATTTAAAAGAAAAAGATTGGGCGTTAAACCTGATAGCGGGCTCTGGCATAGAAGGCGATAAGTTTAAAGATTTTAACGTGAGCTTTCAGCTTACCCAGGAAGGCCTTAAACACAAAGCGCAGGTGTTAGAGGCACTATTTAGCTACATCGAATTAATTAGAGAAGCATCGACTGAAGAGTGGCGCTTTCACGAAAAGTCGCAGCTAAATGCGCTGGCTTTAGAGTACGAAGAAAATGTGAAGCCGCTTGGGATCATAACTGAGTATGCACAGCATCAATTTATATTCGAACCTGACGAATTAAATAGACTTCGCTCTACTATTGGTAGTTATGACAGAAGCATAATTGAGCATGCACTATCTTTTTTCACGCCCAAGAACCTTCGTTTAAAGGTTATATCAAAAGATGTTAAAACCACTCAGGTTTGCGCATTTTATGAGGCTGAATATAGCGTTGAAGACATCAACGATGCGCTAATACATTCACTTGAAAGCGCAAAGAAAATTCCAGAATTGTGCCTTCCCCCACCCAACCCTTATTTGGCGAGCGAATACACGCTTATCCTCCCTGAAACGGGGTTTAATGTTCCAAATAGGTTGGTAGATAATGGTGGCTATCGATTTTGGTTCGCTCAGGACCAGCAATTCCATAGCCCCAAAGGCGATATTTATATCTCTTTCGACGCCGCTCAGTTTTCAGACTCTTTGACCTCTGTTGCGGCCAAGCGAATTTGGCTCGGCGCACTTAACGATCATCTCCAAGCTAAATACTACCGAGCTGAAATAGCAGGACTTCACTATCGGATTTATGGACATCAAGCTGGGTTCACACTACACACCCGTGGTTTTACGAATCAGCAGACATTGTTAGCAAGTCAACTTCTTGACGCCGTTCTCAGTTTTATTCCTGACGAAAGAGCCTTTGAACATCACAAAGAACTTCAAATTCAAAGCCTTCATAATTCACTGTTAAATAAGCCGACTAACCGTTTATTCTCTCGCTTAAGTGTTCTTATTCAACGCAACACGCAAGCGCCAGTTGAATTGTTAGACGTGATAGAAAACATCTCTTATAACGAGATGCTAGGCTGTCGCAGTGCAGCCTTTGAGCATTATTTTGTAGAGGCATTTATGCATGGCAACTGGGCAAGCGAAGAAGCAAAGGCATTTTCGACGTCGCTTCATAGCCATTGCAAAAATGCAGGGGGAGCTCCCCTTTCTCGTGCTGTATCTAAGCTGCCTGTAGGCGGAACTCTTTATCATGAAGTGTTGTGTAATCACGATGACTCAGCGGTCGTACTTTATTTACAAGCACCTTCTCCTAGCCTCACCGACACCGCATTATGTATGGTTCTTGAACAGATGCTGGCAGCACCGTTCTTCAATTCGTTAAGAACAGAACAGCAATTGGGATACATAGTCGGTACAGGCTATGTGCCACATAATCAACACCCCGGAATGGCATTTTATATACAAAGCCCGCAATGTAGTCCAAAGCAGTTGCTAGATGCAATGACCGCCTTTTTGTTCCAGCAACTCAATGAAATAGAGTTCTATCGTTTTTATTGGCCGACTATCCAACAAAACCTTATTAAGCAGTTAGAAGAGAGAGACCTTACTCTTTCGATGAAGTCACAGCGTTTATGGGTAAGTTTGGGTACGCAAGATTTAGAGTTTAATAGAAATGCAAAGCTTGCTGAAAGGATCAAAGGCTTGAGTTTCGAAGAGATTCAAGACTTCGCGCATCAACTCGCTAAACGAGAGCGCTGCGGGGAATTGGTGCTGTTCTCTCGTGGAAAATTTGAGAGTATTCCCACGCAAGAAAAACGAACGATTAACAGTATTTCTGAATTCAAAAAAGAAATTCCTTACTACTAAAGCTGCATGATAGACACGTGCCACGGTCGTTAAGATTTTAATCAATCTGCCGATACCCAGTGGTATTCGCAGACAAGGTTGGTTAATAAGTAAACCATCATTCTTGTTATTACTAAAAAGTCCTTGTAGAGGCTTAGTTAATTCGGCATATTTATTATTCTGGCTGTTAGGGATGCCGCCAGTGAATTAAAAAAATAATAAATGGCGTATGCCAAAGGTGTGTAGGTGCGCTCAACCCTAATTTATTCAATTTCTCTTCTATTGTTGGCTTTGTCAGAAATTCTTTTTTCTTCTGCAAGGGCGATAGAGGTTTCTGATCTTCATTTTACAGAGCTAAATAAGCAGCATGGTCTATCGGATACCGCAGTATTAGACATTGTGGAAGACGACATGGGGTTCATTTGGCTTGCAACGTCAAACGGCCTCAACCGATACTCTGGTTATGATGTAAAACAATACCATCCCTCAGATGTAGACCCGAATTCGTTACCTTCAGGGTACATTCAATCCTTGTTTGTGGATTCGGAGGGGCAATTATGGGTAGGCACACACTCTGGACTAGCGCTTTATCAGCCTGAAACCGACAGTTTCAAAGTTTTCAATAAAGAAAACTCGGTAATAAAAACTGATTTAATAACAGCAATTACAGAGTCCAAAAATGGCGATATTCTCTTCGCGGATCGCAAATTCTTGTATAGATACTCCAAAGAACGATCGCAAATAAGTGTTCTGAC
This sequence comes from Alteromonas sp. KUL17, assembly GCF_006538305.1. Taxonomy (NCBI): domain Bacteria; kingdom Pseudomonadati; phylum Pseudomonadota; class Gammaproteobacteria; order Alteromonadales; family Alteromonadaceae; genus Alteromonas; species Alteromonas sp. KUL17. Next base: position 122,875 of record NZ_BJKJ01000007.1, read on the forward strand.
TCAGGTTTTCAATGAAGAAAGCTTCATTAAAGTTATCTTCGAAGAAGCCAATCGTATCTGGGTGGGCTCAAATAAGTTTGGCGCAAAACTTATAGATACGGAGACCTTAGAGGTTCATGACGTAAAAAAAGTGAATCCTTGGGGTGTTTCACTTGATATTCGAGCGCTCCATGACATATCAGTGATTAACGGCAACTATTGGTTGGCGACTAATAATGGACTTATAGTAATTGCGTCAAATGGGAAAATTCTAAAGAAAATTGAAAGTAAAGATTTAGGTGTTGAAGAAGAGGTAAATTCATTTTCAATATCGGTTGTTGATGACGATATTTGGATTGGTACTTTTATAGGGTTGTTTTTGCTTTCTGACGGCGCAGCAGTTCCAGTAACTGAAGCTTATAATCCTGAAGTTATACATTTAAACGCCGAAACGTACAACACAACAGGAATCCCACCAGAAATCATAATTAAGGTTATAGAAGATAGAACGGGTGTTGTTTGGGCTGCAACCTTTCATCGGGGAGCTTTTAAATATCACCCCGATTTTGCCAGTGTTCACTTCCAACCCGTGTTTAATTCGGAACGGCATACTGAAGACAATTATTCAACTATTTGGGGCTTCGCAGAAAACAGCTCAAACGAACTGTTTCTTGTTTCTCAGCAAAAAGGCGTGGGGAAAATTTCGAAAGATACCGGTAATGTATCGTTTTTCAATTTGCCCCAAGATATAGATGTCAATAGCTCATTCTGGGACATTGAGATAGATAACAACAACAATATTTGGCTTGCTTCGTCGGTAGGATTGATTGTACTTGCGGAAACAGATAATGGACTAGTAACACTACGAAAATACTTCGAAGGTTCATTCATTGATCACATCTTTAAAAGTGAATCTGCAATATGGTTCCAACTTCCTAATGAAGATGTTCATTCAATAGATTTTGATGATGTTCCTAATGAGAGTGAGCCGGCAACTCCTCAAAAAAACCTTTCTCAAGAATACGGAAAAATGTTTGCTATCTATGCCGATGACAAAAAGAGAGTTTGGTTTAGAGCTGGAGAAAAACTAATTGTTTATTCAGTTGAAAAGCAGCAAATCACAAAGGTATTGGATTCAACCAATGGCATTAACTCTCTTGTATATGGAATTCACCAAACAAGTGATGGGCTTTGGCTAACTACTCGTTCCGACGGTGTCATCCAACTAGACGAAGAAAGCCTTGTTTTGGTCAAAAAACAAAAGCGAGATAACCAAAGTGGATTTATCACGTCTACAACATCTATAAACAACAATATTTGGTACTCTGACGCTAAGGGTGTCCACAAAGTGCTTCTTCCTTCACTCAGAGAAGCTGAGAGTATACCAAATCAGCAACTAGACTTTAACTCACTGGGTGAAGGCGCTGTAATTGCTACTAGAAACAACATTATTTACTTTGGTGGCAACAAAGGCTTTATAAGAATATCCAAAAACGCAAACTCTGATGCTGAAGGCATCCTACAAACCCTAGCTCCTCAGTTATATCAGATCAACATCTTTGGTTCAGTCGCTAAATCCAAAAGAAACTCAATGGAAGGAGATGATTCAACTCATTCGTTCTCTTCCAAGGAAATAATAACCTACTTAAGTCAGTTAACGCTTAAGCACGATGAAACCAGGTTCAGTATTTCATTCGGCTCAGTAAACCCTGTTTATCCTAATCAAGTTACTTACCGTTATAAGCTCTCTAATTTTGAAAATGATTGGATATATGTTGACGATGAAAGGTCTGCACAATTCAACAATATATCCTTTGGAAGCTACACTTTTTCAGTTCAAGCAAAAGAGCCCGGGAAATCATGGTCTGAAAGTAAAAACTTGCAGATAATTATCGAACGTCCTCCATGGCTCCATACCGTCGCTTTGGTATTTTATTGTTTAATAGCTTTCGCGATATTTGCGTTCATCGTTCGCCAATATCAAATAAGAAAAGCCAATCAGCTTGCCATCAAAGAGTCGGAAGAACGCCTTAAACTGACGCTATGGAGTTCAGGTGATGAGTTGTGGGACTGGGACGTATACAGAGGCCAAGTTTACCGTGCAAATACGTGGGGTACTCTTGATTTTCCTCAAGATGATATACGCACTACAGGCGCTTACGATGCAAACATACACCCTAACGACGTAAGCCGTGTTAAAACTGCTCTAAGAGACCATCTTGAAGGTAATAGCGACTTCTACGAGCTCGCATACCGCGCAAAGACATTTAAGAACCAGTGGATTTGGATACTTGACCGCGGAAAAGTGGTTGAAAGAGACCACAATTCTCAGCCGGTAAGAATGACTGGTACGCTTAAGAATATTCATCACTTAAAAGAAGCTGAAGAGCAGCTGAATCTATTTAAGCGTTCAATTGAGAATATTTCTGAAGGTGTATTCATAACTAATACCCAATTTAAATTCATAAGTGTAAACAATGCATATTGCGGTTACACCGGCGAAACCCGTGATCAAGCATTAGCAAGCTATATGCATTTCCATCTATATCCAGACGCGTTTACCGAAGAAATTAAGAAAACGCTAAAAGCGAAAGGTAACTGGTCAGGTGAAGTAGAAAGTGTGCGAGTGAACGGCGAGCGCTATGAAATGGAATTAAATATAGACGCCGTCCATGACGATGACGGAAAAATAAGCCATTTTGTAGGCGTATTTAGTGATATCACGTCAAGAAAAAGTACTGAAAAAGAACTATTGAAACTAGCTAATACTGACCCGCTCACAGAGCTTCCGAATCGTTCGTTCTTCCAAGCTAGCCACCAGAACTTGGTGCGGAAAGGAGCACAACATACTCTGCTCTGTTTGGATATGGATAACTTTAAGAAAATAAACGATTCTTTAGGTCACCAAACGGGCGATATATTAATTAAACAAATAGCAAAGCGCTTACAGAGAATTACGGGTAAGAGTGCGACTTGCTATCGTTTAGGTGGTGATGAATTTAGCGTGTTAATGGAAGACAATGCCGATATCCACACGGTAACGCATTACGCACAGAACCTATTAGACACTTTATCTCGCCCCTTTATCATTAATAAGCAAGAGTTTGTATTGGGTGCCAGTATTGGTATCGCGTTCTTCCCTGACGACGGCACTTCTCCCCAAGAAATGCTGAAAAACGCCGACACAGCCATGTATTTCGCTAAAAACAATGGCGGTAACAGCTACCAGTTCTTTAGCGGAGAGATGAATCAAAACGCCGTTAGGCAACTGCAAATTGAAAACCTTATAAGACAAGGTATTAAAGATGACTTGTTTACGGTTTACTACCAGCCGAAAGTTGATATAGCCTCAGGTAAGCTAGTCAGCATGGAAGCTTTAGTGCGTTTTGAGCACCCACAAAAGGGCATAGTAAGCCCTGGGCAATTTATCCCTCTGGCAGAACAAACGGGCCAAATTATAGAAATTGGTGAACAAGTGCTAAGAAAGGCTTGTGCAGATACCAAACGCTGGGTAAACCAAGGTTTGTTTAGTGGTCGTGTTGCCGTGAATATCTCTGCAAAGCAGTTCGAGCTACCCGACTTAGACGACAGAATAAACAAAATATTAAGCGATATCGGTTTGTCGCCACTACATTTAGAGTGCGAAATAACTGAAGGTACACTAATGGAAAGTCCTGAAAACGGCCTTCAAATGATGACTCGCCTTCGCGAAAGGGGTATTCACCTAGCGCTAGACGATTTCGGTACAGGTTATTCGTCCCTAGCCTACTTAAAGCGTTTCCCGCTAAACACGCTAAAAATTGACAAAGCTTTTATTGACGATATTGCGAAGAGTAATGTGGACCGTCATATGGCGGCTGCCATTATAAATATCGCCCACAATCTAGGCTTGAAAGTTGTAGCGGAGGGCGTAGAAGAAGAAGCACAGCTAGATATTTTACGTCGCTACGATTGTGAAATGTTGCAAGGATTCCTTTACAGCCGCCCATTAAATGCGGAGCGCTTCGAGAAACTTCTCACCGAGAATCAAAAGCTTCACACGCTGCTTGGCCAATCGAATTTTTAACCGCCCTTACCTTTTACTCGCGTATAGGGCGCGTACTTTCCCCTGCCTAATGCCACTCATTGCAGCTTTAGGCAAAGTCATGCCTATTCAACCTTAGTTTATTAGACTTTAGTGCCATTAAAATGGCGCTGGTTGACCTCGACGAATCCAAAGCGTTCAAATTAACACTTAAGCCATTGAGTATATTGAACTTTTCAAATAAATGCTATTTCTGGCACGCATTTAGCTAAGTATTAAGTACCGATGACAAATATAAAAAATCGGTTTTGTTTGTTCGTTCAAAATAATCAGAGGAAATTAACATGTTAAAAGAGTACGCAGTTGCACTAGTACTTTCTACCGCTACCCCAGTTGCTGCCGACAAGCAAGAAGGCGCTAAACAAGCTCCTGAGTCGCAAAAAGAAACCATCTCTCAACCAGAGTATGTTAAGCCACAATCTGGTGGTGGCTACGGCGTTGGCTTCTAATCTGAAGCACAGATTTCAAAAAAAGAGAGCAACGCTCTCTTTTTTTATACCTGTATTTTACGCCACACTTACTTATTTCAGCAGACCGCTAGGAAAGACTACGCAGAAATATAAAGGTTATTAAACCCTACTGCATTTCGCCAGTGTATATGGCGAGAGATGGAAAACATGGGTAGTAAGATTGGACCTAACACAAAACCCGCTATCGCCCACTTTTTCGCGCTCATTCCCCATTTAAACGCTTCTACATAAAAATATAGAGAAAAGATAACGCTTAATACTACGAGTGAAATCACACTGCCTCCGCCTGTTTGACCTAGTTACGTGGGGTTACTTGTCCCCATCAATTATTCAATTTAACTTACTGATAATGGACGCCAACAATTTGACACGTTCATTTTTTAACCGCAGGAATTCTACCCAAAATAGAACAATAAACCAGCAAAAATACCCATTAGACATAAAAAAACCGGGCAACGCCCGGCTTTTAACATTTAATAAACTTAGCTGTAAAACTTTTGATCGTTTTCTGCCATTTTTACTAACACTTCAGCAGGTGCAAATTTATCACCTACAGCAGTAGCATAATGGTTTAAACGAGCAACAACGTGTTTAATTCCCAGTGTATCCATATAGCGGAACGGGCCGCCTAAGAATGGAGGGAAACCAATACCGAAGATAGCACCGATATCGCCGTCGCGCGCATTACGGATAACGCCTTCGTCTAAACAGCGCGCTGCTTCATTAAGCATCATTAATACACAGCGTTCAGCAACTTCTTTTTCGCTTAGTTTGGCAGAAGGCGATAGCCCAAGTAATTCGTAGATTGATTCATCCACTTCTTTACCTGGTTTTTTGCCTTCATAAGAATAAAACCCTTTTTGGTTTTTCTTACCCTTTCTGCCGTCTGCAAGTACTTTATCGAAAGCACTTGGCGCAGTGAAGCGCTCGCCGAACGCCTCTACAAGGAATGGGATAATCTTAGTACCAACATCAATGCCCACTTCATCAAGTAGTTTCACAGGACCTACAGGGAAACCGAACTTAACCAACGATTTATCGATATGCTCAATAGGCTCACCGTCAAGAATAAGGTTTGCCGCTTCATTCATGTAAGGTGCCAAAATACGGTTTACGTAGAAACCCGCACCGTCTTTAACAACAACCGGCGTTTTACCTTGCTTTTTAGCAAACTCTACCGTAGACGAAATAACTTGGTCAGACGTTTTATCGTGAGCAATAACTTCGGCCAATGGCATTTTGTCTACTGGCGAGAAGTAATGCAGACCAATCACGTTTTGAGGACGTGCTGCCTTAGCTGCAATTTGTGTAATAGGAATAGACGATGTATTAGACGCGAAGATCGTGCTTTCTTTGCAGTTCTCTTCAATATCCGCCACCATTTTTTGCTTAAGATCTAAATCTTCAAAAACCGCCTCAACCACGATATCAGCATCTTGGTAGCCACTATAATCTAGCGTACCGGTAAGAAGCGCCAACTGTTTCTGCATTTCACTATTGCGCATGAAACGCTTCTTCACCTTTTTGTTTAAGATGTCATAACTATATTTCATTGCATTGGCTATGCCTTCAGCACGCACGTCTTTAATACGGACAGGTACACCGGCTTTGGTCGACGTTACATAGGCGATACCACCACCCATTAAACCACCGCCAAGCACACCGACTTTCTTCATTTTTTCAGGTTTAACACCTTCAACGCCGTTTTCTTTCTTCATTTCTGTCGTAGCGAAGAAAATCTGACGTAACTGGAAAGATTCCGGCGTCATAACAAGCTTACCAAAGGCTTCAGCTTCGGCTTTAAGCCCCGCTTTCATCCCTTCGTTCATGCCCGTTTCAATTACATCAATAATGAAACCTGGCGCTGGATAATTACCTTTGGTTTTGGCAAATGTCGCTTCGCGCGCTTTTTTGAACATCATGTTACGGCCCGGGCCGGTTTTCTCTAACACTTTGTCCATCACACTCTTTTGCGGCGCTTCCCTTTCTGGTTTGCGTTTAAGCGCAAACTGTTCAGCTACCTTTAGCAAAACACTGTGAGGTACCACATCATCTACAATACCGTACTTTTTAGCTTGCTTAGCGCGTGCTGGAGACCCAGTAAGCATCATTTTCATCGCTTGCTGAATGCCAATTAGGCGAGGAAGGCGCTGAGTACCACCACTGCCTGGCAACAAGCCAAGCTGCACTTCCGGTAGACCTACCTGAGTACTAGGTGAATCCGTACATACACGGTAGTGACACGCTAATGCTAGCTCTAAACCACCGCCTAACGCTGGGCCGTGAATAGCCGCAACGAAGGTAGCCTTCATGTTCTCAATTCTATCGAAAATGGCTTGACCGCCAGCGGCGATAGTTGTGGCGTCTTCAGCGGTTTTACACGCTGCTAGCATGGTGATATCGGCACCTGCTACGAATGAGCTTGGCTTGCCGCTTGTTAACACCACACCTTTGATGCTGCTGTCGCGTTCAATATCATCAAGCATGGCAGATATCTCATCGCCAAACTCAGCTTTAAGCGTATTCATGCTCTCGCCAAGTACGTCCATGCTAAGAATAGCAACGCCATTATCTTGCTTGGTTAACGTAAATGCGCCTGATGTTGGCTGAACTTCATTTGTCATTTCTTGTTCCTGACTCATATTATTCTGTCTCCACAATCATTGCGGCACCAAGACCACCCGCAGCACATGCAGTAAGAAGGCCTGTACCACCGCCACGGCGATTTAGTTCGTTAAGCATTTGCGTAATCATACGTGTACCGGTTGCGGCAAACGGGTGACCATAAGCAATTGAACTACCCATCACGTTGAACTTGTCCATGTCAATTTCGCCCGTCGCTTTGTCGCGGCCTAGTTTCGCTTTGGCGAACTTGTCACTTGCAAACATTTTAACGTTTGCCAAGGTTTGAGCTGCGAACGCTTCGTGCATTTCAATTAGCGTTAAGTCGTTTAGGGTCATGCCTGCGCGATCTAGCGCAATAGGTGTCGCGTACGACGGCCCCATTAGCATGTCTTCCCAAACGTCGATTGCCGAAAACGCGTAGCTCTTAATGTAACCAAGCGGCGTATAACCTAGTTCTTTCGCTCGGCTTTCTGTCATCATAAGCACTGCAGAAGCGCCATCGGTAAGCGGTGTAGCGTTTGCAGCGGTTACCGAGCCGTACTTTTTATCGAATACTGGGCGAAGTTTCGCGTAGCCTTCAAGCTTAGAATCGAAACGTACGTTGTTATCGCGCTCAAGAGCACCTTTATAAGGTTCAGCATAAGCGGTCATCACTTCGCTAGAGAGCTTGCCTGCTTCCCAGCTTTCAGCGGCTAGGCTGTGCGAGCGATGTGCAAGCTTGTCTTGCTCTTCACGAGAAATTTGATGCGTTTTCGCCATTTGCTCTGCCGTTTGTCCCATCGACAGACCTGTTGAGTACTCTGCTACCGCAGGAGGAACAGGCGCTAGGTCTTTTAAGCTTAAACGCTTGAAGATGTTTAGCTTTTGGCCAAGGGTCTTGGTTTTCTGTAAATCAACCAGCGCACGCGCAAGATTCTTAGAAACCCCAATAGGTGATACCGACGTTGAATCAGCACCGCCAGCAATACCTACCTGTACTGTACCAGCCATCATGCTTTCTGCGATGTTTACCGTTGACTGGAAGCTCGTCGCACATGCTCGAGATACGCTGTAAGCGTCGGTATGAATATTCATGCCCGTGCCAAGCACGATTTCGCGCGCAATGTTTGGCGCTTCAGGCATTTGTACTACTTGACCGTAGACAACCTGGTCAACCCATTCTTTTTGAACACCATGGCGAACGAGAAGTTCGTTTACGACCATTTTACCTAGATCAACAGCCGGAACACCGTGGAAATATGTAGCCATTTTCGCAAACGGAGTACGCAACCCCGCGACAATGGCGATGCGATCACCCTCTCGGGTAGTAACTGATTGTTTTGTTGCCATAATGCACCTAAATTAATGACCGACTTCCGTTTGAGCTTATCGCCCCAAAGTGGTCTGACCTGTAATAAACCCGATTTTTACAAACAATGAACAAAATAGCAAATAATGCAGGGTTAAGGGCAATATAAATGAAACTAAAGTTTGCCCTGTTTACAAATTTTGACCGTTTTATGCTATCGAAATTTAAAAAGCTTGCTTTGCACCCAACCGCATATCGCATTTTTATTACTGTTTGACGACTTGAAGAAAGATAGAATGAACCTTATATGGAAATGAAAGTCTGTTTTGTGTCATTGTGACGGGCTAGAGCTATCTAAATTAATTTGTAATTTACTTTTTAGCTAAGCGATCACTTTATAAGATATTTAATAAATCTATCGTTCAAATGACACTTCCTGATAACGAGAACTCAAACGGAAATTTTGCATTATGGCAGCAGCGCAATTTCAACAGTTACACGCTTATTTAGACCAACAGATTATCGGTCAGCATGCGTTAACCAAAAGCCTTCTAATCGCTCTTTTGGCCGACGGCCACCTTCTGGTAGAAGGTCCTCCAGGGCTTGCAAAAACACGCGCAATCAATGCACTTGCTAATGGTATTGACGGCGACTTTCACCGCGTACAATTTACCCCAGACCTTTTGCCTGCCGACTTAACCGGTACAGACATATATCGTCCCGAAACCGGTGAGTTTGTTTTTCAAAAAGGGCCGCTTTTTCATAACTTAGTGCTAGCCGACGAAATCAACCGCGCACCAGCAAAAGTGCAATCGGCTTTGCTTGAGGCCATGGCGGAACGTCAAATTACGGTAGGCAGCAAAACCTACCCTCTTCCTCCGCTATTTTTAGTAATGGCAACGCAAAACCCGCTAGAACAGGAAGGAACTTATCCACTACCTGAAGCACAGCTAGACCGATTCTTAATGCACGTGGACATCGATTATCCTGGCGCCGAGACAGAATTAGAGATATTGCGCTTAACGCGAGGTGAAGCCCTCTCAGAACCGCCTGTTACGCCACCAACGCTAACTCAAGACGATATTTTTACGTCGCGTAAAGAAGCATTGTCTTTGTATATGGCGCCTGAGTTAGAACAGTATTTAGTTCAATTGATTATGGCCACACGTCAGCCTGCAAATTTTGACGCGGAATTAGGCCAGTGGATAGCGATGGGAACAAGCCCTCGAGCAACCATCAGTCTAGATCGCTGTGCACGCGCTCACGCATGGCTTAGCGGCAGAGACTTTGTTGGTCCTGATGATATTCAAGCTGTGGTTCACAACGTGCTTCGCCACCGTATTATTCTGTCATATCAAGCCGAGGCTGAAGGCGTAACGATTAACGACGTACTTGATAAGATTGTTGCAACTGTCGCAGTCCCTTAAGCTATGGTGAATGTACAAGCGCAGCTAAACAAGCTGCAAAGCAATGGCGTCTCGTTGTCTACCGCAGAATTATTACGCTACCAGCAGTTAGCTAAGCTGTTTAGTTTGGCGCCTAAACGTATGCCACAAGCTAAACTTGCTGGAAGTTATCTCACCAAGCACAAAGGCCGAGGCATGGAGTTTGATGAGGCCCGGCATTATCAGCCCGGTGATGATATTCGCGCTATCGATTGGCGCGTTACTGCGCGCACGGGTAAAACTCACACTAAAGTGTATCGGGAAGAGCGAGAGCGCCCGGTTTTTCTATTCTGCGACTATCTACCTTCAATGGCATTTGGCACGCAGCTGCTTACTAAAGCGGTGCAAGCCGCGCATGTATCTTCATTAATAAGCTGGTCTGCTGCCGCTCGTGGCGATAAGGTCGGCGCACTGGTATTTAACCAGCAACAGCACAAAGAAATTAAACCGCTTACCCGCAAAAAAGCCGTGTTGCACGTGTGTCATGAACTTATGGCATTGCACGAACAGAGCGCGCAATCTGAGCCGGACAAAGACAAAGACGAACAAGCTTTTGCCGATGCGTGCGCTAGGGCAAGACGTTTAGCAAGACCTGGGAGCTTGGTTTATCTCGTGTCAGACTTTCAGCATTTAAGTACCCAAGCTATTCAACACTTAAGTCACTTAACACGACACTGTGAAGTAAGGGCTATCGTAATTAACGATCCTATAGAACACGCCTTACCACAAACCACTTCATTACAAACCGTCAGCGTTTCTGATGGCCAAAACCAACAACGCTGGGTGTTAGGCGACAATACCGAGCAACAGCAATATCAAAAATGGCGCAGTGAACACAACAGCGCAATTTATAGCGCCTTGCGTAAAAACAATATCGCTCGATTCAGTGTTTCAGCGGGCCTTCCTTTAGACGAACAGCTTCAGAGTATGCAGCAAGAACAGAGGTTGGAGCTTAATTAATGCAAAGCAGTATTTTTTCAACCCATTTTTTATCAAACTTTCTATCTAGTTACACAAAATCAGCTGCTCAATCGATGCCGCCGGCAAATCAAATGCCAGTGCCCCCTCAGCAGCAAGACCCACTAGCTCAACTGCGCGATATACACGTACCTACAGAGGTCAACATTTGGCCATTAGATTGGGGTTGGTGGGTCGCTATCGCAGTAGTCTTAATTGCTCTATTTTGCCTATATAAAGCTATCACTGCCCACCTACGTCACAACAAGGCGCGTAAGCAAGCTTTAGCCTTACTTGAATCGATTTCGGCACAACAAAGCAATTGGCCCGTGGCGTTAAACTCAATTCTAAAACGCACGGCTATGAGCTATTACCCAACTCAGCAAGTAGCTGGGTTATACGGTAAACAGTGGCAAGCGTTCTTAACCTCTGCATTGAAAAGTAGTGATAGAAAACTTGAAAGTGATTTAGGTTTATTAGTAAGCAATGTTTATCAAGCCACCCCCAACCCTAGTGATTTTGAAACCTGCAAAGGGGCAGTAAAAAACTGGCTTTCAAAAGCCAAACTGCCAAAAAACAAGGGGGCTTACAGCGGTGTGAATGATGGCGGTCTAAACGATGGCAGCCCTCATGATAAACAAGCCAAGGAGCCGCATCATGCTTAATTTTGCTTGGTGGTGGGTCTTTTTCGTACTCCCCTTACCTATTATCATTCGCCTGCTTTCTAAAAAAGCACAAGACATGCCCATGGCTGCACTGCGGGTTCCAAGTTTACGACCTGGCGATGTGTCAGAGCAAACCCAGTTGAAACAAACCAAAATACCGCTGTTGGTAAGTAGCTTGATATGGCTGCTGCTAGTGACGGCTGCCGCGCGTCCTCAGTGGTTAGGAGAGCCTGTTAGCATACCAAACGAAGGTCGAGAAATGATGTTAGCAGTAGACTTATCGGGCAGTATGAAGATAGATGATATGCAGCTAAATGGCCGACAAGTTAACCGTTTAACCATTACTAAGTCGGTGGTTTATGACTTTATTCAGCGTCGCGTTGGCGACAGAATTGGCCTTATCTTATTTGCCGATACCGCGTACGTTCAAGCGCCGCTTACCTATGACAGAGGTACGGTTTCTACACTTCTGAGTGAAGCTGTCATTGGGTTGGTTGGCGAACAAACGGCCATAGGCGATGCGATAGGTTTAGCGGTGAAGCGCTTTGACGAACGGGAAGAGTCTAATAACGTATTAATTCTTCTTACCGATGGGCAAAATACTGCAGGAAATATTACCCCCGAGCAGGCGAAAGAGTTGGCGATTAGTAAGGGTGTGAAGGTTTACACTATTGGTGTGGGTGCAGATAAAATGCTGATCCAAAGCTTTTTCGGTAGCCGACAAATAAACCCATCGCAAGAACTTGATGAAGGCATGTTAACCGACATTGCGACTAGCACTGGCGGCCAATATTTTAGGGCTCGAAATGCCCAGGAACTTCAGGCTATTTATCAACAACTTGACGCGCTTGAGCCTATTGAAGGTGAAACGCGCAAGATGCGTCCATTGAGCGCACTGTTTTACTATCCCCTTGGTGCTGCGATATTACTGTCAGCACTATGGGCATTCTTGACGGTTCTTTTATCAACATTTCGTTGGTTCGCACAAAGACGAATTAACTCGTCAAAGCAACACCCGAATTCAGTTGATTCAATACAAGCAGCTCAAACAAATAGGGAGACGAAGTAATGGAATTCGACTTCTTAAACCAATTTCATTTTTTACGCCCCGAATGGTTTATCGCGCTCGCTCCCTTGATGCTGCTTGTGTTTTTAATTAGAAAAACCACGGCTAAGCAATCTGGCTGGCAATCTGTGATCCCTTCTCACCTATATCAATACATGGTGATTGGAAAAAACGAAATGGGCGCAAAACCTCCAATGTGGATGCTTGCTCTTGTGTGGATTATAAGTGTGATAGCACTCGCTGGCCCAACGTGGGAGCGCCTGCCGCAGCCGGTTTACCAGTTGAAAATGGGACACGTTATAGTCATAGATATGTCGCTTTCAATGCGCGCTACCGATATGACGCCAGACAGGCTAACTCGCGCTAAATATAAAGCGATAGACCTAGTCAACGCTATTGGTGAAGGAGAAATGGGCTTGGTTGCTTACGCTGGCGATGCGTTTGTCATTAGCCCCTTAACCGAAGACGCAGGAAATATCACAACCCTTATCCCAAGCCTGTCACCGGAAATTATGCCCGTGCCTGGCAGCGACCCACTCCTAGGCATAGAGAGTGCGTCAGAGCTTCTCACAAATGCCGGATATAACTCAGGCATGATCTACTGGATTACTGACGGAATAGAATTAGAACAACAACAAGAGCTTCAGGAGTATGTGGCTTCTATTCCTTTTACAGTAAATGCACTTACTGTTGGGACATCTGAAGGCGCGCCTATCCGCCAGCAAAGCGGCGAGCTATTAAAAGACTTCACCGGCAGCATCGTTATATCCAAGTTAAACGAAGGCGCAGTGAAAGGCGTGGTTAAAACGAGCGGCGGACGCTTTGAATCTTTTACATCAAACGACACCGACATTGATGCCCTCGCCTCGGTATCTCTACTAGATAAAAGCGACAGCGAAGAGAACGAAGAAGAGAGTAATTTGCAAGGAGACCAATGGAAAGAAGTTGGCCCTTACTTGCTGCTTATACTTCTACCGTTTGCCGCCTTTGCATTCAAACGCGGGTTAGTTTTCATCGTGTTGGTGGGTTTACTTAGCCCCTCTATGATTAAAAACGCCCATGCTCTGCAACGCGCCCAAGCCTCAGAAATTGCTGGCACGTCGCAAGGCATAGACGCACCAGAAGATACTCTAGAGATGACAAATAAACCTGATTCACTTTCATGGTGGCAAACGCCATTTATGAATGACAACCAGGAAGCATTGAACAGTTACCAAAGAGGCAAGTACAAAGACGCAGTTAATCAGTTTAATGACGACACCTGGAAAGCATCATCACTTTATAAATCAGGTGACTACGAAGGTGCATTAAATGCCTTCAAGAACATTCCTGGCCCCGAGAGTCTTTACAATCAAGGCAATGCACTGGCAAAACTCGGTAAACTTGAAGACGCTATTAAGAAATATGATCAGGCGTTAAGCGAAGCACCCGATTTCGACGATGCAAGAGCCAACAAAAAGATTGTCGAGGATTTGCTGAAACAGCAGCAACAGCAGAATCAGGAGCAAAACCAGAACGAAAATGGCGATGACGGCGAACAGAGTGACTCGCAGGATAATGGCCAAGATAGCTCTGATAACTCTGATAGCCCTAATAGCAAACAGCAATCAGGGGACCAGAACAATCAGGAAGGTTCAAACGAGCAGAATGATCAGCAAGACGATAATGAGGGTCAACAGTCTGACCAAAGCCAAGCTAACGATGAACAGCAAAATGGCGGAGATAACTCGCAACAGCCTGATGATTCCGAGATGAACAGTCAGAACGAGTCATCAGGCTCTCAGCAGCAAAATGCAGAACAGGAAGAGTCTGATCAAGGTCACAGCGCGCAAGCACAAGAAAACGAACAACAAGCAGAGCAGGAAGCACAGGCTATGCAAGGTCAAGAAACCGAGCTTACCGACGCAGAAAAAGAAGAGTTGCAGCGAATGGAGAGTTTAATGCGCCGCGTGCCAGACGATCCTGCATTCTTACTAAAACGAAAAATGCAATTAGAAGCACAAAAACGTCAGCGTCAACGTATGCCTTCAAACCGGAGTGATTGGTAGATGAGAGCCTTATTACAATCTACACGTATAGTTTTTTATTTACCCTACTTGTAAATGCGGTGGCTTATGCCGATGTAAATTCGCTGGAAGCCACCATTGATAGAAACCCTGTCATGTTGGATGAAGCGATTCGCTTAACGGTTACCGCAGACGGCAGCGCGGACAGAGATGCATTCGACAGCTCTCCCCTGCTTAAAGATTTTGTTGTCGGCAGAACATCGGTAAGTAGCCAAACCTCAATCGTCAATTTCGACACCAAGCGCACCACCGTTTGGACCACTACGTTATTTCCCCGAAAGGAAGGCTCGTTCACCATTCCTCCATTAACCATTGAAGGAAAATCAACCAAGCCTATTCAAGTTAAAGTAATACCAGTTCAAGAACAAAGTAACGTGGCAAGAGACTATTTTGTTACCACGGATATCGACTTGAAAGAGGCCTATTTGAATCAACAGCTGCTTTATACGGTTAAGCTGTTTCTTTCTAGCAATATTGAGCGCGGCAGTCTACAAGCGCCAGAAATGCAAAATGCGGAAATTACCCAGTTAGGTGAAGACAAACAGTATACCGATATAGTAAACGGTAAACGGTATCAAATTATTGAGCGTCAATTTGCCGTTGTACCTCAAGCATCCGGTGAATTCACACTAAGAGGCCCTATCTTTACTGGCGAAGTAATGGCAGCCAATACTAACCAACGTTTTGGCTTCTTCAACCGTACCCAGCAAATCAATCGGGTTGGGCCCGACATTATGGTAAACATTAAGCCCATTCCTCAAGGGATAGATTACCCTTGGTTGCCTTCTGAAATGGTGCGAGTGGATGAAGAATGGCCACAAGGTGATAGTTTTGTAGCAGGTGAACCAGTCACCCGTATTGTTACGCTAACCGCATTGGGCGTAGTAGAAGAGCAGCTTCCTGATATTCCTGAGTTTTATCCGCCAAACTTTAAGCTGTATCCTGATCAATCTAATACTACGACAGTCGAAAAAGACCGGAGCTTAATTTCACAGCGCCAAACGTCGCTGGCAATTATTCCTACGCAGCCGGGTAACTTTGTCTTACCTGAAATTACTATCCCTTGGTTTAATACGCTTACTCAGCAAACTGAGTATGCCACTATACCCGCTCGTTCAATTACGGTAACGCCAGTATCTGGCGCAAATAATGCCAATACTCCGAATATGCTAAACACTCCATCAGCCAGTAGTGCAAGCAATGAAGATATTAAAAATGATATAACGTCAGCTACAACACAGCCTAACGCTAGTGCTAGCAATGGGAATAAACCTTTAGACAGCGCTTCAGGTGAAGTCGATACTGACGAAAATACCCAGCTTAATTGGATGGTTACTGGTGCACTATTAGCGTTGTTCGTTGTTGCGCTTGCGGGGTGGGTATTTACTTACAGAAAGCTTAAGCAGTTTCAGATGATGGGGCCTGGGACCACTAACAAAACCGGTTCTGCACAGCGCTTCCACTCTTATGCTCAGTGGGATGAAAAAGCACAATTCCAAAACCTAATGTCAGTAATAAAGGCAAAAGACACAAGCTCACTTACGCCCGTGCTTAAACAGTGGATAACCGCACTAACTTCGGGTAAAGCGCAACTTTCGCAGTTTGAAGGAATCAACGGCAGTGTTAATGAACTCTATGCACTGCGGTTCTCAGCCAGAAAAACTGATGCGCACGACCAATCTAGGCAAATGACGGAGGCTTTAGAAAAACTTTCATCGGAAATAAAGCTTGCTCGCAACGAATGGAAGCAGAAAAGCACTGGAAGCAAACACACGTTATCTAACTTATATCCTGCTTCATAAAACGCATTTCATTTGCCAATACACTAGAATTTGCGTAATGAAAGCCCTTGCAACTAGCTAAATCTCAGTGGCAAGGGCTTCGTAACAGAAATGTTTGCGTTTGAGAAACAGTCGAGCCTTTGAGCCTTATTGTCCTCTTTAAGGCTTATTAATCTTTGAAGCTTTAGCTCATAAAAATAATCAATTAAACGCGACGGGGAATATAATGAAGAAAGCACTAATAAAGCTAACGCCAATTGCGTTGGCCATTACCACGCTTACGGCTTGCTCTCCTGCAAGTGAAACCGCTAAAACAGCGCCAGAACCTATTAAAACAGAACAGCCAGCCGGGCAGTCTGAATCAGAGCGCCTTAATGCGTTCTTCGAACGTACTTTTGAAGAAGATCTTAAGCGTTCGCCATTATTTCAAAGTTACTTGGGTAAAAAATGGGACTATGACAAATGGGATGACATCAGTGACGAAGAAGCTGACGCTCGCATTGCCATCGCCAAAAACCGACTAGAAAAGCTTAATAGTTTTGACACCAGTCAGTTAAGTGAACAGGAACAGCTAAGCTTGCGCCTGTACAAACTAGGTATTGAGCGCGATTTAGCTAACGACGAATTTCGACATCACCGTTACATTGTACATCAGTTCCGCGCCGCACATACACAAGTGCCTAGCTTCCTTATCAACATTCACAGCGTAAAGAGTAAAGAGGACGCTAAGGCATACATTGGACGACTAGACAATGTACGTACGTACTTTGATCAAGTTATCGAACAAATGAAAGTTCGCGAAAAAGCCGGCGTATTCCCCCCAGCATGGGCCTACGATCAAATGATTGATGCGTCAAAAAACGTGATCACCGGCGCACCATTTGATTCTAGCGAAATACCTTCAACTATCTGGGAAGATTTTCAAAATAAAGTAAATAGCCTGGATGTTACAGAGGCGGAAAAAACGACGTTATTAGGTGAAGCGAAAGCCGCTTTGGTAACGTCAGTCATGCCGTCATACGAGAAGTTTATTGAAGAACTCGCTCATCAAAGGGAAATCACGCCCGAAGGCGATGGTGTGTGGCGCTTACCCAATGGTGATCAATGGTATCAGAATCGTCTAAACTGGTTTACCACTACAGACCTAACCGCTGAAGAAGTCCATCAAATTGGCTTAGACAATGTAGAGCGCATACACGATGCAATGCGCGACATTATGAAACAAGTAAAATTTGAAGGCACCCTTCAAGAGTTTTTCGTTTTCATGCGTGAAGACGAGCAATTCTATCTACCTTCAACAGATGAAGGTAGACAGCAATACCTTGATATGGCGGAAACCGCCATAGACGACATGCGAGAAGCTATCCCTGAATACTTCGGTATTCTTCCAGAGGCGCCCATGATTGTTAAACGGGTTGAAGCATTCCGCGAACAATCTGCGGGCAAGGCGTTTTATCAAAGCCCGGCGCAAGATGGCAGCCGCCCAGGTATTTATTACGCAAACCTTTATGACATGAAAGCAATGCCTACTTATCAGTTAGAGGCGCTGGCGTATCACGAAGGCATCCCAGGTCACCACATGCAGCGCGCTATTGCACAAGAGCTAGAAGGTGTGCCTCAATTCCAGAAATTCTTGAGCTTTACCGCATACACAGAAGGTTGGGGCCTATATACCGAAGAACTTGCAAAAGATATGGGCTTTTATGAAGACCCTTATTCTGATTTCGGTCGTCTAGCCATGGAGCTTTGGCGCGCTTGCAGACTTGTGGTTGATACGGGTATTCATGCGAAAAAGTGGACGCGTGAAGAAGCCGTAGATTACCTTGTTGAAAATACGCCAAACCCAGAATACGATGCGCAAAAAGCCATTGAGCGCTACATTGCTATGCCAGGTCAGGCTACGGCCTATATGATAGGTAAACTGAAAATCATGGAACTTAGAGAGCATGCCCAAGCTGAACTTGGTGAAAAGTTTGATTGGAAAGACTTCCATGACGAGGTGTTGAAGTACGGTCCAGTCCCACTGTTTATTTTAGAAGAAAACATTAATGCTTGGATTACTTCCCAAAAAAGTGCCTAGTTTTTCGAACTAGGTGCTCTGATCACTGAAAATAAAATGAAAACGCGCCTTTCGGCTAACGAAATGGCGCGTTTTTTATGTCATAGTGAGAAAAAATTAAGTTTTTGGATTTTTTTATGTTTGAGCGAAATAAATCCGATAATGCTCAGGTCTTATCGGGTATGAAAGCAAAACACCAAAGATATGAAGCATTAGTAAAGGCATTTCACGCCGACATCTACCGCTATGCATTTTGGCTTATTAAAGACCAGAGCATTGCTGAAGATGTTGTTCAGGAAACCTTTTTACGTGCTTGGCGCTCATTAGACGCCCTAAATGATGAAAAAGCAGCAAAGTCATGGTTAATTACCATTCTTCGCCGCGAAAACGCCCGTCGATTTGAACGCAAACAGTTCGACACAGTAGATATTGATGATTGCCATATTCAAGATGACACACAACATGCAGATGGGGACTTGAAAGATAGAGAGCTTCAGCGACTATTAGGTGGATTGAGTGTGGAGTATCGTGAACCCTTAATACTCCAATTGATTTTCGGTTTTAGTGGTGAAGAGATCGCCAACCAGTTAGGGCTTAACAAAAACACGGTAATGACTCGCCTTTTCAGAGCGAGGAATCAACTAAAAGAGGCATTAGAGAAGCAAAATGAACAGAGAGGTCGTGTAAATGGATGAGTTAGAATTTAGGCGTCGTATCTACGCCGATCCAGAAACGACTGACAGTGATGTTGTAGAAGCGGCAAAAGCGGATGAAAGTAAACGCAGTTTCTGGAATGAACAAAAGCAGTTAGATAAGCAATTAAAGCAAGCATTGAAAGTCGATGTACCAGAGGATTTCGCAAGCAAACTAATATGGCAGCAGTCTGCAGACGAATTCACCCGTTATAAACGCAGAAGTCGCTGGTATTTAGCCATGGCTGCATCAGTTGCCTTTACAGTAGGCATTGGCCTTACTATGTGGTATCACCAGCCGCTTAGTATTGGCGGGCAAGCACTTGCCCATATGCAGTACGCAGAAATGGAACACGCTCATTCGTTGCTTCCTGTTGATTTGAACATGGTTAACGCAAAGCTAGCAAGCTTTGGTGGCAGCTTTAGCGAAATGCTCGACGGTGTAGAGGTCGCAAACTATTGCCATTTGAGCACAGTTAGAAGCCTTCACCTGATTGTGAATACGCCGCAAGGCAAGATGTCGGTATTCGTAGTACCTGAACGTGGAGATGTCTCCGTACCAAGCGAGTTTGCCGATGGTCAGTACCACGGAGAGAGCATTAAAATGAAGCATGCCAATGTAATGATTGTTGGCGATAAAGATGCTGATTTAAGCGATATGAAAAAGGCGGTGTCAGAAAGGATTCAATTCTCTGCTTAACACACGTTAAGTGACTGTAAAGTGTTCCAAAAAAGTGCGTATCTTTAGCACTTCCCTTCGTCGGCCCCCCTATGGGCCGATTTTTTTGCCCAAAATTATGATGAAACCCTGTTCAATAAAACTTATACTCCGACTTAAAGGTTAAAACGTCCGTTTTAATTTCAGTTAATCACTTCATTCACTTACCCGCAGTAAAGAGGTCTCCATCACAATGAGCGCTTGGTTTCGTTTTACAAGTCTGATGGTTTGCACACTTTTTATCGCGTGTTTCAGTCCCTCTACTAACGCCTTACAAGATAAATATCCGACCAACATTAGGCAAAAAAGTTACATTCATATAGCCACCTTGCCGCCGTAACAATTTATCATTGGAACAGAAGCTCGGAAATAGATAACAAGCAGATTTCAACTATGATTGAGAATCTGAACATACAAGACGATATCAGTAGCGAAGGGATAATTTTTAGACACATATTGGCTACCGCCACGGCAAACGAAACTCTCGAACCACGAGTACAAATTTTTGTAAAATCCCCCCTATTGGATTCTCACTGGCAAGAGTTAAAGGCGCTCAACCCTGAGTTATTCTCAGCTGCGAAAGCGTATTACATATATGCTAGAGCCGTTAATGACTTTGACGGTTCACCACTGCGCATAAATTCAACTGTTCCAGCACTAAGAAGATTGAAGTTAGAAGCGCTAGATACAGGAAACCGAGTCGCTACAGCTATAGCTAGTATTTGGCTTTCAATGGAACTCACTCTAGCAAGCCCAATACAGGCAATTAATGAATTTGAATATTCATTGCTCTATTTACCAACGCGTTCATCAACGCTTTCATTGGAGAACGCGCTTGACCGGGCTACTGCTCATCAATGGCTTAGAGCAGCGTACATAGAGTTATCGGTGCCTAGCAGGGCGTATTTTCACGCTATGAGTATCATTGAGGAAAGTAACAAAAACGATCAAGCCTTAACGCTAGCTTACTTCGCTGCTGTAGACGCGCTGATGTTTCAGTCCGAATACTCAAGAGCATTAGAGCTTGCGAACAAAGCGCTGATTACCGCTCAAAACCGGAATTCAGAACATGAAAAATTCATAATTCTATTTCAAAAGCTTAAGGTCTTGCTTCAAGGCTTTCGAGGAGCGCAAGAGAGTGAAATAAATTCGACATTAGATCAATTGAATTCAATAGATATTGACGTAATTGAATCTAAATCCAAAGAGCTCTCCTACCTATTTCAATCCTATGTAGCAGCATTGCAAAATAGACAGAGTGTTTTAGAAACCGCCATTAGCAATTATAAGCGATCGTTAAACGACTCTTCACAATCGTCCGAATTCAAATTAGAGCGAATGATACGGGGAGAACTTGAACTTTCCAGACTTTACGATTTTATTGGTGACTACGAAAAAGCATATGAGCATTCGAAAACCTACAATAGGCTTCTTGTTGAAAAAAACACTGAGCAATTCAAGTTGTCAAATTCTTCGTTTACCGACGGTATTGCGAAAGATATCGAGTTAGCGCGATATCGACAAAAAGAACTCACTGTGCTCAGAAGTGAAAAAGATGGCCTTTCTACCGACAAAGAAGCAATGAAAACCACCATTTTTGCGTTGATTATCACAATTCTCATCATTCTTGCACTTTGGCTATGGATTTCAAAACGACAGAGCGACTTGCTAGCTGAGCGTGACTCACTTACCGGTGCTCTCACGCGACGAGCTATGCTAAACAGTTTGAAAAAAGCACTGAAAGTGCAATAAAGCGTCCTGTATTGCTCTACTTGATGTCGACAACTTTAAAAAGATTAATGACAAATACGGCCACGTTGTCGGTGATGAAGTGTTGACTACCTTTACGCAGATTATCAAAAACCGAATTCGTAAGTCAGACAAGCTCTGCCGATACGGCGGCGAAGAGTTTTTGATTTACTTTTCCGACTCCGACCAAAGGTCTGCTAAGCGAATTCTGGACGAGCTGAATTTCACGCTTTCTCGCCAGAAACACTGGCGCAATACAAAAGAAATGTTTTCCGTGAGCTTTTCTTCGGGTCTGTTAGACGTCAACGGAGAAACCAACCTAGACACCATTATCAAGATGTGCGATGAGCTTCTCTACAGAGCCAAAAGAGAAGGTCGAGCGCGCGTTGCATCTTTTCCAATTTAACCTTTCGCCAAACTTTATTTACGAATTACCGTATAGAAAACATGCAAGGTCGCTGACTGACATAGAGACTCTATGTCATAGGTGTTAGCATGAAAGAAAAAACATAGGGAATTTATATGGCTACTGGCACGATAATCTCGTTGGGTTTGTATTTTGTTGTAATGTTAGGGATAGGCCTTTTCGCTTATCGGCAGACAGACACCAACGTAGAAGGCTATATGCTTGGCGGCCGCCAACTAGGCCCCGCGGTAACCGCGCTTTCAGCAGGTGCATCGGATATGAGCGGATGGATGCTCATGGGCTTACCCGGTGCAATGTATGTATCAGGCTTATCTGCTGGCTGGATTGCCGTTGGTTTGACACTCGGTGCTCTGGCAAATTATATGTTAGTTGCTCCACGCCTTCGCGTTTACACTGAAGTAGCCAACAACTCCATTACCCTCCCCGACTATTTTGAAAATCGCTTCGCTGACAACACGCGTTTATTGCGCGTTATAGCCTCTGTGGTTATCGTTGTCTTCTTTACGCTTTACACCTCTTCTGGTGTGGTAGCTGGCGGAAAGCTCTTTGAGACATCATTTGGATTAACTTATGAGACCGGCTTATACGTTACCGCGGGTGTCGTCGTAGCTTATACCCTCGTAGGCGGTTTCATGGCAGTAAGCATGACCGACTTTGTTCAGGGGTGTATCATGTTTGTATCTCTCATTATGGTACCTGCCGTTGTTATTAGCGAGTTGGGTGGAATCGGCGCGTCAATTGACGCATTAGATACCATTAATCCGGCGCTTTTCGATGCGTTTATGGATGCGTCTACCAATGAAGCACTAAGCGTAATAGGTATTGTTTCACTGATGTCATGGGGCCTAGGTTATTTTGGTCAGCCTCATATCATTGTGCGTTTTATGGCGATACGTTCTGTTAAAGATATACCAACTGCGCGCAATATCGGTATGAGTTGGATGATTGTGTCGATTATTGGTGCGTTAATGACGGGGCTTTTCGGCCTTGCCTATGTAACAGGTAACGGAAACGAAATCGATCCAGAAACCGTCTTCATCTACTTATCTCAAATTCTATTCCACCCGCTTATCGGTGGCTTCCTGCTCGCTGCGATTTTAGCGGCGATCATGAGTACTATTTCTTCTCAGCTGTTGGTAACCTCAAGTTCACTAACCAGTGACTTTTATCAAGCCTTCCTAAGACGTGATGCGTCAGATGGCGAGCTCGTTATTGCTGGTCGAGTCAGCGTAGTAGTTGTCGCGCTCGTAGCAATCTATCTAGCTTATGATAGAGACAGCACCATTTTAACGCTTGTAAGTAATGCTTGGGCTGGCTTTGGTGCAGCCTTCGGACCGCTTGTACTATTTAGCCTGTTTAAGCGTGAAATGACTCGCCGTGCTGCATTAGGTGGTATGATCGTTGGTGCAGTGACGGTGTTACTGTGGATTTATCTTCCTATTGAAATCGGCGGCCAAAAGCTTGGTGACTGGATGTACGAAATTGTCCCTGGGTTTATTTTATCTAGCTTAACCATCATGATTTTAAGTAAATCTGGCTCGCCAAGAGAAGGTGTGGTTGATACGTTCGACGCTTTCCAGACCAAATTGAGTGAAAGGTAAGCGAACGATACGAAATAAGTCATTCGCAACGAAAATGAATAACAAGCCCTGTTTAGGTTACTAAACAGGGCTTTTTTCTTTTCATAGGCCTTGAAAAAAGTGGCTTATGCTTCAATTGCATGACAGTTTTATTTAATGGAATAAGATAGCTATTTTAAATAGCAAAATCGCATACTACTTTTGAAATTAAATATGTTATCGTTCTATGCAGAAAAATAACCCATATATAACTTTTTTGTATATAACATAAAATTCGGACTTCAAAATGACTGCTAGTATCCCGTCTGTAACGCATTTGAAACAACTCGAAGCCGAGAGTATCCAGATTTTCCGTGAGGTTGCTGCTGAGTTTGAAAACCCAGTTATGCTTTACTCTGTAGGAAAAGACTCTTCTGTACTGCTTCACCTTGCCCGTAAAGCGTTCGCGCCCGGCAAAATTCCTTTCCCACTATTACACGTAGATACCACGTGGAAGTTTGGTGAAATGATTAAGTTCCGTGACGAACAAGCTAAGAAGCACGGTTTTGATTTGCTTGTTCACATCAATGAAGAAGGTGTTGAAGCTGGTGTTGGCCCATTTAGCCACGGTTCAGCAAAACATACTGACATTATGAAAACCCAAGCACTTAAGCAAGCGCTTAACAAATATAAGTTCGATGCGGCGTTTGGTGGCGCTCGACGCGACGAGGAAAAATCACGTGCCAAAGAACGTGTTTACTCATTCCGCGACAGCAACCACCGCTGGGACCCAAAAAACCAGCGTCCAGAGCTTTGGAATATTTATAACTCTCAGGTTAATAAAGGCGAAAGCATTCGTGTATTCCCAATGTCTAACTGGACTGAGCTAGATATCTGGCAATACATCTACCTAGAAAACATCGATATTCCGCAACTTTACCTTTCTAAGCCTCGCCCTGTCGTTGAGCGCGACGGCATTCTTATTATGGTTGACGACGACCGTATGCCGCTAGAAGAAGGTGAAGTACCAGAGATGCGCTCTGTGCGTTTCCGTACTCTTGGCTGTTACCCACTTACCGGTGCGGTAGAGTCAGAAGCAGCTACCCTACCTGAAGTTATCCAAGAAATGCTGCTTACCAAGACGTCTGAACGTCAGGGCCGAGTTATCGACCATGACAGCGCAGGCTCTATGGAGAAGAAGAAAATGGAAGGGTACTTCTAATGGCCACCGACAACGTTGTTTGGCATAAACACGAAGTAAACAAGACCACCCGCTCTGAAAAGCTTAGTCAAACGCCTCGTGTATTTTGGCTAACGGGTTTAAGCGGCTCTGGTAAATCGACTTTAGCAAACCTGCTTGAGAAAAAGCTTCACGAGCAGAACAAGCACACTTATCTGCTTGACGGCGACAACGTGCGCCACGGTCTGTGTGGCGATTTAGGTTTCAGCGATAAAGATCGCGTTGAAAACATTCGCCGCATTAGCGAAGTCGCTAAACTTTTTGTCGATGCCGGTACCATTGTGCTTACCGCTTTTATCTCGCCTTTCAAAGCCGACCGCGATTATTGCCGCAGCTTAATGGAAGACGGAGAGTTTGTAGAAGTGTTTATCGATACACCTCTTGAAGTGTGTGAAAAACGCGACCCGAAAGGGCTATACAAGAAAGCGCGTAGCGGTGAAATTAAGGACTTCACAGGTATTGATTCAGCCTATGAAGCACCTGAAGCGCCAGAAGTACACTTAACCTATCAGGATGAACCCGCAGAGCAAACCGCTGAGCGATTGTATGCTTTGCTTCAAGAAAAGGGATTGGTGTAATGACACAGCCTTTAAATAGTCTTGCACAAAAAGTGCTAGCTATCGCCAAAGAAGCCGGCGATAAGATAATGGCCATTTACGAGAAAGACTTCGCCATTTATGAAAAGCAGGATACTAGCCCGCTAACAGAAGCTGACCTTGCCGCACATAACGTAATCGTTAACGCTCTTGAAGCTGAATCTGACCTGCCGATTCTTTCTGAAGAGTCAGCAGATATTTCATGGGAAGAGCGCAAAACGTGGTCGTCATACTGGCTGGTAGACCCGCTAGACGGCACTAAAGAGTTTATTAAGAAAAACGGTGAGTTTACGGTAAATATTGCACTTATCGAAAACGGTAAACCGACCATGGGCGTGGTTTACGCGCCAGCACTAAACAAAAGCTATGTAGGTATTGTTGGTGAAGGTGCGTGGACTGAAGTAAATGGCGAATTTACCGCTATTTCTGCGCGCAAGCACGATGGTGCCGAAGTGTGGAAAGTGGTAGGTAGTCGTTCTCACCAAAGCCCAGAAATACAGAATTTATTGGCACAGCTTAAAGGTGAAACCGAGCTTGTGGCGATGGGTAGCTCACTGAAGCTTTGCTTGGTGGCTGAGGGCGAAGCACATCTTTACCCTCGTTTAGGCCCAACATCTGAATGGGATACAGGAGCAGCGCACGCCGTCGCACTAGCAGCAGGCGCAAACGTAACCGTACTTGACCCTGAAAACCCATTAGATGACAACGCTGACGCTCTTACGTACAACCAAAAAGAGTCTGTGTTAAACCCCTTTTTCCTTGTGAGCGCATAACATGAACAATGAAAACGAATTACTGAGACAGGACATTCTGTCTTACCTAGAACAACACGAAAAGAAAGACATGCTACGTTTCCTTACCTGCGGTAGCGTAGACGATGGTAAAAGTACCCTAATTGGTCGCCTGCTTCACGACTCAAAAATGATTTATGAAGACCAACTTGCTGCTATCACTAAAGACAGCAAAAAAGTGGGCACTACAGGCGAGAAAGTTGACCTTGCCCTTCTTGTGGACGGTCTTCAGTCTGAGCGTGAGCAAGGGATTACTATCGACGTAGCATACCGCTACTTCTCTACTGACAAGCGTAAGTTTATTATCGCTGATACTCCGGGGCACGAGCAGTACACTCGTAACATGGTAACCGGTGCGTCAACGTGCGACCTTGCTATTATTCTTGTTGATGCTCGCGGCGGCGTTAAGGTTCAAACGAAACGTCACTCGTTCCTGGTTTCTCTTTTAGGTATAAAACACGTTATTGTTGCTATCAACAAAATGGACTTGATGGACTATTCAGAAGAAGTGTACAAGCAAATTCAGGAAGACTACCTGAAGTTTGCTGAGCAGCTTGATATTCCTGACATTCAGTTCGTACCTATTTCAGCACTTGAAGGCGACAACGTAGTAGGCAAGAGCGAAAAGACCCCTTGGTTTGACGGCACGCCACTCATGGAAATGTTGGAAAACATTGAAATTGGTGAAGACGACAACCTAGAAGATTTTCGCTTCCCTGTACAATATGTTAACCGCCCTAACCTAGATTTCCGTGGCTTTGCGGGTACCGTGGTATCTGGCCAAGTTGCACCAGGTGATGAAGTAACGGCACTTCCTTCTGGTAAGAAATCAAAGGTGAAGCAAGTTGTTACGTTTGAAGGCGACCAAGAGCGCGCTTATGTACCTCAAGCGGTAACGCTAACGCTAGAAGATGAAATTGACATCTCTCGTGGCGATATGATTGTAAAATCAGATAACTTGCCGTTGCTAAGCACACAATTTAAAACTCACCTTGTGTGGATGTCTGAAGAGCCGCTAATGCCAAACAAGCAATATTTGTTTAAATTCGCGACTAAATCAACGCCAGGGGTAGTTGCACATATCGATAATCAAATTGATGTGAACACGCTAGAAGAAACCGATGCTATGCACTTAAATCTTAACGAGATTGGTGTAGTAGACGTTAAATTTACTCAGCCTGTTGCTTGCGACCCGTATAAGCGCAATCGCCCTACGGGTTCATTCATCGTTATTGATCGCCTTACCAATGGTACGGTTGGTGCAGGTATGATTATTGATGAAATTGCAGGTGACGCACAGCATGCATCGCCTAACTTCTCTGAGTTCGAGCTTGAATTCAATGCACTAGTACGCAAGCACTTCCCGCATTGGAACTCTGTGGATATCAGTAAACTTTAAGCAGGACTGGAGCAATATGGATGTGACCCAGTTCATCGTACTGGCAGTATTTGCCGGTACGATATGCGCGCTGATCTTTACCAATCTGCGCCCTTCCACTGTGTTTTCTGGTGCAGTGTTAGCATTACTGGTTACCCAGCAGTTATCTCTTGATGACATCTTGCTAAATTTAACAAACAAGGGTCTTATCACCCTTGTTTTGTTGCTTTTGGTAAGCAGTGCAATTGATAAAACAGCGCTGATAAAACGCCTAGGAAGGAAATTGGTAAGTGCTAACTTTACTCAATCCTACTGGCGTTTGTTTTCGCTAACTTTTTTATCGTCTGCGCTGTTAAACAATACAGCTATTGTGGCAAGTCTTAT
This sequence comes from Alteromonas sp. KUL17, assembly GCF_006538305.1. Lineage (NCBI taxonomy): Bacteria > Pseudomonadati > Pseudomonadota > Gammaproteobacteria > Alteromonadales > Alteromonadaceae > Alteromonas > Alteromonas sp. KUL17. Next base: position 150,894 of record NZ_BJKJ01000007.1, read on the forward strand.
TGGTCCTATTAAGCAAAACCAATATCACCCTGCCTCTCGATTGCTAATTCCCCTTTCATACGCTGCTATTCTAGGCGGTACGGTCACCTTAATCGGAACATCTACCAACCTGATCGTAGACAGCTTTTTGCAGGAACACGGACATCCGGGCTTTAACTTTTTCGACTTCACACTTTATGGCACCGCAGCGGGTTTAAGCTGTGGTCTGCTTATGTTTTTGTTACTTCCTTTGCTACCTCATATTGGCAATAAGAGTAACAACTATCACGAGTATATGGTTGAAGCTGAAGTAGAGCATGGTTCAGAACTCATAGGCAAAACCGTAGAGCAAAACCATCTGCGTAATTTACCAGAGCTCTTTTTGGTAGAAGTGGTACGCAATGGGAACCTTATCTCTCCTGTCGGGCCTGACCTAGTCATTTTGGAAAACGACAAGCTTATCTTCTCTGGCAACGTTCAAAAGCTTGATAACCTTAGCCATATAAAAGGGTTAAGCATGTTTGCCGAGACCGATGGGGTATTGCGTGAAAGCTTAACCGAGGTAGTTGTTGCCAATCGCGCTCAAGTTATTGGGCAAACCATTAAAAAACTTGGCTTTAGAGCACTATTTGATGCAGCTGTTGTAGCCATTCGCCGCGATGGAGAGCAGCTGTCAGGCAAGTTAGGAGAAATAAAGCTTCAAGCAGGTGACTTCTTACTTTTAGCTACAGGCCCAGACTTTGCGACTCGTCAAAATTTAAATAAAAACTTTTTTATTTTGTCAGAGCAAAAAATCGCCCGCCCACTAACCAACAAGCAAGAATGGATTACCCTTGGCGGCTTCCTTTCCACGGTGTTATTGGCTGCAACTAATGTCATTTCACTGGCTATCGGTTTGCTGTTCTTAGCCGCTGTACTCATTGGCGTTAAAGTGACGTCAAACGGGGAAATGAAGCGAAATTTACCGTTGAATTTGATTGTTGTTATTGTGGGCGCTTTAAGTTTGGCTACCGCACTAGAAAATTCAGGCGTGATAAGTACAACCACTGAAGTACTTATGCCGGTATTATCGGACACCGACTGGTTTATAGCTTTGTTAGTCATTTATTTGCTAACTTTGGTTTTGACCGAGTTCGTTACCAACAACGCTGCTGCGGCACTAATGTTCCCGTTTGCCTACGGGTTAGTGCAAATCATTGGCGCACCGCTAATGCCATTTGCGTTAGCGGTAGCATTTGCAGCAAGTGCCAGTTTTATTTCACCGTTCGGCTATCAAACCAACTTGCTTGTTTATAATGCGGCGAATTATAAGTTTTCGCATTTTATAAAAATTGGACTGCCTATTTCGCTGTTGTACAGCACCATAGTTTTGACACTGCTTAATATTACTTATTTGTAAGTTCTTGCGGCGCGTTTTGAGAGGACATAGAAAATCGCCAAAGATAGAGCAGCAATCAGCAGTATTACGTAAAGGGAAGCAAGCGCTTCCCTTTTTTATTTATAACCTTTCAATACATTCATTTTCTCTTACAAATATCAAAATGTTGTGCTGTACAACACCTGTAGCCAACAGTAATCTATACCTCAATTTATTGCCTGCCTGTTGGCAAGCTAACAATGACTCATGGCTTTACACAGAGTCAGAGTAATAAAAAAAACGAAATAGGAGCAAGGGATGCATAATGTAACGAACCCCTTTCAAGCGTGTAACGATATTTTTTTCAAGCCTAATGGTGTATTTAAAGCAGTAGGTGAAAACAACAATTGGAGCTGGATGCCATTTATTTTGATCATGGCTATTTCACTTGTTTCCCAGTACTTGTATGTAAACTTCGTTGACATTGAATGGTTCGCTCAGATGAATATTGCCGCGCAAGGGGATATGAGCCCGGCAGAAGAAGAGCAAATGAAGGCATTCTTCACCAGGGATGCTTTGCTTTGGTCATCGGTTATAGGTGCCTTTTTTGTTCCTATTATCGTAAACGCCATTTACGCCGTGTACGTGAATTTAATGACCCGGTCTGACGACAGCCATGTGTATGGCTTTACTGACTGGTATGGTTTCGCTTGGTGGCTTTCAATGCCTTATGTGCTTACTGGTTTAGTGGGCGTTGCTTTGCTGTTGTTCGCAGGCGACCATCAAGTCGCACCATCAATTTTATCGCCAGCGTCCCTTGGGTATATTGCGAATATCCCAATGGACTCGCCTTGGTACGCTTTCGGCCAGGCGTTAAGGGTAGAGCTATTCTGGGGCATTTATCTAGCCACCGTAGGTATTACTCAATGGACCGCCTTTTCTCTTAAAAAGGCGGCATTAATTGCAAGTGCACCTTATATTGTTATCTACGGCATCTGGTTGATTGCCCTCGCCTTGTTCTAATTAATCTTGCGAATGTAACGCGCCCACTATACGAAAAGTGCGCTGTGCTATTAATACAGTAGTTATGAATATAATGTTTGTGATTACAGTGTTTTAGTACAGCGTTTCTATAAACTGGCCGCGCAGCCTTACTTTAAAAAGACACACCCTTTCATTTCTTTCACTACCCATGAATAGCATCATTGCCGCTTATGTCATCACACGAAGTATCATTATACCAATCCGCATAGATCATTACCCACTCAGCGAGTGTTAAAATGTTCGTAATCGCGGCGTGTTACCGCAGGTATAGTGGTCTACATCAAGGTGACACAACAAAGAGTACGGACATTTTAAACTCGCCCTTCGGGAAGGTCTGGCAAGCTTCCTAGCTTCATTCTGGGAATTTGAAAGGGAACAGCCATTCCTGCATTCCCACGCTTTGCTAGGAAACTTGCCAGCGCCTTCTGAGTGGGCAATGATCTATGCGGATTGGTATTACACCCACAGCGGCAGCTGTTTAGTTGGCTTAGACCCTTGTCGTAACGGCCTGAAATAATCTTTATTTTGATAAAACTTCGCATCCTGCGGTGAATGCCATAAAGGCACGCCTAACAAAGGAAGGGGCTTTAAGAGCGGTGTGACCTGAAAAGCATCGAGTGCTGAAATTCGGGCTGACATTGCATCGTCGAGTACGGCACGTTGTTGCCATTTATCGAGCTCATTAAATCCTTGAGGCACTGAAACCGCGAGCCACTTTCCAGTAAGCCCAATAAACGGGTTCAGCATCATTTCTAAATTCGCATGCCCAAATACATAGGGCGTTACTTCAGCATGCCAACGCCCTCGATTTGCTAGAAATACCTGTTCCCATTCATGGGTGGCCAGTTGCTGTAGGAAAACTTCTAGCGATTCAACGCCACTTGGTCTGGGCTCTTCTATCGCCAGCACCACGCCACACTCATCAAAGTGGGTAATCCGATTGCGACGTGCGGTGCGAGGGTTTACGCCGTACGCCTCGATATCGCTTATATGCAGTTCATTTAATAAGGATTTTGTTTTGGGAAACTGCAGCCAGATTAGTGCATTAAACAAATCGTGCCAGCTTTGCTCTCTGGTAGGGACAACCCCATCTTCACTAATAATCGTTTCATAGTAACGCTGTTCATCTTCTGAAAACTGACTCTGTCCTTTAAATACAGGCCCCGTCCATTGCTTGTGATATCTAGATGTAAGTTCATTAAGCACATCAGGAGATGGAAACTTACTATGACTCATTAAACCGAGTTCATCTAAAAGAATGGTTACAGGATAACTTGCGTGTTTTTTAAGTAGTCTTTACAGAAAGGGATTGAGTCTGATTGCATATCAACTATTGGTTCGCTCTGGGGTTTTCTCTATACTGAGCAAGTATTGTAGAGCAAACAGAGACTAACAATGAAAAAAATGTTTTTGCCATTGCTTGTACCTACCCTTCTGGGCGTAAGTGCTTGCACACCTAACAGCGACAGCGCGTCACAAGATCAGTCTGCGAAAAAAGAGATGCCTGTGGCGTCTAACTTTGACAGTGTTTACAACAATATTTCAGACGCCGATATTCGCGAGCCATTAAAGGTACTGTCTTCAGATGAGTTTGAGGGCCGTTTACCGACGACTGAAGGCGAAAAGAAAACCATTGAATACTTGGTTAGTGAATTTACCAAAGCGGGGCTTAAACCGGGTAACGGGGATAGCTTTTTACAAAAAGTAGCCCTTATGGAAATTACTGCTGACCCAGATATGACCATGACTATTGGCGACAATAACTTCGCGTATAAAGAGCAAATGGTTGCCTCTTCTAAGCGAGAACAGAGCTCAGTTTCCCTTGAAGATTCAGAATTAGTCTTCGTTGGCTATGGTGTGAATGCACCAGAGTATGACTGGAACGACTACGAAGGGTTAGATGTTGAAGGCAAAACCGTCGTCATGCTAATTAATGACCCGGGATTTGAAAATCCAGAAAGTGGTAAGTTTCAAGGCACAACGATGACCTACTACGGTCGTTGGAGCTACAAATATGAAGAAGCGAGCCGTCAGGGCGCTGCTGGCGCCATTATTGTTCACGAAACAGCCCCTGCCTCTTACGGCTGGTCAGTTGTTGCTAACAGCTGGAGCGGTCCGCAGTACGGCCTTGTAAGTGCAGACAAAGGTGCAAGCCGTGTCGCTGTTGAAGGTTGGCTTACGTTAGACGCAGCAAAAAAAGTATTTGCTGATGCTGGGCTTGATTTTGAAGCAGAAAAAGCCAACGCCATGCAAGGTCCTTACAACAAAGCAATGGATATTAAAGCATCGGTTACGGTTAATAACACCTTCAAAAAGTCAGAGAGCAACAACGTTATCGCGACTCTGCCGGGCGCAGAGTTTCCTGATGAGCATATTATCTACACGGCACATTGGGATCATTTAGGTAAAGATGAGAGCAAAGAAGGCGACCAAATCTATAATGGCGCTCATGATAATGCCACGGGCACTGCGGCTATTCTAGCAATGGCCAAAGCATACTCAGAGTTGACGCCTGCACCAAAACGCTCGGTATCATTTTTAGTAGTAACTGCTGAAGAGCAAGGACTGTTAGGCAGTAAATATTATGCAAGCAATCCTGTTATTCCGATTGAAAATACGGTTGCTAATATCAACATGGACGCAATGAACGTATTAGGCAAGACCAAAAACGTTGCCGTTGTAGGCATGGGTAAGTCAGAAATGGAAGATTATCTTGAAGCCGCTGCAGCTAAGCAAGGTCGTACACTGACTCAAGAAGACAGACCAGAAGCTGGGTACTACTACCGCTCAGATCACTTCAGCTTTGCCAAGCAAGGTGTTCCAGCACTGTACGCTGAAGGCGGAAATGAACCAGCAGATGAAGAGACAGCCAAATACAGAAAACGTATGAATGTCATTGTTACTGGCTGCTATCACCAAGTGTGCGATCAGTATCGTGACGATTGGGATTTAAGCGGTATCGTGCAAGACACACAAATGCTGTTTGATGTGGGTGTAGGTGTTGCAAATGCAGAGGCTTGGCCGAAGTGGAATGAAGCAAGCGAGTTCCAGCGCCAAAACTAAAACACTTTGACGTAAAAACGCAAAGAAGGCCGCGTCTTCTTTATCGTTAATAAAGGGTTTCTTCGTGAAACCCTTTTTTATTTGACCCGCATTAATTTACTACCCTCTACATTTGAACTCACTTCCCTCTATATTAAGCACTGCTTACCGCATTCATAAGCTTACCTTTGCATGGAATTAGGATAAAAATGTTAATAAACGGCTATTTTGGGATAAATGGAATAAGAATTTCCATTTTCTCATCATAATGTACTTGCAATTTCCTGTCAGACTGGCACATTCAGGGGCACGCGAATAAGAATAACAACAAATCATCGCCCACTCGTACGCGAGTACCGACAGGAAAAACTTCTATTATTTTTTTCAACAAGTGAACAGAGAGAATCCGTTATATGTGTGGTATTTTCGGTATCCTTGATATCAAAACCGATGTGTCTGAACTCAGAACCCAAGCCCTCGATTTATCAAAACTTTTGCGCCACCGTGGCCCTGACTGGTCGGGTATCTGGAATAATGACAATACCATTCTTTGTCACGAAAGATTGGCGATTGTCGACGTTGATACAGGGGCGCAGCCTCTTATCAGCCAAAACGATAAACAAATTCTTGCCGTTAACGGCGAGATATACAACCACAAGCAACTTGCTGCTAATCTAGATGAGCCGTACCCATTTAAAACCCGTTCTGATTGCGAAGTTATTCTTCCGCTTTTTCAGCAAAAAGGCATCGACTTTATCGATGAACTAGAGGGTATGTTTGCGTTCATTCTATACGATGAAGAACAAGACGCTTACCTTATTGCCCGCGACCATATTGGTATTATTCCGCTTTATACCGGTTACGATGAACACGGTAACTTCTATGTTTCATCTGAAATGAAAGCGTTAGCAGGCGTATGTAAGACAATCAGTGAGTTCCCTCCTGGCCACTACCTGTGGAGCAAAGAAGGTAAAATCACCAAGTACTACAAACGCGACTGGATGGAATACGACAACGTAAAGGACAACACCAGCAACTTAGAAGAGCTACGTTTAGCATTCGAGAAAGCTGTGAAGTCACACATGATGTCTGACGTTCCATACGCTGTACTTCTATCGGGCGGTTTGGACTCTTCACTGGTTTCAGCTGTCGCTGCGCAGTACGTTGCAAAGCGCGTAGAAGACGAAGACAAGACAGATGCATGGTGGCCTCGCCTGCACAGTTTTGCTGTAGGTCTTGAAGGAGCACCTGACCTTAAGGCAGCGAAGAAAGTGGCCGACATGATTGGCACCGTACACCATGAAATTCACTTTACCATTCAAGAAGGTTTAGATGCCATCCGTGATGTTATCTATCACTTGGAAACCTACGATACAACAACGATCCGCGCCGCTACTCCAATGTACTTAATGACACGCAAGATTAAAGCGATGGGCATTAAAATGGTGTTATCGGGTGAAGGTTCTGACGAAATTTTTGGTGGTTACCTATATTTCCATAAAGCGCCAAACGCCAAAGAATTCCACGAAGAAACGGTACGTAAACTTGATCGTCTACATATGTTTGACTGTGCGCGTGCTAACAAAGCCACATCAGCATGGGGTGTAGAAGCTCGTGTACCATTCTTAGATAAGAACTTCATTGACGTAGCTATGCGTTTAAACCCACAAGACAAAATGTGTCTAGATGGAAAAATGGAGAAGTGGATCCTTCGTAAAGCGTTTGATAACGGCGAAACCCTTCCAGCAGAAGTACTGTGGCGTCAAAAAGAGCAGTTTGGTGATGGTGTAGGTTATTCGTGGATTGATTCAATTCGCGATTTCGTTGAAAACGAAGTGACTGATCAGCAACTTGCAACAGCGGAATTCCGCTTCCCAGTTAACACACCAGACACCAAAGAAGGCTACTACTACCGCACTATTTTCGAGAGCTACTTTCCTCAAGAAAGTGCGGCGCGCTGTGTGCCAGGCGGTAAATCTATTGCGTGTAGTACAGCAGAAGCACTTGAGTGGGATGAGAGCTTTAAAAACAACGCAGACCCTTCTGGCCGTTCGATGAAAGGCGTCCACGCTGGCGAATCTTAATAGACAATCGTACAAGCAGAGCTAACATTTAAAAAAACGCGGCCTAAGCCGCGTTTTTTATTGTCTATTTATTCTTTTGAAGCTTCTGTTTTTGGTTTATACCATAAAGCAGAATTAGTAAGAGGGGTCTCAATGGGTAATAACGGATTTTCGAGAGTGAAAATTTTACGCTCATTAACCCCTAAAGACGCTAAGATTGGGGCGTACGTAGATTCAAATAACGCATCAAAAGACCCATCTTCAATGGCTCTGTTAAGGCCTGTTTCAATAAGATTCGCTAACGTCTTGTTACTTGAACTTACAAAGTAATACATAGCGGTGGGGTAATACAGCGCCATTGAAGGCTCAAGATAAAGGTTGTTACGACGACCTTCCACCTCTAGCTCTGCATCCACTTCCATAACAGAACGAGGAAAGAAGTCTCCTTTACCTTGTTTAATCATGTCATACGCTTCGCGAAACTCAGGCACAGTAAACACGTTAAACCCGTTGGCTTGAAGAATTTTGGTGTCCGGCCATTCTTCACCCTGAATGGGTATAAGTTTACGCATGTCGGTCAGCGATAATACATCATCGAACTTCGTCTTTTTATTTTCGTTAATAACGAAAACACGAAGACCTATAAGCCCTTTTGCGATTGGAATACGAATGGGGGTCAATTCCTTTTCGCGCTGGCTGTCCGTCATACTCCATACTACGTTAACTTCTCTGTTTTCACGTAGCTGACGCATCGCTTTGCCCGTCAGCAATATACGATCAGAAGGGCGTAGCTCATAATTTACGCCGGTTTTATCGAGCGCAAGTTTAAGCAGTGCTATCGGATATTGAGCACGGGCATCTGAGTCGTCAATAGGACGCGGATAAGTGATTGTCCAAGTAGCGGCCTCAACCATTGATGCAGCAGTAAAAGAACACAAAGCGACGGCCGCTATTACGGCTTTTTTTAGCAGATTAAAGCTATGCATCTTCTTTATGTCCTTTGTTAATTTGATTACTTAAGCCCAAGACGTGTTTGCCACAAAGCCGGTGCGTTTCAAACACTTATTCAATACCAATGTATTTATGTGTTTGTAAAGATAGCCGCCAGTTACGTTCAATACAAGTACGCACTGCAAGTTCTGTAGCTCTCTTTTTCTGGCTAATTGGTTGTAAACAAACCTGTTTTCCGTCTAATGACGATACATTAGCAAGCAGAGCATCAAGCTCGTCAATATGCTTTTGCATTGCGATGGGGTGCTTGATTTCATTCGCTCTTTCAAGCGCACTTACTAAGACGTCATATCCGCCTTTCATGTTTATTTTAGGAGAAACCGTCACATACGTACGCGTGTCACAAAGTACTTCAAAAGTACCGCTGGTCTCTATTTGTGTTGTGTATCCGTTGTCGTGAAGTAGGCTCGTCAGAGGACGTAGGTCGTACATACATGGCTCACCGCCGGTAATTACCACATGCTTTGCCACATAGCCTTGTTTCCCAAACTCAGCCAGCAAAGCCTCCTCACTGGAGATGAAATAGGTTTCAGACTCTTCGCCTTTTGTGATCACAGCTTGGGGCGACACACTGAGGTCTGGCTTAATTTCCCACGTATGTTTTGTATCACACCATGGACAGCCCACAGGACAGCCTTGTAAACGAACAAAGATAGAAGGAATACCAGTGTGAGCGCCTTCACCCTGGATAGTTTCAAACATCTCATTGATGTTTAATGTGGACATTACAGACAATTTGACACCCTTTAACGATTGTATGTTGGGATTTTACCAAGGATCACATAAAATTCGGGCATAATTTCTTAAATCTTCGAAAAACTATGTCAGAAAACGTTGTTGTTATCTATTCAGGAGGCATGGACTCCTTCACAGTGCTGCATAAAGCGCTTAAAGCAGGCAAAAAAGTTCATGCACTGAGCTTTAACTACGGACAACGCCACAAGAAAGAACTCGATTATGCTGCCAACGTGTGTAACTCGCTTAACGTTCCTCACAAAATTGTAGATATTAGCGCCATAAATACGCTCATAGGGGGTTCAGCGTTAACCTCAGATATCGAAGTGCCAGAAGGCCATTATGAAGAGCCAAGCATGAAACAAACTGTGGTGCCCAATCGCAACATGATTTTGTTATCGCTGGCCGTTGGCTACGCGGTCAGTTTAGACGCTAACGAAGTATACTATGGCGCTCACTCTGGCGATCATGCCATTTACCCAGACTGCCGCCCTGAGTTTGTTCATAAAATGAATGATGTGTGCGGCATTGCGAATTATACACCGGTTACGATCATGACGCCTTATATCGACGACAGCAAAACCGCTATCTTGACCGATGGTCTGTCAATGGGACTGGATTACGGCCAAACGTGGACCTGTTACAACGGCAGAGAAAAAGCATGCGGAAAATGCGGTGCGTGCGAAGAGCGCTTAGAGGCGTTCAAGGAAAATAACGCCGTCGATCCTCTAGAATACGAATAGCGTAATCTGAAATAAAAACACCTCTTATTGTTTATAAGCGCTTTAACCCAAGCGTTTATAAACAATAAGAGGTGTGATCGCAGGTGCTTGTTGCTACTACTTTTGACTCTCTGAAATGAAGTAGCTCAATTCTTTAATACAGTGGCGTAATACTGGGTTTAATCGCGTATTTTTTCCATTCATCACAAACAGTTCGTGACTAAATTTAAATAAGCTCCCTTTTGCAATAGGTACAAGCCCAAGTGCGGCGCCCTGCTCCTTCGCCATATAGTCTGGCAGCAAACCAACATATTCGCCGGTCATAATCGCAGACATCGCTGCATCAAATGAGTCTGAAAAAGTTTGAATCGATAATCTGGTTTCATCTTCAATGTAGTTTGCCGACGACAATCCAGAAATACCGATGGCAGGGTAATCACCAATTTTTACGCCTTCTGGTAAATCAGTATCGCGATACTTTGCCAGAGGGTGCGTAGGCGCACAGTACAATCGCCCTTCAGTTTTGATGCCGACAGGATGAAAAGTTACTGATTCCGGTTTGACCATGTCATAGGTTGAAACAACGAGGTGGCACTCTCCAGATAGAGCGACATGCTCAACTTCATTGTATAAACGAGTTTGGATATTAACGTGAATATCGTCAAACTTCTTCATAGTACTTTTAACCGCTTTACTTACGGCCAAGTGCATAGAAAGTGGAAGACCAGCCATTAAGACCAAAGTGATATGGCCTGAGTAGTCATCATGCAGCGATTTCAGATTGAAGACAAAGTTGTCGAAGGCATTAAAGATGCGTTTGGTTTCTTGGAAAACCACCTCACCCTCTTTTGTCATTTGGAAGCCACCACGACCGCGATGACATAACACCAAATCTAACCGTTCTTCCAGTTTTTTGATGGCTGCACTGATGTTGGGTCGTTGCATTCGCAACACGGGTTCTGCCGCAGTAAATCCGTTGCAGCTCGCTACAGCGTAAAACACACGCAGTAGCTTTATATCTGACTCCTGAAGACGATTAAGCATATTAGCACCTGTTTATAGGTATAGTTATCGATACTCAACTTCGAACTATATTCAACTAATTGTGCTATTACAACGACATTTTGCGGCTTTTCATCTCATTTTTAATTAAAAATTCGAGTTTTGTGCTAACCAAAAACTGGCGTCATGTCGTATTGTCCAGGAAAAAAAAGGGGATTTTCTAACAACAAAAGGAAAAGTGCTGTAGTGAGTTATCCGGTTTCATACGGAACGAACCCACATACAGCCTCTGCTAGCGAGACGCATCGCCATTTTTAAGAGAGTGTAACAACTTGCTTTCGAAGTGCTTCAATATCGTCACGTAATGATGCTGCTTTTTCAAACTCAAGCTCACGCGCATATTCAAACATCTGCTTTTCAAGCTCCGTGATTTGGTCCATTAATTCAGTAGCACTTGCTGTTTTCTGCTGTTTTTTCTTCTCTTCAACTTTGCGCAATCTGACTTTTCCAGACGCAGGGTGCGCGCTGTCGCCTAAGTCCATAATATCGGTAATAGGCTTATTAAGTCGCATCGGCGTTATACCATTTGCCTCATTATGCGCCATTTGCTTCTCACGACGGCGCTCAGTCTCGTCCATCGCTTTTTTCATCGACTTGGTAATACTATCAGCGTACAAAATAGCTTTACCATTCACGTGACGCGCGGCTCTACCAATAGTCTGAATTAATGAACGCTCGGCTCGCAAGAAGCCTTCTTTGTCGGCATCTAAAATCGCTACCAGCGACACTTCGGGCATATCTAAACCTTCACGCAACAGGTTAATACCAACTAACACGTCGAACTTACCTAATCGTAAATCACGGATAATTTCAATTCGCTCTACGGTATCGATATCCGAATGCAGATAACGCACCTTAACCCCGTGCTCATTTAAATACTCGCTTAAGTCTTCGGCCATACGCTTAGTTAAGGTAGTAATAAGCACGCGTTCGTCTAGTTCTACCCGCTTTTGTATTTCAGACAGGACATCATCAACCTGAGTTGCAACCGGGCGCACTTCGATGACAGGGTCTAGCAAACCTGTTGGACGCACAACCTGCTCAACTATCTCACCGTCAGTTTTCTTTAACTCATAGTCACCGGGTGTTGCAGAAACATAGATGGTTTGCGGACAAATTTGTTCGAACTCTTCGAATTTAAGCGGTCGATTATCTAAAGCCGATGGCAGCCTAAAACCAAATTCCACCAAGGTTTCTTTTCTAGAGCGATCACCGCGATACATAGCTCCTACCTGAGAGACGGTAACGTGAGACTCATCAATAAACATCAACCCATCTGCAGGGAAATAATCTAAGAGTGTTGGAGGTGGTTCGCCCGGCGCTCTTCCCGAAAGATAGCGAGAGTAATTTTCGATCCCAGAACAATAGCCAAGCTCCATCATCATTTCGATATCGAACTGGGTGCGCTGTGAAATACGCTGCTCTTCAATCAGCTTATTCGCCTCTTGAAGCTGCTTTTTGCGATCGCCTAGCTCTGCCTTAATATGCTCAATGGCATTGAGGATTTTTTCTCGAGGGGTTACATAGTGCGTTTTAGGAAAAACCGTTGCTCGAATAACTGACTTATCGACAGCCCCGGTTAGCGGGTCGAACAGACTAATTTTATCTATCTCATCGTCAAAAAGCTCGACCCTTACGGCTTGCTTTTCAGAGTCCGCAGGGAAAATATCTATAACATCGCCACGCACGCGGAACGTCCCCCTTTCAAACGCTAAATCGTTACGCTTGTACTGCAGTTCTGCAAGGCGACGTAAAATGTCACGTTGGTCCATGGTGTCGCCCTGGCGAAGGTGCAATAGCATCTTCATGTAGGATTCAGGGTCACCCAAACCATAAATAGCCGACACACTCGCTACAATGACTACGTCTCTGCGCTCCATCAACGCTTTAGTGGCGGACAGTCGCATTTGTTCAATATGATCATTGATTGACGCGTCTTTCTCAATAAAGGTATCGGTACTTGGAACGTAGGCTTCTGGCTGATAATAATCGTAATATGAAACGAAGTACTCTACGGCGTTATTGGGGAAGAATTCTTTCATCTCACCGTAAAGCTGAGCCGCTAATGTTTTGTTGTGTGCAAGAATAAGCGTTGGTCTCTGCACTTCTTTAATGACATTAGCCATGGTAAAGGTTTTACCCGACCCCGTAACACCAAGCAGTGTTTGGCCGGCCAAGCCACTTTCGAGGCCATCCACCAAAGCTTCTATTGCTTTTGGCTGGTCGCCTGCTGGCTTGTATTTAGAATGAAGCTCAAACCCTCTACTCATTTACTTAACCTTTTCTTTAGCTTACTGCTTAACATCTTGCTTGCGGTCACACTACTCAACATTAAAAACGCACAGCCTTAAATAGCCGCTCTGGTATTAGCTGTGCTCAGACGTTTCTTTATCTAATTCAAACTGAGTAATCGCACGTTTGAAAACAACAAATGAAACACACGCCATTGCAATATTGGCAATGACCGTTCCAGCAAATAACCCTTTCAGTTCAAATAGAAAACTACCCGCGACGCTGATAGGTACGAAGAAAACAAATAAGCGGATGACACTTAACGTTAATGCCGTCATTGGACGATGCATGGCATTCAGCGATGAGTTAGTCAGAATGATAATGCCTTGCATGCCATAACCCAGCGGTACAATCATAAGAAACAGCTGTATTAGTACGCTTACCTCTGCTTCATTAGCAAAGGCGACGGCTATCCAGCTAGATAGTCCCCACATGACAAGAAAAATGGCGAACTGCCAAACCAGAACAAATTTCAATGTAAGCGAATATGCCGTTTTTACCCGTTCTACTTGGCCTGCTCCCACGTTTTGGCTAATAAATGGAGGTAGCGTCATAGAAAGTGCTAGCACAACAATACTTGCAATAGACTCCATTCTGTTACCCACTCCCCACGCAGCAACCGCTTCAGCGCCGTAACCAGCAACTACGGCAGTCATCACCCCACCGGCAACAGGTGTCAGCATATTCGCCCCCGCCGCAGGCAGCCCTATTTTGAGAATGTCACGGCTGCTATCACGCAGCTCGGCAAGCGTCAGTAATCGAGGCAACATCAACTTTCTACGAACGGCTAGAATATAAAGTATCCATACCGCGCCAACAATCCACGCTATAAAGGTAGCGAGTGCCGCGCCTTTTATTCCCATTGCCGGAATGGGCCCAAGGCCGAAAATAAATATAGGGTCAAGCAACGCGTTTAATCCGCCCCCTGCCGCCATAACAATACTGGGTGTGCGCGTGTCGCCACATGCACGCAGTACGCTATTGCCTACCATTGGCATGGCGAGAAAAATGCTCGATAAATACCACAGGCCCATATAATCAGAGATGTATGGCATTAGGTTGTCTGTTGCGTTAAGCAATTTAAACACAGGCTCTATGGTGAAAAAGCCGATAATTGCTAATCCTCCCACAAGCAAAACAGACAGCATTAAAGAGCCTGTTGCGTAGTGTTGAGACTTAGTTATTTCTTTGCTGCCTTGCAGCTTACCTATAATTGCAGACGTACCTATGCCTAGACCAATATTCAAGCTTATTACAGTAAAGGTAACGGGAAAGGTAAAACTAATAGCAGCTAAAGGATCGGTACCCAACAAGCTTACAAAAAAAGTATCGATAAGCCCAAAGCTCATCATCATTACCATTCCCAATATCATAGGAATAGTCATACGCTTTAACGTAGTACCTATATCTCCTTCCAATAAGTCGGAAGTACGTTGTTTAGCGTTACTTTTTATCACTTGAGCTCCGGCAAACTAAAATCCCCTCATCAATTGCGCGTTAGTGTAAAAGAGTGAACACTATTTAGCTATGCGTATTCGACAAACAAAACAAAGCATAAGAGGGTTGTATGAAAAGCGATGTTTTTGACAAAAGTACGTGCGATGAACCATTTCGCTGGCTACGCCACAAAACTACGAGTTTTTTGTAAAAATAAATCAAAACACGTGCGTATGTGTTCATTACAGTTTAATTTCTATCCTGTTTCACTTTTACTATGCAGGAAAAACGTCTCGGGCGCGTCTAGCTATCCAAATAGAGCGTTTAAAAGACACACAAAAATGTTAACAAAATGTAAGGCATTGAGAATTAAGATGGATTTCATTGAATAGCATTTAGGCATTCGTTGAATTAACACACAAGCTACTTTTTGTTCAACCGATCTATTTCGATCGAGAAACAAGATCAAAAAAAACACCCTAACCCTCTGTATTAAAAAGCTTATCCACTCAATAACGCCATAACCTGATTAGATCAATACGTACGCGATCTCGTAAATAACAACAGCGATTCTAAGCTATCAACATAGTTATCCACAGA
Source organism: Alteromonas sp. KUL17 (assembly GCF_006538305.1). Classification (NCBI taxonomy): domain Bacteria; kingdom Pseudomonadati; phylum Pseudomonadota; class Gammaproteobacteria; order Alteromonadales; family Alteromonadaceae; genus Alteromonas; species Alteromonas sp. KUL17. The sequence goes on from NZ_BJKJ01000007.1 coordinate 166,238, forward strand.
TTTAGTGGATAACTAACGCCAGACCATATTCGGCGGGATTTCGTGCTCGATTAATTTCTCAGCACGTAAGTGGTGACTAACCTTTTAATCCTCAGGTACAGGTTACAGATTTATGAAAACCTGTACATAATACCAGTATGGAAGCGCTTTTTTATTCTATTTAGTTATACCCTTTAACTTTAGTGAGATATATAAGAAAACGAGATGGGTAAAACTGTCAATTACTAAAACAACCTCTTGTTCATAAGCAATGAGGGAATAATGTGCAGTTATTAACCATCATTTTCTCAGCATTGACGACAAAATGAACATAAAAGCCGTAAAAAGCTATTTTTTGCGCAGTCAGCACAAATATTTCATTTATGTTGTTGACAGTTCCTAAGTACGTCTTTAATATTCGCCTCCGTTGAAGCACAGGTCCCCCTTAGCTCAGTTGGTTAGAGCGACGGACTGTTAATCCGCAGGTCCCCCGTTCGAGTCGGGGAGGGGGAGCCAACTTCAGCAAACAACTTAGGTGTCGATTCCCCCTTAGCTCAGTTGGTTAGAGCGACGGACTGTTAATCCGCAGGTCCCCCGTTCGAGTCGGGGAGGGGGAGCCACTTAGTTGGCTCTTAATCGCCTCACCCACTTCATTCTATTTTAATTCCTAAAACAACGCGTTTAGACATTAAATAACCCTAATTCAATCAAGTTGTTAAACCCGTTCTAAAAAGGGATAATAGACCTAATCTGTTTTTCTTTTTAATTCGCGGGCATTGTCCGTCAAAATTCCTCGAAGGAATTGCGTTATTCATGACTGAATTTTTACTGCTATTGATTGGTACAGTACTGGTTAACAATTTTGTGTTGGTTAAGTTTCTCGGCTTATGCCCGTTTATGGGTGTGTCTGGCAAACTTGAAACTGCCATGGGCATGTCTATGGCCACCACATTTGTTCTCACCCTTGCCTCTGCATCGAGCTACCTAGTGGAAACCTATTTACTTGCTCCACTGGGCATCGGTTACCTTAGAACGCTTGCTTTTATTCTTGTTATCGCGGTGGTGGTTCAGTTCACAGAAATGGTCGTGCACAAAACCAGCCCTACCTTATATAGATTGTTAGGTATATTCCTTCCTCTTATCACAACCAACTGTGCAGTGCTTGGTGTAGCGCTATTAAACCTTACCGAACAGCATAATTTCATGCAGAGTCTTATTTATGGTTTCGGCGCTGCTGTGGGGTTCTCTCTTGTACTGGTGTTATTTGCGGCCATGCGTGAGCGTTTAGCTGCAGCTGATGTACCTGTATCTTTTAAAGGTGCCTCAATCGCTATGATAACCGCTGGTCTCATGTCCCTAGCATTTATGGGCTTTAGTGGACTGGTGAAAGTGTAATGACGATATCTACCGCTATTATATTCGCCGTTGTTGCCATTGGCGTACTTGCGCTTATTTTTGGCTTAGTTCTGGGCTACGCGAGCATTCGCTTTAAAGTTGAGGGCGACCCGCTTGTTGAGCAAATAGATGCCGTACTACCACAAACTCAGTGTGGCCAATGCGGATATCCGGGCTGCAAGCCTTATGCTGAGGCAATTGCTGAAGGTGATGATATTAATAAGTGCCCACCTGGTGGCGAGGCAACGATTAAAAAACTCGCAGACTTGATGGGAGTTGAACCTAAACCCCTTGATGCAGCTCATGGCGAAGAAGACGTTAAAAAAGTCGCGTTTATACGCGAAGACGAATGTATCGGCTGTACCAAATGTATTCAGGCCTGCCCTGTCGACGCCATTTTAGGTGCCGCCAAACACATGCACACGGTTATTACTGATGAATGTACAGGGTGTGACCTATGTGTAGATCCCTGCCCTGTCGACTGTATCGACATGGTGCCAATTGCTCAAACAACTTCTACATGGAAGTGGGATTTTGAATCATCGCCTAAAGGTGATATCCCCATCAAAATGGTGTCGTAATTGTGATGTATCCAAGTTTTGATTCAATTATAGAAACCCTTGAAGCGGGAAAGATGTACTCATTTCCAGGTGGCGTACATCCCGACGATAAGAAATCTCTATCTAATACATCAGTAATAAAGAAACCGTCGCTACCCGAATTATTGATTGTTCCTTTAAGGCAGCACATTGGCTCAGACGGTATCTGCTGCGTAGAAGTTGGCGATACCGTATTGAAAGGCCAAATTCTTTCGCAAAGCTCATCGCCTTTTTCTGTGCCAGTTCATGCGCCAACCTCGGGCGAGGTTGTTGCGATTGCTCCGCATGTTGTAGCGCACCCTAGCGGCCTAACAGAAATGTGCATTTCGATACGTCCTGACGGTAAAGACACATGGTGCGACCTATCTCCAATAGCAAATTATAGCGACATAGATAAGAACAAGCTTATAGAAGCTATTTGCCAAGCAGGAATTTCAGGAATGGGTGGTGCCGGCTTCCCTACCCATATAAAAACCTCAACGTCTAAACCTGTTGAGTTTCTTATTTTAAATGGGATTGAGTGCGAGCCTTACATTACTTCCGATGATCGATTGATGCGTGAGCACGCCTGGCAAATACGCCAGGGTCTAGACATTCTTACTCACCTTATTGGGCCGAAGGCCATTGTAGTTGCGGTTGAAGACAACAAGCCAGAGGCTTTCGAAGCACTTAATATTGCCTGTCAGGATAAGAAAGACTATCGCGTTGTTAGCGTTGAGACTAAATACCCTGCCGGCGGCGAAAAACAGCTGATTCAGGTACTGACTGGCCGAGAAGTTCCAAGAAATGGATTGCCTGCCGACGTAGGCGTGATGATGTTCAACGTTGGTACCTGCTATGCCATTGCAGATGCTATTTTACACGGCAAGCCGCTGATTGAACGGGTTGTTACCGTAACTGGTGAAGCCGTTGAATCACCAAGCAATTTTAGAGCGTTGTTGGGTACGCCCGTCTCTCATCTATTGGATGAAGCAAACTACAACCCGAAAAAACAGAAAGTACCTAAAGTGATTATGGGCGGGCCTATGATGGGCTTTACCTTATCAGACGCTACGATCCCCGTGGTTAAAACCACAAACTGTTTGCTGGTTCCTGCAAAAAAAGAGCTGGTAGACGACAATGCAGAGCGCCCCTGTATTCGCTGTAGCGCATGCGCCGACGCATGCCCTGCGTCATTGCTTCCCCAACAAATGTTTTGGCACGCTAAAGCAAAAGAATACGATAAAGCCGAAGAATACGACCTTTTCGACTGTATAGAGTGCGGCGCATGTGCTTACGTTTGCCCCAGTGAAATCCCACTGGTGCATTACTACCGCCAGGCTAAATCCGAAATACGCATTCAGCGTGATGAAAAGAACAAGGCCGAAAAAGCTAAACAGCGTTTTGAAGCACGTAAAGAACGTTTAGAGCGCGAAAAACTTGAGCGCGAAGAAAAACATAGAAAAGCAAAAGAAGCACGATTAGCCGCCAACAAAGCCAAAGAAGAAAATGCAGTAGCCGATAATGCGAATAGCGCTGTTGATGCTGGCGCAACTGAGGCCAAGGACAAAGTAGCGGCGGCGCTTGCGCGTGCGAAAGCAAAGAAAGCGGCTATGCAGGCCAACGCAAAGGATGAAAGTAATACAACAAATACCAACGAATCAAGCACTGCGGCAGACGATAAAAAAGCACAGGTAGCAGCAGCTATTGCCAGAGCTAAGGCGAAAAAAGCCGCACAAACCCAGAATGAAGCTCAACTTGAAAGCGCGGATAAGCAAGTTGAACAGGCGTCATCGCCAGAAGATGATAAAAAGGCAAAGGTTGCTGCAGCAATCGCCAGAGCAAAAGCGAAAAAAGCCGCGCAAGCTCAAAACGAAACGCAAGATGAAAGCGCTGTCGAACCATCAACCACAGAACAGCCAAGTAACCAGTCATCATCACCAGAAGATGAGAAAAAAGCTAAAGTTGCTGCCGCTATCGCTAGAGCAAAAGCCAAAAAGGCCGCGCAAGCCAGCCAGTCTGAAGCATCTTCAGCAGAAAAACCTGCGGGCTCTCAAGGCGAAAAGCATACCGAACTTTCCGATACTGAAGCTAATTCAGAGCTAAACGCTGAAGCGCAGAAAAAAGCGCGTATTGCCGCGGCAATCGCTAAAGCTAAAGCGCAAAAAGCTGCTAAAAATAGCGAAGACGGGCATCCTGATAAGTCAGTTTCAGAGCAAGGTGCGCCAACTCAATTAGATGAGCAACCAGACAGTCACTCCAAAGAACAGCTAGATGAAAAGCAGGCTAGGATCGCAGCGGCAGTAGCGAAAGCGAAAGCTAAAAAGGCCGCTTCGCAAAAAGCGCAAGCATCTGGCCCTGATGGCGAGGCTGGTATTGAGAATCAAGACGGTAACTCGCCAGAAGAAGCCAGTTTTCAAAGCGTCAGCGAACAAAACAGTAGTGCTCAGAGTGATAGCGCATCAGATCCTGCTAACAACTTGAGCGAAGCGGATGAAAAAAAAGCGCGCATTGCTGCTGCGGTGGCGAAAGCGAAAGCCAAAAAAGCGGCTAAGCAGGAAGAACATCAAGGAAGCGAGCAAACTGATGCTAACGACGCTGCCTCGACAAATGAAGCTGACGAGAAAAAGGCGCGCATTGCTGCAGCAGTGGCAAAGGCTAAAGCAAAGAAACTTGCTCAAGACAGTAATGGCAGTTTAGCGACCTCATCAAATACTGCTGAACAGGAAAGTAGTAAAGCACATGAGCAGAGCGAATCGTCTAGCCGTGTAGGTCAAGCAACAAGCACGCAAGCTCCTTCTCAACCGACGGCACAACATGAAAAGAAAGCGCGCATTGCAGCTGCAGTAGCAAAGGCTAAAGCAAAAAAAGCAGCAGCTGAACAAGAGAAAGAATCATAATGAAGTTAAGTTTATCGAGTTCACCACACCAACGGGTTAAACGCGATACTGCCCAAGTCATGCGCATGGTTATTTATGCCATGCTCCCTGGCATGATTGCACAATCCTTCTTTTTTGGCTGGGGAATGCTCATTCAAGCCATCATTGCAGTAGTGAGTGCACTGGTCATTGAAGGCGTGATTTTATTTTTAAGAAATCGCCCCATCGAGCGCACATTAACAGATTACAGCGCAGTATTAACCGGCTTACTCATCGCAATTAGTATTCCTCCTACCTTACCTTGGTGGATGACGGTAACGGGTGTTTTCTTCGCTATTGCGGTGGCTAAACAGGTTTACGGCGGGCTTGGCTTTAATATTTTCAACCCTGCCATGATAGCGTATGTGGTGCTGCTTATTTCATTCCCTGCGGCTATGAGCCTATGGCTGCCTCCTGCGACTCACGCTGGCATTACGCCAAGTTTCTTTGATTCGGTATCACTCATATTTACTGGTTTTACTACAAGCGGATACGATGTCACTCAACTCAAAACCATTGCCGATGGTGTAACCATGGCTACACCGTTAGACACATTGAAAACCGACCTAACGCAAGGCGTAACATACTCAGAGTCATTGGCGAAGCCAATCTTCGATGGCGGGGTATTCGAAGCTGCTGGAGCAGGGTGGGGAATGGTGAGTCTTGCGTATTTACTTGGTGGCCTCTACCTTTGGAAGACCCGCGTTATCAGCTGGCATATCCCGGGAGGTATGCTGCTAAGCGTGTTTGTTTGTGCATCACTGCTTCATTTAGCAAACGCCGATTACTACGCTTCACCGCTATTTCACCTGTTTAACGGTGCAGTTATGGTAGGCGCCTTCTTTATCGCCACCGACCCGGTTTCAGCGTCAACAACACCAAGAGGCCGCATTATATTTGGTGCAGCGATTGGCTTTTGGGTGGTAATAATCCGTACTTTTGGTGGTTACCCTGATGCTGTAGCGTTTGCGGTTATTATTATGAATATGGCGGTGCCTTTGATTGATTACTATACCCGTCCTCGCGTGTACGGCAAAAACGTTAAAGGTCGAGGTAAACACTAATGATGAAAGAAAGCCTGGCCAAAAACGGCCTTATGTTAGGTGCGTTTGCCGTTGTTACCACAGCATTAATAGCACTCACATTTTTTGGCACCCAAGATAAAATTGAGCAACAAAAGCAGCAAAAACTGCTAAGCGTACTTAATGAAGTCGTGCCTAGCGAATTCCACGACAATGCCCTTTACGCCAACTGCACAGAGGTCAATGCACCTGAACTTGGCAACAAAAAAGCCCACAAAATATATCGTGCGACGTTAAATGGCCAACCTAGCGCATTAGTATTAGAAGCCACTGCTCCAGACGGATACAGTGGAGATATCGATATCGTTGTTGGTGTAAAAGTGGATGCACACGTTGGTGGAAACACACAAGGCGGCTCGAGTACTGACTCGCTCGACGGTGAGAGCGAAAATCTCAATATCACCGCGTTAGCGCTCTCGGAGTTGGCCGAGCTTGACTCAACACCTCAGAGCCCATCAGAGCAAGACGAGAATTCGTCCGATATTTCTGCGCCCAACACTAATAGAATCAGTATGAGGGTGCTTGGCGTGCGCGTTATCGAACACAAAGAAACCCCTGGGCTTGGCGATAAAATAGAGCTTGCCGTTAGCAATTGGATAACGACGTTCAGTGACAAGCCTTTTTCACCCGACAATTTGGCGCCTTGGCAGGTCAAAAAGGACGGTGGTGAGTTCGATCAGTTCACTGGCGCTACCATCACGCCGAGAGCAGTAGTAAGAGCAGTACGCGAAGCCTTGCTTTATGCACAGGCCAACCAATCTGCACTTTTCAACGCTCCTAACACCTGCGCAATTACAGATTCCGTTGAAACAATTGATGCGATTAACGTGAATGAGGCTCAACCTCATAGTGTAGAGGAGCTATAACGTGACTGATTTTCGCGACCTGTCTTTACAAGGGCTTTGGAAGAACAATCCTGCGCTGGTACAACTGTTAGGTTTGTGCCCGCTATTGGCCGTTACCGCGACGTTCATCAATGGTCTCGGGTTAGGCCTTGCTACCATGTTGGTACTCATTGGCAGTAACGTTACCGTTTCACTCGTTCGTAATGTGGTAAGAAACGAAATCCGCATTCCCGTTTTTGTTATGATCATTGCTGCGTTCGTTACCATTGTTCAGCTATTAATGAATGCATACACCTATGACCTTTACTTAGCGCTAGGTATTTTCATTCCGCTAATTGTAACTAACTGCGCCATCATAGGCCGCGCAGAGGCCTTTGCGTCGAAAAATGGGCCACTAGCCTCTGCCTACGACGGATTCATGATGGGACTGGGTTTTACCGCAGTGCTGGTCATTTTAGGTGGTATGCGTGAGATATTGGGTGCAGGTACATTGCTAGCAGGTGCAGACAGACTGTTTGGCTCAATTGCTGAGAACTGGACCATAACGCTTTTCAACACTGAAAATCCGTTTTTGCTTGCGATACTGCCACCTGGTGCCTTTTTAGGTATGGGTCTTCTCATTGCTATCAAAAACAGTATTGATGCAAAGTTAGCCGCTAAGCAAACATCGCCTGCGGTGAAGGCTGAACGGGTACGCGTTACAGCTGAAAGCTAAACGCTAAACGCTAAAAATTAAAACAAAAAGTATTTAGAAATGAATGATGTAGTTAAGCCGGCCAAGCCGCTTTCTAAGCAGGAAAAAGTAAAAGAAATCATGCGAATACTGGATGACCTTTATCCGGAAATTCCTATCTTTTTAGATCATAAAGACCCATATACGTTACTCATTGCGGTTCTCCTTTCGGCACAATGTACAGACGAGCGCGTTAACCAAATTACGCCCAAGCTCTTTGCTCGGGCAGATAATCCGTACGACATGGTATTGATGAGTATTGAAGAAATTCAAGGCATTATTCGTCCTTGTGGTTTGTCTCCCATGAAGTCCAAAGGCATTTGGCATTTGTCTGACATGATCATCAAGCAGCACAACGGTGAAGTGCCGGCAAACTTTGAAGCGCTAGAAGCCATGCCCGCAGTGGGTCACAAGACTGCCGCTGTGGTTATGTCTCAAGGCTTTGGCATTCCTGCTTTTCCCGTAGATACTCATATCCATCGATTAATGTATCGCTGGGGTTTGTCGAACGGGAAGAGTGTTGAGCAGACAGAGCGTGACGCAAAACGCTTGTTCCCAAAAGAAAGGTGGAACGATTTGCATCTGCAAATAATTCTATATGGCAGAGAATACTGCCCTGCCCGCGGTTTCGACTTAAACAAGTGTGTTATCACACGTGAGTTCGGCAGAAAGAGTTTTATTAACGAAGTGCTGAAAGAACAAGAGAAGAAGCAAAAATTGGCGCTTAAGAAGAAGCGTAAATAGAGCTTCAGTAAGAAACACAATATACGCAACTTCTATTGAAAAGGAGTCTTTGGACTCCTTTTTTCAAATCAAATAAAGCTAATCTTGAGGGCTAAACTGGCGAAAAGCGAAAGCTTTTGAAGAGTCTTCTGCTGCTATGACAATTCCCTTTCTCTCATTAATTGAGTTTTGAAACTCAAAAGGAAACGCGCCATAGGCAAGAAGCCCCTCATACTCGAAGTCATCAAAGCAAACATCTGCTTTGACCGTTATATTGAAAAGTGCGCTCATTCCACTGATAGGTTCGACGGCGCCTGAGTATGAACACCCATTAGAATCTGAACCACTGATTATACCGTCTGCATCAATAGCGAATGAGCGAGTATAAGAGCCCTCTGCCCGAGAGGTAGAATAATTGCCCGCTATATCAGTAAGAGAAACATCCTCGCTAGTACCGACTTTGTCAGCGGAAAAACCCAAAATACGACCAGATACCGTTGCAGAACCCTCTAGTGAATCTTCTGTTGCGGTAGCCTGCATTGATCCATGCCTTGTCATATTCGCTCCTGGATACAACATCGTATCTTCTGACGAAAAGACATTCTCGCTTACAGAGCCATGAGCAATTAGCGTGTCGCGAGACGCCTCAGAAAACATTGTGGCCTTACCTTCAGGTGAGACTGCGATTAAGACCATTTCTTGCCCGCCTTCAACCGTTGTCGCTTGCCCAAACCATATACCTAGCACTGAATCCGGTCTTACAATACTGTCGTTATCATTTGAGCTACTACCACCGCACCCCGTAAGTAGAACCGCACATGCTATTGCACTGACGCCAGAACTGTTTTTGATAAATTCTAACAATGTTGACGTTTTACTCTTGCAATGAGAATAAGGAGATATGTTCATATTTACTTTCCTTGTAGTCTTAATTCCTTTTTTAAAAGGTAACATTAATCCCGACACGCTAGTAGAGGAATTTTGCGACTAACACACGACTTACGCTTGTGGTTTGCCTCGAAAGGGACAACCAAATTGGCTATGATGGATGGGTTAGAGTTTTGCTCGCGCAAATAAAAAAGAAATATAAAAATAAATCCATGGAGAACACATGTCTCGATTGAATACTATCGCTAGAAGGCTAGCGTTTGGTGCATTAGTAAGTGCATGCAGTTTTGGTGTTTTTGCAGAAACTTCCCCCATTACTGACGAGCAAAAGAAAAATGCGGAAGCATTAATTCAAAAAGCCCTGAAAAGTGATTTAGGCTATAGCATTGTTGAATCACTTACCACTGAGATTGGCCCTCGCCTGGGCGGCTCTGAAGCAGAAAAGCGAGCTAGAGATTGGGGCGTGGTGGTAGGAGAGCGTCTAGGTTTTGATAAAGTCAGCATAGAAGAATTCACTATGCCATTTTGGGATAGAGGCCACCTACACATTTCACTCACGGCGCCTTATGCCCAACCGCTTTACGGCACAGCCCTTGGCGGCGCCGCGCCTTCTGAAAGCGAGATCAATGCAGACATCGTTTATTTCAGAGATATTCACGCGCTAACAGCAGTTAAAGATGGTGCCCTTAAAGGCAAAATTGCATTTGTAGACGGCGACGCCATGGTAAAAAGCCAAACAGGTGCAGGCTATGGTCAAGCGAACCAACGTCGCCGAATTGGTTGGCAACATGCTCAACGCGGCGGCGCTGAAGCGCTGGTCGTGCGCTCAGTAGGATCTGACTCTCATCGTTTTCCTCACTCAGGCATGATGAGCTCAGACGGCGATAATTGGGCAGATATCCCCGTAGTCGCTATCTCAAACCCTGACGCAGACCATTTACGACGTTTACATAACTTAGGTAAACCGCTGTCATTGTCGCTTCACTCTGAATCGAAATGGAAAGGCGAAGTAAACAGCGGCAACGTAATACTGGATTTAGTGGGCAGTGAGAAGCCCGAAGAAATTATCCTTATTGGCGGCCACCTAGACAGCTGGGATTTAGGAACGGGTGCAGTTGATGACGGCGCAGGCGTTGCTATTACCACGGCAGCGGCTGCGTTAATTGCTTCTTTACCAGAGCGCCCAAAACGCACCATTCGTGTGGTCATGTTTGGCGCTGAGGAAGTGGGCTTATTAGGTGCCTTTGCTTACGCTAAACAACACGAAAAGAACCTTGAAAATCACGTTCTGGCCACAGAGTCTGACTTTGGTGCGCAAACTATCTGGCAAGTAGTGTCAAATGTGAATCCCGAAGCGACTGTGCTAGTCGATGAAATCGCGAAGATTTTATCACCGCTAGGTATAGTGCGTGGCGGTTCAGACATTGCTGGCGGCGGCCCTGACATTATTCCGCTAGCAGCGAAAGGCGTACCAACGATTAGGTTAAATCAAAACGGTAGAGATTACTTTGATCTTCACCATACGCCAGATGATACCTTAGATAAAATTGACCCCGATGAGCTTGCGCAAAACATTGCAGCCTACGCAGCAAGTATATACTTGTTAGCCGATTCGGACGTTGACTTAAAAGCTAAACCGTAGTTACACGTTAGTAATCATCAAACATTGGTCAGTGCATCTCGTGCTGGCCAATGCTTACCAATGCTCTGCTTACCCTCGCCTCTGCTAATACCCATTCTGCATTCCCACGCTCCGCTAGCAAACTTGCCAGCGCCTTCTGAGTAGGCAATGATCTATGTGGATTGGTAAATATACCTCGTCCGAAATACTCAGGCTTTATTGCGCTTGAATAAGCTGGGCAACAAATCGCTTCGCCTCTTGCCTTGATGGCAGCTCTACATGCCGATACGTATTCGCATGTTTAAAAGCAACGGTTGTTTTATTTATGGAGATATTTGAGATTAACGCACCTGACATGGCGCTATTAAAGGTCGAGATAGAATCTTGAAATTGCATAGTAAATACTTCTTTATTAATGTTGTTTGTTTTGAATTCCTCGCAGGTTGGGTAAAGAAATCGAAAAACGATAATTAGGCTCTAGCGTGAACATAGCGTTTCAGAAAGAGCCCACTTTTTTGAGGTCACTTCAGAAAAGAGAAATGACCTTAGATAAGCATAGAGGTCTTATCGAACTACTACGTTAGCAGCTTGAGGACCTTTTTGGCCTTGTTCAACTTCGAAGCTAACTTCTTGGCCTTCTTTCAACGTTTTGAAACCGTCAGAAGCAATTGAACGGAAGTGTACGAATACGTCTTTGCCGCCAGCTTCAGGAGTGATGAAACCAAAACCTTTTTCTTCGTTGAACCACTTAACTGTACCGTTTACAGAATTAGACATAATAAAAACCTTTTAAAAAAATTGATGTGATGGTGGAAAACCACCGAATAGCTATAGACATCTCCAAGCTAGTAAAGCAGTTGTATATCTATATAAAACTTCAATTTGAAGGATTTAAAAAAGAGGTACAGCGCAGTATTAGGTAAAGCAAATAACATATCTAGAGCGATGCGAAAGGTACAGGTAATTGCGAGCAATGTCCACTAGTTTTCAGTTTATTTTTTAACCAAAACACAACTTTTTTACAATTTTTTTGGCGAAGCTAAATACGTATGTTTGTTCAAGGCACTTGAAAGCTAGGTTAACCTTGCTTTTTTGCTATAGGTTTAAATTATGACAGACACGTATGCGTTAGAAGGTAAAACAGCCATTGTTACTGGAGGCGGAAAAGGGCTAGGTAAAACTCTCGCTCGATTTCTACTAGAAGCAGGAATGAACGTGGCCATTTGTGGGCGCACTGAAACTGCGGTTAAGCAGACTGTAGAGCAGTTCGACGCCTTATTCCCAGGTAATATCATTGGCCAAGTTTGTGATGTATCGAAAAGCGCTGATGTTGCCGGCTTTGTTAGAAAGGTCAAAGATACATTTGGTGAACTTCACGTCCTAATTAATAACAGTGGTTTTGGTAAGGAAACCCTCATTTGGGAAACGTCTGAAGAGGACTGGGACGAAGTAATGGATACTAACGTAAAAGGGACCTTTCTGATGTGTAAGGAGGTTGTGCCCCACATGATTAACAACAAGGAAGGCTACATTATCAACATCGCTTCTCAGGCGGCATTGAACGGCTATGCCAATGCAGGCGTTTACTGTGCATCAAAATTTGCGATGGTGGGACTTGGAAAAGCGTTGCAAGAAGAAGTTCGTCCCTACGGTATTCACGTTCATTCCCTAAACCCTGCACTGATACAGTCGCAGAAAGCAGAAACAGAGAAAGTGGACGATGGCCTGATTCAAAATGAAGACTTAGGCAACATGGTGGTTTACCTATTGAGCCAACCTCGCCGTCTTAAAATTGATAATATCGGCCTATGGGGCTATTAATACCAGTCCGCATAGATAATTACCCACTCAGCGAGACTTAAAATGTTCGTAATCGCGGCGTGTTACCGCAGGTATAGTACGTATAACTAGAATTGTAATCTTGTCTTAAAGCGTTAACATTTCCTAATTAACATAAAAGCGTGTTGTTTGCGTTTACTCAAATAAAGTACTCATCGTATTTATGTGTACAAAAAGTAACGGCCAACACGCAAACACAGTGCAGTGTGCCATCGAGTAATTCCGATGGCTCAAAATAGGAATCTCTTATGCGAATGCTTCACACCATGCTTCGAGTTGAAAACTTAGAGGCCTCTCTTCACTTTTATACCTCACTGATGGGCATGCGTCTTCTTCGCCAGTCTGAAAACAAAGAGTATGAATACACGCTAGCTTTCGTGGGATATGGCGATGAAACCGAGAGTACCGTCTTAGAACTTACCTATAACTGGGGCAACAACACCTACGATAAAGGTAACGCGTATGGTCATATTGCGATTGAGGTCGATGATATCTATCAGTTTTGTGAAAACTTAGAAACAAACGGCGCTGATGTATATCGTAAACCGGGGCCAGTAAAAGGCGGCTCCACAGTTATTGCTTTTGTTCGCGACCCCGATGGATATGCAATAGAACTCATACAAAATAAATCGATTTCGCTATGAAATGGCTCAAAAACAAGAACTGAAGATGCAGCCAGCGTAGTCAAAGCGATTTGAACGCTTAAGTCGCCAAACTATCAATTTAAAAACGTGCGGCACTGGAAAAAAACGATGAAAAACCACATGGAGTGACACGACATGCTACGTAACCGCTTATTATTTTCGCAAAATGATAAAAACAAAAGCCAAGCTAGAACAGCGATATGTCGGAAGCCTCGAGCAGCGCACAATATAGGCTTGCGCAGTCAGCCAAAAGCAAAACTGGCCGCTATTCTGCCAGCGTTGTTTATCGCTTTTACCGGTGCAGTTGCTGCTGGCAGTGCGTTTTCGGCCATGGCTGCAAATAACGAGAGTGCGCAAACACACGCTGACACAAAAGAAAATGTTGAAACGCACTTTACCGTGATAGCCCATCGCGGCGCGTCGGGCTATTTACCTGAGCATACCCTCGAAGCTGCTACCCTCGCCTTTTCTCTGGGCCCTGATTTTATTGAGCAAGATGTTGTTATCACCAAAGACGACATACCCGTTGTGCTACACGACATCCACTTAGAAACGGTCACCAATGTAGAAGATGTGTTTCCTGCACGCCACCGCGATGACGGACGCTATTACGCGCGTGATTTTACTCTTGAAGAACTGCGACAACTGCAGGTACACGAGCGCGCTAACAGTGACGGGAAGCAAGTTTTTAAAGATAGGTACCGCGGCACGCATGCTAATTTTAAAGTTGCCACGTTAAATGAACACTTTGAGCTAATCAGCGAGCTAAATCGCCAATTTGGAACGTCTGTAGGGGTTTATCCTGAAGTAAAGTCCCCTGCCTTTCACATTAAAGAAGGCGTTGATGCCAGTAAAATCGTTGTAGATGCCTTAAATGCTTACGGGTTTGGTGGAGAGAGCGGTAATAGCTACCTGCAATGCTTCGATTTTAACGAAGTTAAGCGCATTCGAGAAACCCTGGGCTATAAAGGCAAAGTTGTGATGCTGATCGGCGAAAACGACTGGGGCGAAAGCGACACAGATTATAACTGGCTGCGCACTCAGGAAGGCATGCAGCAGGTTGCGTTATATACCGATGGCATAGGCCCTTGGTTAGGCCATTTACTCGATAATGAAGCGATGACTCAAGGAAAAATAGAAGCCGCGGCATGGATTGCCTACGCCCACGAAAATAACCTGACAATCCACCCCTACACCTACCGACATGATGCACTACCAGCAGGTATGAGTTCAGAACAAGTCTTGGAAGTTTTAGACAAGGTGGTAGGTGCTGACGGTGTTTTCACCGATCATTTAGTACCGGTATTAAGGTGGCGAGAAAAATTAAACTAACGCATTTTAAAGCGAGTGTAGGCGCGACAATTAGCGCCTAGGATTTTGAAAGTCGCACCACCACGCGTCTGTTTTGGGCGCGGCTTTCTCGCGTATCGTTTGGCGCAATATGGCGTTTCTCACCGTGGCCTGTTAACTGAATTCGATCTTCAGGTACACCTAGCGTAGTCAAATAGCTTTTTACTTCGTTAGCACGTCGAATAGACAACTGTTCATTATTATAGCGACCGCCGTAGCTATCGGTGTAACCATCAAGAAGCACAAGCTCAAGCTCGCTGTCTTCTTTTAAGTATTCACCTATCATGGTTAAGCGCTTCTGCGAATATTTGGTTAGCTCTGTACTGTTGTTTTGATACGACAATACCGTGTAGGCAATGTCATCAAAACCGAAGGGCAATAAGTTCGATACACACTTCACAAATTCACGATACACACCAGAGAAGTTGCTAGCGTTTAATGCCACACTCACTTGGTCGTATTTGTTATACCAATCTTGGTAATAGATTGTGGGCCAAAAGCCTTTTTCTAATTCAGACAACATAGTCCAAGCCGCATCCTGCGGAAGGTCGCCATTGTACTGTTTACGAATAGACATGTCGGCAATGGTTTTAGGCGCAACGCCTGGCATCCATTTAGGTGGTACAGAATAAACAGCGGCCATATCAAATTTGCTTGGCAGCAAATACATGTCCAGTTCGAATTCCATATTAAGCTGCTTCGACGCTGAGCTCGTGAACATGGCTTCGCCATAACCGGGTAGTTCGTGGTTCAAAGTACACTGAAGTCGCGTGTCTTTGTCTATTCGCCAGTTGGAGCTTTCTATGGTTGCAGAATATTGCCGCATGGCAGCGTGGGAAGACAATGACCCCAGCATCCCCAATAAAGCGATGTATTTTAATTTCGACACCATTTCGACACCATAACGAAAATCAGACTAACACAGGTAAAAGACAACACTTCGTGCACAAATTACCGAACATAATGAATCAAATTAGCTCACACAAAAAGAAGAAATGTGCCTAATGATTTTTTCACGCTTAATTTGATTATCGTCCAAATTGTAGAAAAGTTTAGCGTTTAATACCATTCGCGTTTTGTACTTTTGCTAGCCCCCTGATTTAACAGTTTATAAATTGCAACTGGCAACTCGAGAGTATCCTTGCGATAATTCTTTTACGCAATATGCTTCGCAGGTTGGTACGCATTTTAGTCACCAACCAATTAACGCAATCGAGTCTTACAAGAGTGTTTATGTCTGCCAACCCGCCCCTTCTCTCCCAGCGCTTTCGAGGTTACTTTCCCGTTGTTATCGACGTTGAAACAGCCGGATTTAATGCAGGCACTGACGCCCTGTTAGAATTAGCCGCGGTAACGGTGAAAATGGATGAAAACGGTATACTTCATCCCGATCAAACTTTTCATTATCACATTGACCCCTTTGAGGGCGCTAACCTAGAGCCAGCAGCCTTAGAATTTAATGGCATCGATCCTAATTGTGCATTGCGAGGGGCTATTGAAGAAAGCGAAGCCATGAAGGACTTATGTAAAGGCATCCGCAAGGCGCAAAAAAATGCAGACTGCCAACGTTCAGTTATTGTTGCTCACAATGCAACGTTCGATCAGAGTTTCGTCAATGCCGCGATAGAACGCTGCAATATAAAACGCACGCCGTTCCATCCGTTTGTTTCATTTGACACCACCAGCCTTGCTGGATTGGCCTTAGGCCAAACGGTTTTGGTAAAAGCATGCCGTGCAGCGGGGATCGCATTTGACCAAAGTGAAGCGCACAGTGCGCTGTATGACGCCCAAAAGACCACCGAGCTGTTTTGCTATATGGTAAATCGCTATAAAGCGCTAGGCGGATGGCCTGTAGAAAATAAAGAGTAGTTTTATTCAAACTGATATAAACAAAAACAGCGCCAAAAGGCGCTGTATTTTTATAATCTTTAAACAGTTTAGCTTATAGCTTGTCTGCTTCTTCAGATAGGTACTTAGCAACACCTTCAGGCGACGCATCCATACCAGCTTTACCTTCAGTCCAACCCGCTGGGCAAACTTCACCATGCTCTTGGTGGAATGCTAGTGCATCAACCATGCGTAGCATTTCATCAACGTTACGGCCAAGTGGAAGGTCATTGATTACCTGATGACGTACCATACCTTCTTCGTCGATTAGGAATGAACCACGGAACGCAACGCCATCTTCTGGGTGCTCAACATCGTATGCCTGGCAGATGTCGTGCTTAACGTCAGCAACAAGGGTGTACTTAACCGGACCAATACCACCTTGATTTACCGGAGTGTTTCTCCACGCATTGTGTGAGAACTGAGAGTCGATTGAAACACCGATCACTTCAACACCACGCTTTTTGAACTCGTCGAAACGCTTGTCAAAGGCGATAAGCTCTGACGGGCAAACAAACGTAAAATCTAGTGGGTAGAAGAATACAACAGCTTTCTTGCCCTTGATTGCTTCACTTAATGTGAAAGTGTCAACAATTTCACCACTACCAAGTACCGCTGCAGCAGTAAAGTCAGGTGCTGGACGGCCAACTAATACACTCATGAGTCTCTCCATTTATATTTGGATTGTAATAATAGAAGTGATTACGTTGCGTAACCACTTTGATAAGAAATTTCCTTCAAAGAAAATAGGTACGAATATGGAAATAACAATATTAAACAACGAGTTTTTTTACTGATCATACCAATAACCGCTTAACATCCCCCCACACTGTTCAGTCTTTCTTCAATTACCTTGTATTAAATTTGTCATTATCCACTTGCTAAAGCAAAGAATAACAATTATTATCATTTACAGATTCATTTGGAGTACGTTTAATGTTTGTTTGCATGTGCTATGGGGTAACTGATAAAAGCATTCGCGCAGCGGTTGAAGAAAACGGTGTGGGAAATATGCGAGAGTTACGTCAACATTTAGAGCTTGGCTCACAATGCGGTAAGTGCATCAACATGGCGCAACAGATCATTGACCAAACTATCGTCGATGAGTCCCTATTCAAAGACGTTGGCTAGGCAATTAGCCAACCCGCGTATTCTTAACACGCAACGTCATCGCTCTTAGCATCCTTGGCTAGACTTTAAACACCATATTTATTATCACGATTATTCCTTTAAGTGACCTAAGTCATATTCTAGTTTAATTACCTAAGTAACATTCACATCGTCACCTAAAACGATAGGTTGTTGTCCTTTCAAACTCAGAGCTAGGCTCATTTTCTTACTTTCAATGAGTGCAGCGCGCCATTTAACTACGTAGCTTTGCTGAAGCATGCCCTAGTTAAAGGTGTACTCAATGCCTGCATAGTAGAAAGCCCCATTGATACCGCTAGGCGATGTAGGTGGGTAGAGTGCGCCAACTTCACCTTGAAAAGGATTTTCATTAGGCAGCGAATCAAACAGATTTTGGGCGCCGAGGGTAACTTGTGTTTGAGGCAGTACTTTCCATGCAACTTGGGCATCGAATGTGGTTAACGCATTGCCGTATATGTTCATGCCTGCGGACGCATCAAGATGGTCTTCATAAAACTCACCGTAATAGTTAAGCCGCCAAGTAAATGCCCAATTTCCTTTCGATTGCTCCAGCGTGATACTGCCTCGATGAGCAGGCAAGTTATCTTCCAGCATGCGAATTCTTGCCCGTGTTAGATTAGGTAGAAGCCGTATTTCGTCCCCCACTTGCGCAGGATAAAGTGTAACCCGCTCTACTAGTGTGTCTGTCCAGTTGAAGGCAAGAAGTAAAGAATTTGACCAATCAGCTAGTGCAAAATTGTAGTTAACAACTAAATCAACACCCTGAGTTTTTTGTGTCAAAGTCATTAGTAAAATACTTTGCAGCATTATATTTCGCCGCATCTGGACGCCCTTGGGCAATAAGCGCACTAATGTCGTCGTCGGTTAACGGGATTGCAGATGTCGTACTAATGCGATCAGAAAGTCGAATATTGAAATAGTCGAGCGTCGCAAAAAAGTTCTCGCTTGCCTGCACAACAAGCCCAAGGCTAAAGTTCACCGATTCTTCAGGCGTCAGTGGAGTTGCGCCTAGTTGCAGTGAGATAAGATCAGTTGGAGGCAGCGTTGCTTGGTCTTCCAAACCGTTAACACCGTAGGCGGTAGTTACGTTGATAACATTACTCTGCCCTACTGTTGGCGCCTTAAAACCGGTGTTTACAGATCCGCGTAATGCAAAAATATCATTTAATTTATAGCGAGTACTCAATTTCCCATCGAATGTCGAGCCGAAATTACTGAAATGCTCTACACGTGTGGCCACGCCAAACTACCATGCTTCGGTAACATAAAATTCCAAATCGGCGTACACGGCCCAATTGCTTCTGCTCCAGTGCCCAGCACTTTGAGGCTGATACCCCGGAAAACCGTTGGAACCGATGAAAAAGCCTTGGTTCAACCCAAGTGGCGGCTCTAGAGCGAAAGGGCCTGCAATATATGACGCTTCATCGCCGGACTTTTGAAAATAGGTTTCTTTGCGCCATGCTAAGCCCACGGCAATGCTAACCGGATCGTCGAAAATAGTTTGAATGAGTTTGTTAAAATCTAAGTTAAGCGTTCGCTCTACTTGCGACACACCACCGGGCGAAAACGACGTTGGCGTTTGTGGCCCTAACGATGGATTAACTGTATTGGAGATGGTGTACTCGATGTCACTGTAGCCCAATGTCGCACTGGCATCCATCGCCCAGCCATTAGGTAACTCATGTTTAACGCCCATCGCAACAGAAGCGTCCGTTATCGTCCCCCCAAATTTTGGTGTGAAACCGCCAGGGAACCACTCGTTGAAAGCAAAACAGTTGGCACCAAGCGCCGTTGTGTTATCTGCAATAAGTTGATACGTGGGGTCCAGCAATACACTATTGCTGGACAAGGTTATAGAATGGCAAGCAATTCCACTTTCCAATCCATCGAGATCGGCTACAATCAGACGACTTTCCCCTGTATTTGGGTCGGTACGGCTGACCCTCCCTTCTCGGGTTTGCGGATTTCGAAAGTAAAAGCCACCGTTTATTTCTCTTCTTGCTGCAGTGGCAAAGCTGTAAAATTGTGATTTAGACGAAATGTCTGCGCCTGCATTTAGCGCAAGTTTAAGATCTTCGTTAATATCAAGCGCTCCCCATACTTGGGACGGTGACGCGATGAACACATTCCCTTGGTCAATCAAGTTCTGCGCATCAATCCGCTGTACAGAGCGCGACGTGCCATTTTGCTGACGATACTCTGCCGTTGCATTTAAAAAGCCGTTTTCTCCAATAGCAAAGCCTTTATTCAACTGCACTTGAAACAGTTCGCCGTCGCCTTCACTGTATCCGCCAACTTTCAGCGCAACATGCCCTCCTTCACGAGCATCCTTAAGTACGAAGTTAATCACGCCTGCAATGGCGTCTGAGCCATACTGGGCTGCTGCACCATCTCGCAATACTTCGACTTGCTTTAACGCATAGGCGGGAATAACCGATATATCAGGCCCTTGTGCACCGTCAGATAAACCTCCGCCTAAAAACGTGATTACCGCAGAGCGATGGCGTCGCTTTCCGTTAAGCAGCAAAAGTGTGTGATCCGAGGACATGCCTCTAAGGTTCGCCGGCCTTACCAGGCTACTGGCATCATTGATGGGCTGATCGTTTACGTTTAACGAAGGAACCATCACGCTTAACATAGAAAGCACGTCTGAATTCCCCTGTGAGTTGAGGGTTTCAGAACCAATCACATCCAAAGGAACTGGTGAGTCAACAGCACTTCGAGGCGAGTTACGAGTACCGACGACCGCAATTTTTTCAAGTCCATTGCCTCCCTCGTCTGTTTTCTTTTCGGTATCTTGTGGCTGTGTTTCCTTCGCCACTAACGATGAACGAGAACGAATACTTACCGCACCGCTTTCATCAGTTACTACCGCCAATTCTGTTCCTTCAAGAAGCTGTGCCAGCGCTTCATTCAGTGTGAACGTACCTTCCAATGCGTTTGTTTTCACTTTTTTTGCTAAATCAAAAGGAAAAAGCAATGTGGTATTTGCCTGTTTAGCTAGTTCGGTTAGCGCTTCATTAGCATTTTGTGCGGGTATTGAAAAGCTGTAAGCACCCAATTTTGGTTCGGTTTGGTCGTGTGATTGCGACGGGCTGTCTGTTTGTGCATGAAGCGTTGGCGCTATGAAAAGAAAAAAGCCGGACGCTATGTGTAGTGCCTAGAGGGACAAAATACGGGAGAATTTGCACATTCTTTTTTGCGAAAGGCATTGGGCCGAACACGCGAGGGCATGCAGCTTTTCTATTGCCTTTTTGGTTTGCCTGCTTATCGCAAAATTGCTGTATTGCAAGATATAAAATCGATGTGCTTATTATTTTAATTATATTGTCACATTAAAGAAATTGATGCCAACTAAGAATAGTAGAAAGCACCTATCTTTCAGAAATATTTAACTTTTCGCTAGCTTAAGCTCAATACTTGTTTCTGTGACTTTCTCGTAATTGATATTAAAGCTGCTCTTAAGTGCTGACAACAAACCGTCTATATCGCCTACCTTAAAGTAGCCCGCTACACGTCGCTTGCGCAGACTTTCATCCGAAATGTTAAAGCGAACGGGTGTATAGCGCCCAATCTCAGCTAATACGGCCTCTAGCGGTTCACCTTTAAATACAATCATACCTTGTTGCCACGCTAAATCGTCGTCAATGTCATTTTGAGACATGCTTTCACGGGCTTCCACTTTACCTTGCACTGTGGCTTTTTCACCTGCGAACATGAGAAGCCCTTCTTCAGCAACAGGACGTTTAGTGAAGAGCGATTCATTTGAGGATGAAGCCTTAAAGCGATCTTTCACCAATACCTTTCCGTCGGTAACCACTAACTCAAACGCATTATCATCCACATATTGCATATTAAAAGCAGTTCCAACAGCGGAAACGGTGTTGTTGCCTGCAGTCACAGAGAACGGGCGGGACGTGTCGTGAGCCACTTCAAAGTGTGCCTCCCCTTTCAATAAAACGATATTGCGCGCCGTTGATGAGAAGTCTACGGTAACGACAGAGTTTGTATTTAGATGAAGTTTAGAGCCTTCGGCTAACGTCACGTTTTTCTGTTCGCCAACACCGGTTTGTACCTTTTGTGATACCGCTGCGAATTCAGGGGTGCTATTTAGCCACGTGCGCTGAACCACTACCCCAACAGCGATTGCCATCACTAAAAATGTGGCCGCAATGCCCCAAACCGCTGTTTTAGGCATATCGCGTTTTTTCGACGACTGACGTGAGGTAGGCTGCGGGAATAAACCGCTCAATTCATTTAATACCGACATGTCGTCCCACAAGCTAGCGGCGTCGAGCAAAGCTTGGCGATGCGCATTACTTTCCGACAACCAGGCGTCTAACTCCGTCTTTTCGTCACTGTTTAAGCCGCGATCGAGACGGCTTATCCATAAGCATGCTTGCTCTTGGATATCTTCTTTGCTTGAAAACTGGCGAATATTATTCATGTTAACTACGGCTTATGTCCTGAGTCGCGTTAGCAGTGGCACGGGGGGATGCACTGTCCTTTGACAGCTCGGCTAAGTACCTAGAGCACATCATTAAACCTTTGGCGACATGCTTCTCAACGGTGCTTTCGCTTAGCCCCAAAAGCTCTGCAATCTCTTTTTGTCGCATGCCATATACTTTTTTCAGCAAAAATACGCGTTTTACATCAGCAGACAATGTATCTGTCGCTCGGCAAAAATGAATAAAACGCTCTTTGCTTTCTACATTTTTTTCTAAACTGTGCCCTACAAGCTCGTAAGGCAAAATATCCATGTCATCGAGCTGCTGCTTATTTTTGTTTTCAGCTTTCGCAACATGGTTCAGCGCTAGATTACGCGCTGTCTTGAGCATATAGGTACGCTCATACTGTATTTCTTGTTTTAACTCTGCTTCGTAGCTTTTAATAAAAGCTTCTTGCACGATGTCTTCAATGTCGTCGGCGCCAACAATAGAACCTACCGCGCGCATTAGCTTTGAGCGGTATTTTAAGAAGGTTTCAGCTACTGTCGACTTTCTCGTCATAATATTAAATGTTGTATGTTTCGAATTGCTTACATTGGCATCAATAATGCCTGCTTTTTCGTTCTTTTTCACCTAATAAAATAAAAGGGGGCTAATGCCCTTAACTTTGAAACATTAAGTGAAAGTTTGGTTTATAGGTAATTGCTTACCTATTAAAAAGTGTAAACACCTCTTAGGTAGTAGAAGCCACCGTTAATACCAATTGGTGATGTTGTTGGATACAACGAACCTGCAATATCGGCAAACTGCGTATTTTCATCAGGGTATTCATCAAATGCATTTTTCGCACCTACCGTTACCGTTAACTGCTCAGTGACGTTGTACGCTACTTCGAGGTCTACGGTAATCTCTGAACCTACATTATCAATTGGAAGAGCAGAGTCTAAGTGGTCCTCAAAGATACTGCCGTAATAGTTCATACGAGCAAGGAAGCGCCAGTCACCATTCGTGTGATTCGCTGTAGCACTGTAACGAACCGCAGGTAGGTTATCTTCCAGCATGCGAATACGCTCAGCGGAAATATTATCTGATGCCCGGTCTACTTCTGTCGACGTCCAGTTATAAGCTAGCGAGAACTTAGTTTCGCCACCCATCATCTCCATTGAATAGTTGGCTACTACATCAAGACCTTCGGTGGTGGTGTGAAAGTCGTTTGTGAAAAAGCTTATCTCTTGGAAGCTTGACGCATCGTTAATACCTTGCGCAAGTAGTGCTGCAATATCATCTTCTGTTAGCTCGATACCAGACGCTGTACTGATACGGTCAGTCAGCTCGATGTTGTAGTAGTCTGCGGTAATGAATAGACCATTATCGAAATCGGCTACCACACCAAACGTGATACTTTCTGACTCTTCAGGCGTTAACTGCTCACCACCTTTAAGTTGAGACACTGGATCTGTCGGAGGTAGCGTTGCACGGTCAATAAGCTCACCACCTGTACCAAACGCGGTAGTTACGTTACGCACGTTGCTTTGACCAAGGGTAGGTGCTTTAAAGCCTGTAGAGAACGCACCACGGAAAGCAATGTTCTCAAGAGCTTGCCAACGGAAAGCAATCTTACCTTTGGTTGTATTGCCAAAATCAGAGAAATCTTCGTATCGTAGCGCTCCGGCTAGCATGAAGTTTTCTGTGATGTAGGCTTCTGCATCAATATACAATGCGATGTTGTTGCGGGAAACACGGCCTTGGCTATTGGCCACCAAGCCAGGGAAACCATTTGAGCCAATGCCAAAGCCCTGTTTCGCCAACGGACCTATTTAATAAGAGGCAGTATCACCTGCAAAGCTCTCATAACTTTCGTTGCGATATTGGAAACCAGTTGCCACGAATAGTGGTCCATATAAACCAACATCGAACGGCTTAGTGAAATCAATATCAAGGGTTTGCTCAGACTGCGTATAGCGACCTGGGCTAAATTCTGTTGGTGTTTCTGGGCCTAACGACGGATTGATGGTGTTGCTAATAGCAAAGTCCACCTCGTTCTGACCAAGGTTCAAACTTACGTCGTAGGTAATATCATGGTCAAGCTCGCCTTTCGTACCGAAGACAAGTGACATATCCGTAACCGTACCGCCGAAACGAGGCGTAAAACCACCAGGCAACATTTCATTAAATGCGAAACAGTCTGGGTTGTTTGCTACTTGGTTTATATAGGAAGAGTTGTCTAATACATTATAACCTTGGTAGCTCGTATTGCCGTTAATTATTTCCCCTGCGCGTTTTCCCGTAGGACAGTTACCTGTCATGTTACCCGTTAAGTCGCCTACAAGTAGCAACTGGTAACCTTCATTGACATCACCGTCTTCATTTCTTGTAAGAACGCCGTCACCATTAACATCGGCTTCCTCAAATCCACCGTCGTTCACACCACCACGGTTATGGGGGTTACGGACGTAGAACCCTCCTTCAACTTCGCGCTCAGCATAGTTACCAAACATGTAAGCTTCCGAGGTAGCAGAAAGCTCAATGCCCGCATTAGCGAAAAGTTTAATGTCGTGTTTAATTTCAGGCGAACCCCAAATGTGCGCAGGATCTGCGACAAAGGTATTACCCGCTGCTATCAGTGCAGCAGCATCGTCACGCTGTACACTGCGAGACGTGTCATCGGCAGTACGATATTCAGCCGAAAGATTGATGAAACCTTTGTCAGATAGCGGTAGACCCACGTTACCTGACAACTGAATCATGTCGCCATCGCCTTCGTAGAAAGAGCCGTAACGGGCTTCAAACGAACCGCCTTCTGATGCATCGTTAAGTACGAAGTTAATTACACCCGCAATTGCATCTGAACCATATTGCGCTGCAGCACCATCACGTAGGACTTCCACCTGTTTAAGTGCCGCCGCAGGTATAACAGAAATATCAGGGCCTTGTGCACCGTCTGAAAGACCGCCACCTAGGAAAGTGATAACTGCAGAACGGTGGCGACGTTTACCGTTTACAAGTACTAGCGTATGATCCGATGCCATACCGCGAAGATTAGCAGGACGAACAAGTGTTGAAGCATCGTTGATAGGCTGGTCGTTTACGTTAAAAGATGGAACAACAGTCTGCATCATAGATACCATATCAGTGGCACCCTGCTGCTTAAACTCTTCGTCAGAAATAATATCAATTGGCACCGCTGAGTCAGCGACCGAGCGAGGCGCTGCACGTGAACCAACTACCGCAATTTGTTCAGAATCTTTGGCCTTGGCACTCTCTTCAGCTTCTTGCGCATAAACAGGTGCAACGGCCATTACTGAAAACGCAGCTGATGCAGCTAATACGCCACGCACGTTTTTGGTCAATAAAGACAAGGTTGTATTCATGGTGGTTTCCCGGAGTTTCTCTAAGACACCTTCAGCGTTTTAAAAAAATTAAAAAAATGCTCAGAGTAGTTGTTGCTTTTTACCTTCAACACTGACTCATTTGCGGTCAGGTGGTGTTTTTTAGAGAACGCAAGATATTAAAAAACAAACCTTTTTCGAAAAATAAAAATATTTTTTCACTCCGTAGAGGATTTTAATTTCTGACCTGTCTGTATAACTTTTACGGGAATAAAAGTGCGGGATTTTTGGCGGGTTTTAATAAAAAAAGCCGACTATAAGCCGGCTTTTAAATCGTTTTTTACAAACCTAAAGGTTTGTACATGGAAACAAGATTTACTCTGCTTCTTTGTACTTTGCAGCCGTTTCTTTAATAAGCGGCTGAAGCTCATTTTGTTGGAACATTTCAATAATGATATCGCAACCGCCTACAAGCTCACCTTCAACCCATAGTTGCGGGAATGTCGGCCAGTTTGCATATTTTGGTAGTTCTGCGCGGATGTCTGGGTTTTGAAGAATATCTACATAAGCAAATGGTTCGCCACATGACATCAACGCTTGCGATGCTTGTGAAGAAAAGCCACAGCTAGGTAGTTTAGGAGAACCCTTCATATACAACAAAATTGGGTTTTCTTCGATTTGCTGCTTGATTCTATCTAGCGTTGATTGATTTTCAGTATTATCCATTTGATTCCTCTGAGCACAAAAGTGTATTCCCAGTTAGATGGGAATGCATGAATGATTTATCAAGGGAAAGGGTATCATAATTTTATGTTTAATTACCCATAGCTGAATTGATCTTTTCAACCTCTGAATCGTTATCTACCCATACATTGCAATACAAATTAGTGTCACATTTTAACTTTTGAAAAAAAATTCACATTTTTGTCATTGAGTTATAGGACTTTATCCCCACATTTGGGATATGCTTTAGCGTCTAAAGCAGTATATTGAACATAGAATTAATATGCACTTATTGAACAGGCGAAGATAAGTGGGCTTTAGACTACAATACTAAACCAACATGGAGACCGTCATGGCTTTTGAATTACCAGCATTACCATACGAACAAAATGCACTAGAACCGCATATTTCTGCTGAAACGCTTGAGTACCACTATGGCAAGCACCACGCTACTTATGTAACTAAGCTTAACGGCCTAGTTGAAGGTACTGACATGGAAAACAAAAGCCTAGAAGAAATCATCAAATCTTCTGATGGCGGTGTTTTCAATAACGCAGCGCAGGTATGGAACCACACGTTCTACTGGCACTGTCTAAGCCCGAATGGCGGCGGTGAGCCAACAGGCGCGCTAGCAGAAGCTATCAACGCGAAGTGGGGCTCATTTGCAGACTTCCAAGCAGCATTTAACGATAAAGCGGTTAACAACTTCGGTTCAAGCTGGACGTGGTTAGTTAAAACTGCAGACGGCAGCCTAGATATCGTTAACACAAGCAACGCGCAAACGCCTATTTCTGGCGACGACCTTACGCCAGTGCTTACTGTTGACCTTTGGGAACACGCTTACTACATCGACTACCGCAATGCGCGTCCTAAGTACCTAGAAAACTTCTGGGCGCTGGTTAACTGGGAATTCGCAAGCAGCAACTTTGCATAAGCCAAAGCGTTAAGCGCCTTGCGCTCTTAACAGCGTAAAGTATCT